>NZ_JBIUBV010000004.1:375738-440324 GCF_044548405.1 Streptomyces sp. NPDC052040 | reverse complement strand
GTTGATAGGCCGGATCTGGAAGCACGGTAACGTGTGGAGGTGACCGGTACTAATAGGCCGAGGGCTTGTCCTCAGTTGCTCGCGTCCACTGTGTTTGTTCTGAGACAACGATCCGTTGTCGGTTTCAAAGCAGAACATCAATTGAAGAGTGTGCTTGTTCGCTCGAAACCATTAGGGTTTCGGTGGTCATAGCGTGAGGGAAACGCCCGGTTACATTTCGAACCCGGAAGCTAAGCCTTACAGCGCCGATGGTACTGCAGGGGGGACCCTGTGGGAGAGTAGGACGCCGCCGAACAATCTTTGGAGGACCCCTGGTCCCAGCGAATTCGCTGGGACCAGGGGTCCTTTTTTGTTTTTCCGAAGCGCGCCGGGTACCCGGCTGCGCGAGAATGGCTTTGCGGTACCGAAGACAGGAGTCACCCATGTCCACCAACTCTCCCGACGAGCGCCCCGAGCGCGACCATCGCCGACGGGACAGTGGTGACCGCGGCGGATACCGCGGGGCGCCGCGCCGCGGCGACGACCGTGGGGGCAACGGCGACCGCGGTGGCTTCCGCCGTGACGACCGCCGTGACGACCGTGGCGGGGACCGCGGCAACCGTGGCGGGGACCGCGGCGACCGTGGCGGGTTCCGCCGCGACGACGACCGCGGTGGCTTCCGCCGTGACGACCGCCGTGACGACCGTGGCGGGTACCCCCGGCGGGACGACCGCGAGCACGGCGGACGTCCGCCGTTCCGCCGCGACGACCGTCCGAGCGGTCCGCGCCGTGACGACCGCGACCGTCCGGGCTTCCGCCGGGACGACGACCGTGGCGGGTTCCGTCGCGAGGGTGACCGTCCCGCCTTCCGTCGCGACGACGACCGTGGAGGCGCCGGCCGTCGCGACGACAACCGTGGCTCCTACGGGCGTCGCGACGACGACCGCGGGCGCTTCGGCCGCCGTGACGACGACCGCCCGGGTTACGGCCGCCGCGACGACAACCGTTCCGGCTACGGCCGCCGCGACGACGACCGGCCGAGCGGTCCGCGCCGTGACGACCGCGACCGCCCGGCCTTCCGCCGCGACGACCGTCCCACCGACCGCCGTGACGAGCGCCGCGATGACCGCCGTGACGACCGGGACCGTGGCTTCCGGCGGGACGACCGCGAGCAGGGCGGACGTCCTCCCTTCCGCCGTGACGACGACCGGCGCGGCGGGGAGCGGGGGGACCGCGGGGACCGTGGCGGCTTCCGCCGCGACGACCGTCCCGGCGACCGCCGTGACGACCGCCGTGACGATCGGGGCGGGTACCCCCGCCGTGACGACCGCCGTGGTGACGACCGCCGTGGCGGGTTCCGTCGGGAAGACGACCGTGGCGGGTTCCGCCGCGACGACGACCGCCCGTCCTTCCGCCGTGACGACGACCGCGGTGGCTTCCGCCGCGACGAGCGCCGCGACGACCGTCCCACCGAGCGCCGCGATGACCGGCGCGACGACCGGCGTGACGACCGCGGGGGCTTCCGCGGGCGGGACGACCGGGGTACCGGTCCGCGTGGTCCCCGGCGCGACGACCGCGGTGGACGTCCCGGCGGCTTCCGAGGCCGTGACGACCGGCGCGATGACCGGCGCGACGACCGCCGAGGCGACGACCGCCGTGGCGGTGGCCGGTTCCGTGACGAGCGGGACCGTGACCGCGAGCCGATCAAGCGGCTGCCGATCCCCGCGGACGTCACCGGCGAGGAGATCGACAAGGACGTACGGCAGGAACTCCAGAGCCTGCCCAAGACGCTCGCGGACGACGTCGCCAGGAACCTGGTGATGGTGGCCCGGCTCATCGACGAGGACCCCGAGGGCGCCTACGGGTACTCGAAGGTGGCGCTGCGGCTTGCCTCCAGGGTGGCCGCCGTGCGCGAGGCCGCCGGTTTCGCCGCGTACGCCAGCCAGAAGTACAGCGAGGCGCTCGCCGAGTTCCGGGCCGCCCGGCGGATGACCGGGCACATCGAGCTGTGGCCCCTCATGGCCGACTGCGAGCGTGGCCTCGGCCGTCCCGAGAAGGCCCTGGACATGGCCGGTGCGCCCGAGGTGCACAAGCTCGACAAGGCCGGCCAGGTCGAGATGCGGCTCGTCGCCGCCGGTGCCCGCCGCGACATGGGCCAGCTCGATGCCGCCATCGTGACCCTCCAGAGCCCGGAGCTGGCCTCCAACTCCGTACAGCCCTGGACCGCGCGCCTGCGGTACGCGTACGCCGACGCCCTGCTGGCCGCCGGGCGGGAAGGCGAGGCGCGCGAGTGGTTCGCCAAGGCGCTCGAGTCCGACAAGGACGGCAGCACGGACGCCTCCGACCGCCTCGCCGAGCTGGACGGAGTCGAGTTCGTCGACGCGTTCGACGAGCAGGCCGACGACGAGGACAAGGGCGAGGACAAGGGCGAGAAGGGCGGCGCCGACGGCGACACGTCCTCCTCCCCGGTCGCACCGGTCGAGGACGCCGAGGCCGCTGACGACGCCGAGGGCGAAGCGCGCCGGGACTGACGTTCGGGCAACAGAGCGGGGCGGGATCCGACCGGGATCCCGCCCCGCTGGGCTGTTCGGGTGTATTCGGCCGGTCAGGAGGTGGTCAGGGCCCGCAGGACCAGACCCGACGCCGGCTTGGGGCCGAACGACGTCGACTTGCGGGGCATCGTCACCCCCTGGCGGGCCAGCTCGCGCACGACCTCCTCGCGCACCGGGTGCAGCAGCACGGCCGTACCGCCCTCCTGCTCGGCCTTCTCCACCGTGGCGGCCGTGTCATGGATGTACGCGATGTGCTCCGGGGAGTCCTCCGGAATGTGCCACACATGCTCCAGAAGTGTCGCGTGCAGCACGGTCGCGTCCAGGGAGCGCCAGGCCTCCGGCGGGTCCGCGGGCACCGTACGGGCCAGCAGTTCCGGGGACGGCCGGTCCACCAGATGGAAGGCGCCGTCGCCCGCCAGCAGATAGGCGTTGCCCCGGCCGGCCGCCTCGGCCAGCTCGTCCAGGGCCTTGGGCAGCGGCACGTCCAGACGGCGGACGCGGAAGAGTCCGGTCAGCGCGGACAGCGCGTCGGCCACCGGAAGGCGGTGCAGCAGACGGTGGATCGCCCGCACCCGCAGGGGATAGCGGGCGGTGTCCACCAGCAGGACCAGGCCGTAGTCCCAGGGGCTGGGAGAGCCGTGCTCCGCGCGCAGCCGCAGATAGGTGGCCCACCGGTGGTGGCCGTCGGCGATCAGGGCCTGGTGGCGGGCCAGCTCCGTCTGGACCTCGGCGACCTCGGCAGGATCCGTGACCGCCCACAGGCAATGGCTGAAACCGTCCTCCGTGGTGGTGCGCAACAGCGGAGAACGTTCGGCAGTGCGTTCGATGACGGCGCCCGCGCCGGTGGCGGACCCGTTGCCCCGGTAGGTCAGCAGCAGGGGCTCCAGATTGGCGGAGGTCGCGCGCATCAGGGCCGCCCGTTCGGCGATCACATGCGGCATCACGTCCTCGTGGGGGAGGACCACGCCGTCCGACGGCTGCGACACCCGCAGCGCGCCGATGACGCCCCGCTGGACGAGGCCGTTGCCCCGCTGCTCGTAGACATAGAGCCCGGGTTCGGTGTCGGCCCGCAGAACACCCTCGTCCAGCCAGCGGCGCAGCGTGCTGGCGGCCTGCTTGGTACGGGCCGCCGGGGTGGCCGCCTGGGGCAGGATGAGGCGCACGATGTTGTGCGGATCGGCCGACTCCAGGTGCAGGAGACCGTCCGGGCGTACGACGACGTCGTACGGCGGCGAGGTGACCGCGGCGAGACTGCCGACGCGGTCCGGGTCGTAGCGCAGGCCCCGGAAGGGGGTCAGTTCGAGGCCCTTGCCCGCTGGTACGTCCCTGGGACCTGCTGTGTTCATTGGTGCATCGTAAGTGTGCCGGTGCCGTGGGGGATGATCGGGGAAACAAGCGAACGAGGAGCGATGGTAATGAGCCAGACCGTCAGGACGCGGCCCGAGGGCAGTGGGCGCCCGCTGAGCAAGGCGTACGACACGGCGCTGCTCGACCTGGACGGAGTGGTGTACGCGGGCGGGCAGGCGATCGCGCACGCCGTGGAGTCGCTCGGGTCCGCACGATCGGGCGGCATGCATCTGGCGTATGTGACGAACAACGCCCTGCGCACGCCCGATGCGGTGGCCGCGCACCTCACCGAGCTGGGGATACCGGCCGAGGCGTCGGACGTGGTCACCTCGGCGCAGGCGGTGGCCCGGCTGATCAGCGAGCAGGTGCCCGCCGGGTCGCGGGTCCTGGTGATCGGCGGGGAGGGGCTGCGGGTCGCCCTGCGGGAGCGCGGTCTGGTGCCGGTGGAGTCGGCCGAGGACGATCCGGCGGCCGTGGTGCAGGGATACGGGGGCCCCGAGCTGCCCTGGGGGCGATTCGCCGAGGCGTGTTACGCCATTGCGGGCGGGGTGCCCTGGTTCGCGTCCAACACCGACCTCACCATTCCGGGCGCGCGGGGTATCGCGCCCGGCAACGGGGCCGCCGTGGAGGTCGTACGGATCGCGACCGGCGCCGAACCGCAGGTGGCGGGCAAGCCGCTGCCGCCGATGCACCGGGAGACGATCCTGCGCACCGGGGCCCGGCGGCCGCTGGTGGTCGGGGACCGGCTCGACACGGACATCGAGGGCGCCTTCAACGGCGGGGTGGACTCGCTGCTGGTCCTGACCGGGGTGACCGACGGCGCTCAGCTGTTGGCCGCCCCCGCGCACCACCGGCCGACCTATGTCGACGCGGACCTGCGGGGTCTTGGCACGGGTCAGCCTGAGGTCGAAGAGGCGGGCGACGGCTTCCGCTGCGGCGGCTGGACGGCGACGGCCGGGCAGGACCGGCTCGAACTGGCGGGCGAGGGTGAGCCCCTGGACGGGCTGCGGGCCCTGTGCGCGGCGGCCTGGACGGCGGCCGGTGAGGGCTCGTGCGGACTGGACGGGGAGAAGGCGCTCGCCCGGCTGGGGCTGTGAGCCGTGGGCTGGATCGGTTGATGAGAGGGTAGGCTAACCTAACTACGTGTTGGTCGACAGTCCTCCTGAACCGCGCGCGGAGACCGCCCCCGCGCTCCCAACCCGCCGGGCGATACGCACCCTTGGACTCCTTCTCTCGCTGGTGATCCTGGCGCTCGTGGCGCTGGCGAGCATCGCGATCGGCGCGAAGGGGCTCTCGCCGGAGCAGGTCTGGCACGGCCTGTTCCACGACACGGGGAACTACACCGATGTGGTCGTCGACGACCGGCTGTCGCGCACGGTCCTCGGGCTGCTCGCCGGTGCCGCCCTCGGCCTGTCCGGTGCCGTCCTCCAGGCGCTCACCCGCAACCCCCTGGCCGACCCGGGACTGCTCGGCATCAACGCGGGCGCGTCCGCCGCGGTCGTCACCGCCATCACCTACTTCGGCGTCACCAGCCTGACCGGCTATGTCTGGTTCGCCTTCGCCGGCGCGGCCGCCGTGGGAGCCCTCGTGTGGTTCCTCGGCGGCAGCCGGGGCGCCACACCGGTACGGCTCGCCCTCGCCGGGACCGCGATCAGCGCGGCCCTCTACGGCTATCTCCAGGCCGTGATGATCTCGGACGACGCGGCGCTCGGCAAGATGCGCTTCTGGACGGTCGGTTCGCTGGCCTCGGCCACCGACACGACGATCCGGCAGGTCCTGCCGTTCCTCGTGGTCGGCACGGTCCTCGCGCTGGCCCTCGCCCGGCCGCTGAACGCCATGGCCATGGGCGACGACACCGCCCGCGCCCTCGGCGCCCATCTCAACCGCACCCGCGCGCTGTCGATGGCCGCGGCCACGGTGCTGTGCGGTGCGGCGACCGCCGCATGCGGCCCGATCGTCTTCGTCGGACTGATGGTCCCGCACGCCGTACGGTCCTTCACCGGCCCGGACCTGCGCTGGATCCTGCCGTATGCGACCGTCCTGTCGCCCGTGCTGCTGCTCGGCTCCGACGTCATCGGCCGCATCGTCGCCCGGCCCGCCGAACTCCAGGTCGGCATCGTGACCGCGGTCATCGGCGGCCCGGTCTTCATCTTCCTCGTACGACGACGCAGGACGGCGCAGCTGTGAAGACCACCCGTACCGTGCGCACCCCCGGCGGCCTCTCCCTGCGCCTCGACGTCCGGGCGGTCACCGTCGTCTCCCTGCTGCTGGCGGCCGCGCTCACCGCGGCCGTCGTCCTGATCGGCACCGGCGACTTCCCGATTCCGGCGGCCGACGTCCTCAAGACCCTGGTCGGGGACGGCAACCCGGGCCAGGAGTTCATCGTCAACGAACTGCGGCTGCCCCGGGTGCTGGTGGGCCTGCTGGTCGGCGCCTCGCTGGGGCTCGGCGGCGCCCTCTTCCAGTCCGTCTCCCGCAACCCGCTGGGCAGCCCGGACGTGCTCGGCCTCGGCCAGGGCTCGACGGCCGGGGCGCTGGTGGTGATCGTGCTGTTCTCCGGCAGCGCCACCGAGGTCGCCGTCGGCGCGCTCGTCGGGGGCCTCGCAACCGGCCTCGCCATCTATCTGCTCGCCTGGAAGCAGGGCGTGCACGGCTACCGGCTGGTGCTGGTCGGTATCGGCGTCAGCGCCGTGGCGACGGCCGTCAACGGCTATCTGCTCACCAAGGCCGACATCGTCGACGCGGCCCGCGCGGTCGTCTGGATGACGGGCTCCCTCAACGGCCGCGACTGGGACCAGGTCTGGCCCCTGCTCGCGCTGTGCGCCGTCCTCGTACCGCTCGTCCTCGCCCAGTCCCGGGGCCTGCGGATGACGGAGATGGGCGACGACGTGGCGTACGCCCTCGGGGTCCGCGTGGAGCGGGTACGGGTGCTGCTGATGGTGTCCGCGGTGCTGCTCACCTCCGGGGCCACCGCCGCCGCGGGCCCGGTCGGGTTCGTGGCGCTCACCGCGCCCCAGCTCGCCCGCCGCCTGACCCGCTCGCCCGGACCGAACCTGGTGGCCTCCATGGCCATGGGCGCCACCCTGCTGATCGTCGCGGACTGGGCCTCGCAGCGGGCCTTCGGCGCGGACCAGCTGCCGGTGGGCGTGGTCACCGGTGTCCTCGGCGGTGTCTATCTGCTGTGGCTGCTGGTCACCGAGCGCCGGGCGGGCCGCATATGAGTACTCCGATCGCCCTGGGCGCACCCGGACAGAACGACACAAGGAGCACAGTGAACCGCCTCAGCGCCGAGGGCGTCACCCTCGCCTACGACCAGCGTGTGATCGCCGAACGGCTGTCCGTGGAGATCCCGGACAACTCGTTCACCGTGATCGTCGGCCCCAACGCCTGCGGCAAGTCCACCCTGCTGCGGGCGCTGTCCCGGATGCTGAAGCCGTCCCAGGGCCGGGTGCTGCTCGACGGCGAGGTCATCCAGTCGATGCCGGCCAAGAAGGTGGCGCGGACCCTGGGCCTGCTGCCCCAGTCCTCGATCGCGCCGGACGGCATCACCGTCGGCGACCTGGTGGGCCGCGGCCGCTATCCGCACCAGGGGATCCTGCGCCAGTGGTCGAGCGAGGACGAGCGGATCGTCCGGGAGGCGATGGCGCAGACCGGCGTCGGCGAACTGGCCGACCGCTATGTCGACGAACTCTCCGGCGGCCAGCGGCAGCGCGTGTGGATCGCCATGGCGCTCGCCCAGCAGACCCCGCTGCTGCTGCTCGACGAGCCGACCACCTATCTCGACATCCAGCACCAGATCGACGTACTCGACCTGTGCGCGGAACTGCACGAGGAGCAGGGGCGGACGCTGGTCGCGGTGCTGCACGACCTCAACCATGCCGCGCGCTACGCCACCCATCTCATCGCCCTGCGCGGGGGCGAGGTGGTCGCCGAGGGCGCGCCGAAGGACATCGTCACGGCCGAGCTGGTCGAGGAGGTGTTCGGGCTGCGCTGCCAGATCATCGACGACCCGGAGACCGGTACGCCGCTGGTGGTTCCCGCGGCCCGCGGCGCACGGGTGCGTGTCGCGGCCGAAGGGGTCTCCTGACGAGCCGCTGGGGTCTTTCGTTTGGAGCGAGCCCGGCATGATCCAAACGAGAGGCCCTAAAGGAGTTTCCTGAGCCGCAGCAGGTCCAGCAGGGCCGCCTCCAGCTTCACCCGGCCCGAGGCCCAGGCCTTGGCGAAGTGCAGCTCGCCGCCGACCATCGCCACCAGGTCGTCGCCGGTCATCGTCAGCCGGATCTGGGCCTTGCCCGGCGGCGGCCCCTGGAGCGTGTCGAGCACCCGGATCCGGCCGTCTTCCAGACGTCCCACGAAGGTCACGTCCAGATCGGTGATGCGGCAGCTGACCGAGCGGTCGAGAGCCGCGGCCGCGCGTACGTCCCCGTCGGAGCCCGCCAGGGTGTCCGAGAACTTCTCCAGTGCCGTACGGCACTCATCAATCGTCGCCATCGTGAGCGACGGTACCCCAGGCCCAGGAGGTAGCGTCGGGGCATGAGCGACTCTGTGACCGCGGCGCACACCGGACCCGTGGCCGGGCCCGCCGGGGACGCCGGCGCCGGGACCGTCGTGGAGCCCGCCGACGGACCCGAGTCCGACCCGGCGGCCCCGGCTCCGCTGAACGTGGACCGGACCCCCACCGGCAACGCCGAGGTCGACGCCCGGCTGGGGCGGCTGGCCGACGCCGACCACCTCGCCACGGACGGCCACATCGAGGTGTACGAGGATGTACACGGGGGGCTGCGCGACGCGCTCACCGCGCTGGACGCCCGACCGGGACCTCCGGTGCCCCCACGACCGTACGAAAACAGGAGCTGAACCGAACGTGGCAGGAGTGGCACGCCGCCGTCTGGACGCTGAGCTGGTCCGACGGAAGCTGGCGCGCTCGCGCGAGCACGCGAGCCAGCTGATCGCCGCGGGCCGGGTCACCGTCGGCAAGACCGTCGCGACCAAGCCCGCCACCCAGGTGGAGACCGCGGCCGCCATCGTCGTCGTGCAGGACGACAGCGACCCCGAGTACGTGTCCCGGGGCGGCCACAAGCTGGCGGGCGCCCTGGAGGCCTTCGTGCCGCAGGGCCTGCTGGTCGAGGGGCGGCGGGCGCTGGACGCCGGTGCGTCCACCGGAGGCTTCACCGATGTCCTGCTGCGTGCCGGTGCCGCCCGGGTCGTCGCCGTCGACGTCGGGTACGGGCAGCTGGCCTGGTCGCTCCAGAGCGATGAACGCGTCACCGTCAAGGACCGTACGAACGTACGGGAGTTGACGCTCGAAGCGATCGATGGGGAACCAGTGGATCTAGTCGTGGGGGATCTGTCCTTCATCCCGCTCGGCCTGGTGCTGCCTGCCCTGGTGCGGTGCACAAAGCCGGACGCCGATCTGGTGATGATGGTCAAGCCTCAGTTCGAGGTGGGCAAGGAGCGGCTGGGCAGCGGCGGTGTCGTCCGCAGCCCCGAGCTGCGCGCCGAGGCCGTGTGCGGAGTGGCCGAACGGGCCGCGGAACTGGGGCTCGGGGTGAAGGGCGTGACGGCCAGTCCGCTGCCCGGACCCTCGGGCAACGTCGAGTACTTTCTGTGGCTGCGAGCCGGGGCACCCGCACTGGACCCGGCCGACGTAGACCGTGCAGTGGTGGAGGGGCCGCGTTGACACAGCACTCAGCTCGTACTGTTTTCCTGCTCGCCCACACCGGCCGCCCCGCGGCCGTCCGCAGCGCCGAACTGGTGGTCAAGGGACTGCTGAGGTGCGGGATCGGCGTCCGCGTCCTGGAGGCCGAGGCGGAGGACCTGCCGCTGCCGGACGAGGTGGAGCTGATCAAGGAGGCCACCCCGCAGTGCCTCGACGGGTGCGAGCTGCTCATCGTGCTCGGCGGCGACGGGACCCTGCTGCGCGGCGCCGAGTTCGCCCGCGCCTCCGGGGTGCCGATGCTCGGCGTCAACCTGGGCCGGGTCGGCTTCCTCGCCGAGGCCGAGCGCGACGACCTGGACCGGGTCGTCGACCGGGTGGTGATGAAGGCGTACGAGGTCGAGGAGCGGATGACCGTCGATGTCGTCGTGCACAAGAACGGCGACATCGTGCACACCGACTGGGCGCTCAACGAGGCGGCCGTGCAGAAGGTCTCCGCGGAGAAGCTGCTCGAGGTCGTCCTGGAGATCGACGGGCGGCCGGTGACCGGCTTCGGCTGCGACGGCATCGTCTGCGCCACCCCGACCGGCTCCACCGCGTACGCCTTCTCCGCGGGCGGGCCCGTGGTGTGGCCCGAGGTGGAGGCCCTGCTCATGGTGCCGATCAGCGCGCACGCCCTGTTCGCCAAGCCACTGGTGACCTCGCCGGACTCCGTGCTCGCCGTGGAGGTGCAGCCGGACACCCCGCACGGGGTGCTGTGGTGCGACGGGCGGCGCACGGTCGAGCTGCCGCAGGGGGCCAGGGTCGAGGTGCGGAGGGGAGCGGTGCCGGTACGGCTGGCCCGGCTGCACCACGCCTCCTTCACGGACCGGCTGGTGGCGAAGTTCGCCCTTCCCGTGTCCGGGTGGCGCGGCGCACCGCACTAGGGTCTTTCGTTCGGATCGGGCCGGGCCGGGGCGCGGTGTCCCTCTCCGGGGTGACAGGGCCGCTCGCACATCCCCGGCCCGACCTCGTATGGTCTTCTCCGTGTTGGAGGAGATGCGGATACGGTCGCTGGGAGTCATCGACGACGCGGTCGTGGAGCTGTCACCCGGCTTCACCGCCGTGACCGGTGAGACGGGCGCGGGCAAGACCATGGTCGTCACCAGCCTCGGCCTGCTGCTCGGCGGGCGCGCGGACCCGGCGCTCGTACGGATCGGCGCCAGGAACGCGGTCGTCGAGGGGCGGATCACCCTGGCCCGGGACGCCTCGGCCGCCGTACGCGCCGAGGAGGCCGGTGCCGAGCTGGACGACGGCGCGCTGCTGATCAGCCGTACCGTGTCCGCCGAAGGGCGCTCCCGGGCGCACCTGGGCGGCCGCTCCGTGCCCGTCGGGCTCCTCGCGGAGCTGGCCGACGAACTGGTCGCCGTGCACGGCCAGACCGACCAGCAGGGCCTGCTGAAGCTGTCCCGGCAGCGGCAGGCGCTCGACCGGTACGCCGGGGACGCGGTCGCCGTGCCGCTCGCCAAGTACGCCGAGGCCTACCGTCGGCTGCGGGCGGTCGCCACCGAGCTGGACGAGATCACCACCCGGGCCCGCGAGCGGGCGCAGGAGGCCGATCTGCTGCGCTTCGGCCTCGACGAGATCGCGGCCGTGGAGCCGCGGCCCGGTGAGGACGTGGAGCTGGCCGAGGAGGCCGAGCGGCTCGGGCACGCGGAGGCGCTGGCGTCCGCGGCGACCGCCGCGCACGCCGCACTGGCGGGCAACCCCGAGGACCCCGAGGGTGTCGACGCGGCCACGCTGGTCGCGGGCGCGCACCGGGCCCTGGAGTCGGTGCGGTCGCACGACCCCGCGCTGGCCCAGCTCGCCGACCGGATCGGGGAGATCGGGATCCTGCTGGGCGATGTGGCGGGGGAGCTGGCGGGCTACGCCGACGACCTGGACGCCGATCCGCGGCGGCTGGCGGCCGTGGAGGAGCGGCGGGCCGCGCTCACCGCGCTGACCAGGAAGTACGGCGAGGACGTGGGCGCCGTGCGCGCCTGGGCCGAGCAGAGCGCCGCGCGGCTGACCGAACTCGACGGCGACGACGACCGGATCGGTGAACTGACCGCCGAGCGGGACGGGCTGCGCGGCGAACTGGGCGGCCTCGCCCAGGCGCTGACGGACGCCCGGACGGAGGCCGCCGAGCGGTTCGCCGCGGCCGTCACCGCCGAGCTGGCCTCGCTCGCCATGCCGCACGCGCGGGTGTCGTTCGAGATCCGGCAGACGGACGACCCGGAGGGCGTGGAGGTCGGCGGGCGTACGGTCGCCTGCGGGCCGTCGGGCGCCGACGAGGTCGAGCTGCTGCTCGCGCCCCACCCGGGCGCGCCGCCGCGGCCCATCGCCAAGGGCGCGTCGGGCGGTGAGCTGTCCCGGGTGATGCTCGCGGTGGAGGTCGTGTTCGCGGGGACGGACCCGGTGCCCACCTATCTCTTCGACGAGGTCGACGCGGGCGTCGGCGGCAAGGCGGCGGTGGAGATCGGGCGGCGTCTCGCCCGCCTGGCGAAGACCGCGCAGGTCGTCGTCGTGACCCATCTGCCGCAGGTGGCGGCGTTCGCCGACCGGCAGCTGCTGGTGGAGAAGACGAACGACGGGTCGGTGACGCGGTCGGGTGTGAAGGTGCTGGAGGGCGAGGACCGCGTCCGCGAGCTGTCCCGGATGCTCGCGGGCCAGGAGGACTCCGAGACCGCCCGCGCCCACGCGGAGGAACTCCTCGCGGCGGCCCGGGCCGACGCGTAGCGGCACGGGGTATCCGTGCTGCTCGTGCTCGTACGGGTCGTGCGTGCCGCCCGTGCTCTTCGAGGCCGCGCGCTGCCCGGGCCGGGGGACCGGCCGCCGGGCGGGAAGCGCCGCCGGGCGGCCGCCCGGGGGTGACGGGACGACCATGTGCGGCGGCGCCGTCCCGCGCCGTCGTTCCGGCGCCTTTCCGTGGTGCCGTCCCGCGCCGTCGTCCCGGCCCTTCGCCGGGTCGTCCCGGCGCCTTTCCGCGGGGCCGTCCGCGCCGTTGTCCCGGCGTCCTTCCTCGGCGCCGTCCCGCGCCCGCGTTCCGGTGCCCTTCCGTGGTGCCGTCGCGGTGTCACCCCGGCGCGCCCCCCGTCCGTGATCACTCGGGGGAGTGAGCGGGAGCGCCGCCGGACGCTCCGCCCGCCCCCCTGGGGGCACTCCGCCGGTGCCGCACCACCCCTGCTCCCTGGCATGCTTGAGTCATCCGCGGAGCACTTCGCGCGGTCCGCCCCCGTCGCGTGATCCTTCTGTACGTTTCTTCGTGACCGCCCGACGCCGAACCAGGAGCCCGGCACGTGAGCCTCGCGAGCAGCCACTCAGCGCACGGCCGGACGCCGCTGCGCACCGTGCAGGTGCTCGGCGGGGGCAGCGCGGGCAGCAGTGCGCATGTGCGGTCCCTGGCCGCCGGACTGGTCGCCAGGGGCGTGCGGGTCACCGTGTGCGCCCCCCTTGAGGCCGAGCGCAACCACGAGTTCACCGGCGTCGGCGCCCAGCACGTCCCCGTGGACCGCAGCACCGAGCCCGCCGCCCTGGCCGCGCTCCGCGCCGTCTGCGCCGACGCGGACCTGGTGCACGCCCATGGGTTGCACGCGGGACTGCGCACCGCGCTCGCGCTCGGCGGACGGCGCATTCCCTTTGTGGTCACCTGGCACACGCGGGCGCATGTGGACGGCGCGCGCGCCCAGTTGAGGCGCCTGCTGGAACGCCGGGTGGCCCGGGCCGCGTCGGTGGTCCTCGGCACCTCCTCCGACCTGGTCGACCGGGCCCGCCGCCGGGGTGCCCGCGACGTCCGGCTCGCCGCTGTCGCCCTGCCGCTCCCGCGCACGGCCCCCGACCACGACGACCCCGACCGGCTGCGCTCCAAGACCCGGGCGGAACTCGGCGCCACCGGGCGCCCCTTGCTGATGGCGGTCGGCTCGCTGGAGCGCTACCGCGGCTATGACGTGCTGCTCGACGCCGCCCGCGTCTGGCGGCGGCTGGACCCGGTACCCCTGGTCGCCGTCGCGGGGGAGGGGCCCCGGCGGACGGTCCTCCAGCGGCGCATCGAGGACGAGGGGCTGCCGGTGCGGCTCCTCGGGCGGCGCGAGGACGTGGCCGAACTGCTCTCCGCCGCCGATCTGGCACTGCTGCCCAGCAGCTGGGAGTCCCGCTCGCTTCTCGCCCAGGAGGCACTGCGGGCGGGGGTGCCGCTGGTCGCCACCGCCGTCGGCGGCACCCGCGAACTCGTCGGCGACGCCGCCGAACTCGTCCCGTACGGTGACGCCGAGACGCTCGCCACCACCGTCGTAGGGCTCCTGGACGACCCGGAGCGGCGCGCGCTGCTGCGGGAGCAGGGCGCCCGGCAGGCCGCGACCTGGCCCACCGAGGACGAGACTGTGGCCCAGGTGCTCAGCGTCTACGACGAGTTGACGCAGCTCCGGCCCTACCCGTGAGCCCTACTGCTGGGGTGCGTGGCGGCGGGCCCGCAGGGCGAGGCTGAGGGTCAGGACCGTCTCCGGGTCGTCGAGGTCCGTGCCCAGCAGCTCCCCGATCCGGGCCAGCCGGTTGTAGAGGGTCTGCCGGTTCAGATGCAGTTCACGGGCGGTCTCCGCCTTGCGGCCCGCGTGCGCCAGATACGTTTCCAGGGTGGGCAGCAGCGGCGGCCTGGAGCGGTGGTCGTGGTCGCGCAGCGCACCGATCGCACGGTCTACGAACGCCGCCAGGTCCGGATGGTCCCGCAGCCGCCACAGCAGCAGGTCGATGTCGAGGCGCCGGGCGTCGTGCCAGGGCCGCTCCGGCAGCCCCTGGGCGGCCGTCGCGGTCTCCGCCGCGTGCCGCAGTCCGGTCGACGCCGCCGCCCAGCCGCCCGCCGCCACCCCGACCACCACGACCGGCGGCCGGGCGCCCGGCCGCTGCATCCCGGCCCGCTCCACCCCCGCCCGCAGTGCTGCGGCCACCCGGTCGGCGACCCCGGCCCGCTCCGACTCCGCGCGCAGCCCCAGCAGCAGCGGCACCCGGCCCTCCACCGGCCGCACCCCGAGCAGCACCGGCACCCCCACCGACCCCAGCTCCTCCGCGACCGCGCGGGCCAGCACCGCCCAGCCTCCGCCGCCCGGTGCGGGACCGTCCGCCAGCCGCATCACCACCGGCAGCAGCGGCCCGCCGCCCGGCTTGAAACCGAGCACCCGGGCCTGCGCGGGCGCGTCCTCGGCGGTGATCCGGCCCTCGGCGAGATCACTGAGGAAGTCGCCGCGCCCCCGCGCCGCCAGCTCCTCCTCCTGGCGGGCCTGCATCAGCACCACCGCGAGCACGGCCGCGGCACGCTCGGCGGCGATCCGGTGCACCGGCGCCACCGGTGCCGTGACCGGCAGCAGCACCAGCCGGGCCCGTACCGAGCCGGTGCCCGGGCCGCCGCCCGGCACCTCCACGATGGTGGTGCCCGCCGGGGGCGCGTCCTGGTGCTGGCCGCGCAGGCCCTCCCACACCTGGAGCGGATCGGTGTCGCCCGGCCCGGCCCCGGCGGCGTAGAGCAGCCGTCCGTCGGCGGTCTCCAGGAACACCGGGTTGCCGCCGAAACCGGCCAGGATCTCCAGGACCTGCGGCACCCCGCCCCCGCCGAGCAGCGCCCCGGTGCACCGGCGGTGCACCTCCTCGGCCCGCTGGAGCAGCGCGTAGTGCCCGTTGACGATCTCGGTGTGGATCTCCTCGGTGACCGCCACGAAGGGCACCTCGCGGTGCAGCTGGACCAGCGGCAGCCCCGCCGTGCGGGCCGTCTCCACCAGGGCCGCGGGCAGCCGGGAGAAGCGCGGGCCCAGTTCGACCACCAGGGCCGCGATGCCGCGTTCGGCCAGGGTGCGGACGAAGGCGCGCTGGTCGGCGGGGCGGGTGCCGAGGCCGTAGCCCGTGGTCAGCAGCAGTTCGCCGCCCTTCAGCAGCGAGGCGATGTTCGGGACCTCCCCGGCGTGCACCCAGCGCACCGTGCGGTGCAGCCGGTCGGCGCAGGCGAGCACCTCCGGCAGTCCGCTGCGCAGCCCGGGCAGCTCCAGCGCCCGCTGCACGGTGATCCCGGTTTCCGGGGAGCCCTGGGGGTCGAAACGGCTGTCCATGCGGCGACGCTACCTGCGCGGACGCCCCCGGCGCACCGGGGACCCCGCCGGGCAGGGGGTCCGTCGCTCAGGCGGGCCGGATGTTGTGGTTGTAGCGGAAGACATTGTCCGGGTCGTACTGGCGTTTGACCCGCGCCAGCCGGTTGAGATGCTCGGCACCGAATCCGGCCACCACCCGGTCCCTGCCCTCGTCCCCGATGAAGTTGAGATAGACCGCCCCCGTGCTCCAGGGCCGGGCGGCCGCGCGCAGGTCCCGCACCCAGCCAAGGGCCCGTTCGTCGTCCGCCGGGTCCGCCCAGAGCCCGAAGGGGTGCACGGCCCAGGCCGCGTCCCGGTAGGGCACCGGGTACTCCGCCGGTCCGGCGGCGATCGCGCCGCCCTGCGGGAACAGCGCCTGCTGGCAGCCCGGCGCGGCGGGCATCGCGGGGGCCAGCGCGCAGAAGGCGTCGACCAGCTCACCGGGAAGGGCACGCACATACTCGACCGACCAGCGGTTGCGCAGCCCGGGCGGGGCGTCCAGCAGGCACTGCACCTCGGCGTACGGCAGCGCGGCGACCATCTCGGACGCGTGCGGCAGCGCCAGCAGCGGCCGGGCGAGCTTGCGCAGCTCCTCCTCGCCGCCCAGGAAGGTGACCAGCGCCGCGCACAGCAGCGTGCCCACCAGGTGTCCGGGGACGAAGGGCGCGGGCGGCCCGGTCAGGTACAGCACGGCGCCGCCTGCCTGCGGGGGGCCGTCGGCGAGGAGGTCGCGGTAGGTCCTGACCACGTCCGGGCCGCGCTCGGGCGGGAAGAGCAGCAGGGCGATCGAGAACTCGGGCAGCTCGTGCAGTCTCAGCGTCAGGGCCGTGGCCACACCGTAGTTGCCGCCGCCGCCGTGCAGCGCCCAGAACAGCTCGGGGTTCTCGTCGGCGCTCGCGCGTACGGGGGTGCCGTCCGCGGTGACCAGCTCCACGCCGAGCAGATTGTCGGCGGCGAGCCCGAAGGCCCGGTCCAGCCAGCCGGTGCCGCCGCCGAGTACGAAGCCGCCGACGCCGGTGGTGGAGACCCGGCCACCGGTGGTGGCCAGGCCGTACGGCTGGGTGGCCCGGTCCAGCTGGCTCATCAGGGCACCGCCCTCCACCCGCACCCAGGCGGTGCCCGGACCGGGGTGGACCGTGACCCGGCGCATCCGGCGCAGGTCCACCACCAGGCCGTTGTCGTTGACCGCCATCCCCGCGACGCTGTGGCCGCCGCCGCGGACCGCGATCTTCAGGTCCAGGTCCCGGGCGAAGCGCACCGCCCGGATGACGTCGACCTCGCCCGCGCACTGCGCGATCACGGCGGGGTGGCGGTCGATCATCGCGTTGAAGACGGTCCGGGCCTCGTCGTAGCCGGGGTCGCCGGGAGCGACGACCTCGCCCTCCAGCTGTGCGCGGAGCGCGGCGAGCGCCGCACCGGCCTTCGAAAGGGGAGCCATGGCGGCCGGGCCCCTTCCCGCAGGGGACAGAACTGCCTTTCAGCCTAGGCGGACAGGGCGCGCCAGTCCTGTTCGCCCGGCGCACGCGGGCCTGCGGCTTTCGCCCGAAGCGCGCCGCAGCCCCCACCGCGCGCCCCACGCACCCGACGCGCGCATCCGCCATCACGCGCCCCACGCGCCCGCCCCGCACGCCCTCGTACGCCCTCGTACGCGCCGAGGCCGTCAGCCGCCGCGGGCGCCGACCGCTGCCGTACGGGCCGGGCGCAGCCCCACGCCCCCGAGACCGTCAGCCCCCGTACGCCCCCGAGGCCGTCAGCCGCAGGGCCGTGTCGATCAGCGGGACATGGCTGAAGGCCTGCGGGAAGTTGCCGACCTGGCGCTTGAGCCGCGGGTCCCACTCCTCGGCGAGCAGACCGAGGTCGTTGCGCAGCGCGAGCAGCTTCTCGAAGAGCTTGCGGGCCTCGTCGACCCGGCCGATCATCGCCAGGTCGTCGGCGAGCCAGAACGAGCAGGCCAGGAACGCGCCCTCGTCGCCCGGCAGCCCGTCCACGCCCTCGTCCTCGCCCGAGGTCGGATAGCGCAGGATGAAGCCGTCGGGCGTGGACAGCTCGCGCTGGATCGCCTCGATCGTGCCGATCACCCGCTTGTCGTCCGGCGGCAGAAAGCCCATCTGCGGGATCAGCAGCAGAGAGGCGTCCAGCTCCCGGGAGCCGTAGGACTGGGTGAAGGTGTTGCGCTCCTTGTCGTAGCCCTTCTCGCACACGTCCCGGTGGATGTCGTCGCGCAGCTCGCGCCACTCCTCCAGCGGACCGTCCGCGTCACCGGACTCGATCAGCTTGATGGTGCGGTCCACCGCCACCCAGGCCATGACCTTGGAGTGCACGAAGTGGCGGCGCGGGCCGCGCACCTCCCAGATGCCCTCGTCGGGCTCGTCCCAGTGCTGCTCCAGATAGCGGATCAGCTTGAGCTGGAGCAGGGAGGCGTAGTCATTGCGGGCCAGGCCCGTCATATGGGCCAGGTGCAGGGCCTCGGTGACCTCTCCGTACACATCCAGCTGCAACTGGTGTGCGGCTCCGTTGCCGACGCGCACCGGCGCGGAGTTCTCGTAGCCGGGGAGCCAGTCCAACTCGGCCTCGCCGAGTTCCCGTTCGCCCGCGATGCCGTACATGATCTGGAGGTTCTCGGGGTCGCCCGCCACGGCGCGCAGCAGCCATTCGCGCCAGGCGCGCGCCTCCTCGCGGTAGCCGGTGCGCAGCAGCGAGGAGAGGGTGATCGCGGCGTCGCGCAGCCAGGTGTAGCGGTAGTCCCAGTTGCGGACGCCGCCGATCTCCTCGGGCAGCGAGGTCGTGGGCGCGGCCACGATGCCGCCGGTCGGGGCGTAGGTGAGGGCCTTGAGCGTGATCAGGGAGCGGACCACGGCCTCGCGGTAGGGGCCGTGGTACGTACAGTGCTCCACCCAGTCGCGCCAGAAGTCCTCGGTCGCCTCCAGGGACTGCTCGGGCTCGGGCAGCGACGGCGGCTCCCGGTGCGAGGGCTGCCAGGAGATGGTGAACGCGATCCGCTCGCCCGGGCCCACCGTGAAGTCCGCGTAGGTCGTCAGGCCCTTGCCGTAGGTCTCGGCCTGTGTGTCGAACCACACCGAGTCGGGTCCGGCGACGGCCACCGTGCGGCCCTCGTGCTTGTGCACCCAGGGGACCACGCGACCGTAGGAGAAACGCATCCGCAGCGCCGAGCGCATCGGCACCCGGCCCGTGACGCCCTCCACGATCCTGATCAGCTGGGGCGCGCCGTCACGCGGCGGCATGAAGTCGGTCACCCGGACCGTGCCGCGCGGGGTGTCCCACTCGGAGTCCAGGATCAGGGACTCACCGCGGTAGGAGCGCCGGGTGGCCGCCGGGGGCTCGATGTCCGCCGCGTGCGCCGGGCCGAGCCGCCAGAAGCCGTGTTCCTCGGTACCGAGCAGTCCCGCGAAGACGGCATGGGAGTCGAATCGGGGCAGGCACAGCCAGTCCACGGTGCCGTCCCGGCAGACCAGCGCCGCGGTCTGCATGTCTCCAATGAGTGCGTAGTCTTCGATGCGCCCGGCCAATGCAACTCCAGTCGAACGGCCACGACGCCCCTCAAGGGGCGCTCGCTCTTTGCGGTCATGGGGTCGGTGAGAAAGACGTTGTCCACCGACCTGTTCGAAAACGAAGCAGCCGGTGTTCAACGAACTGACGAGCTGTTGTAGTTCCGGTGACGGCCGGGGGTGGTGCCGTTTGCCGGGAGTGCTCGGCAGCGATCGTCCGAGCAGGATACGACGCACGTGGAGGGTGCGCGTGTCTGTCCGGCCTACGGTACGGCTCCGAACGAGTGAGGCGACAACGGCCGCGTCGGGTCCGTGGTGAGCCATGCGCGGAGCGTGGCCGGAAGCAGCCCCCTCCGGGCGCTGATACGCTGGTAGCCCGTGGACCGGTGGGCACGAAACCCCCGAACCGCAGCGACGGCACCGCCGGAAGATCCCTACCGGGCGAGCCGCACCGCACCAGATACCGCGACCACGGGAGCCCCCTCTTGGCCATGCCGCCCGCTGCTTTCCGAAACAGCACAGCCACGACGACCAAGCACATCTTCGTCACCGGGGGTGTCGCCTCTTCGCTCGGCAAGGGCCTGACGGCCTCCAGCCTGGGCATGCTGCTCAAGGCGCGTGGTCTGCGCGTCGTGATGCAGAAGCTCGACCCGTACCTGAACGTCGACCCGGGCACGATGAACCCCTTCCAGCACGGTGAGGTGTTCGTCACCAACGACGGCGCCGAGACCGACCTGGACATCGGCCACTACGAGCGCTTCCTCGACCGCGACCTCGACGGCTCCGCCAATGTCACCACGGGCCAGGTCTACTCGACGGTGATCGCCAAGGAGCGGCGCGGCGAGTACCTGGGCGACACGGTCCAGGTCATCCCGCACATCACCAACGAGATCAAGCACCGCATCCGCCGCATGGCCACCGACGAGGTGGACGTCGTGATCACCGAGGTCGGCGGCACCGTGGGCGACATCGAGTCGCTGCCGTTCCTGGAGACCGTCCGCCAGGTCCGCCACGAGGTCGGCCGCGACAACGTCTTCGTGGTGCACATCTCGCTGCTGCCCTACATCGGCCCCTCCGGCGAGCTGAAGACCAAGCCCACCCAGCACTCGGTCGCCGCGCTGCGCAACATCGGTATCCAGCCGGACGCGATCGTGCTCCGCTGCGACCGCGAGGTGCCGACCGCCATCAAGCGCAAGATCTCGCTGATGTGCGACGTCGACGAGGCCGCCGTGGTCGCCTGCCCGGACGCCCGTTCGATCTACGACATCCCGAAGGTCGTCCACACCGAGGGCCTGGACGCCTATGTCGTCCGCAAGCTGGACCTCCCCTTCCGCGACGTGGACTGGACGACCTGGGACGACCTGCTCGACCGCGTCCACAACCCCACGGACGAGATCACCCTCGCCCTGGTCGGCAAGTACATCGACCTGCCCGACGCCTATCTGTCGGTGACCGAGGCGCTGCGGGCCGGCGGCTTCGCCCACAAGGCGCGCGTGAAGATCAAGTGGGTCACCTCCGACGACTGCAAGACCCCGGCCGGTGCCAAGGCGCAGCTCGCCGACGTGGACGGCATCTGCATCCCCGGCGGCTTCGGCGACCGCGGTGTGCTCGGCAAGGTCGGCGCCATCCGCTACGCCCGTGAGAACCGGATTCCGCTGCTCGGTCTCTGCCTCGGCCTCCAGTGCATCGTGGTCGAGGCCGCGCGCAACCTGGCCGACATCCCGGACGCGAACTCCACCGAGTTCGACTCGGCCACCGCCCACCCGGTGATCTCGACCATGGCCGAGCAGCTGGACATCGTCGCGGGCGAGGGCGACATGGGCGGCACCATGCGCCTGGGCATGTACCCGGCCAAGCTGGCCGAGGGCTCGCTCGTGCGCGAGGCGTACGACGGCAAGGAGTACGTGGAGGAGCGACACCGCCACCGCTACGAGGTGAACAACGCCTACCGGGCCGAGCTGGAGAAGAAGGCCGGCATCGTGTTCTCCGGCACCTCGCCGGACGGCAAGCTCGTGGAGTACGTCGAGTACCCGCGCGAGGTGCACCCCTACCTGGTGGCGACGCAGGCCCACCCCGAGCTGCGCTCCCGCCCGACCCGCCCGCACCCGCTGTTCGCGGGGCTGGTGAAGGCCGCCGTGGAGCGGCAGCGGGGCACCTCCGCCGGGGCGGACGGCAAGTAGCCGAGGAGCTGTACGGTGGCCGGGGTGCGCGTCCTTCGGGAGGCGTACCCCGGTTTTCGTGCACGGTGTGGGAGGAACAGGGCGACATGACGATCAAGGACACTCCCGAGGAGTGGGAGATCAGGGCGACCGAGACCCCGTTCACCGGCAAGAAGACCTCCGTCCGCGCCGACGACGTGGTCATGCCGAACGGTGCGGTGGCCCGCCGCGACTACCAGGTCCACCCGGGCTCGGTGGCCGTCGTCGCCCTCGACGAGCAGGACCGGGTGCTGGTGCTCAAGCAGTACCGCCACCCCGTGCGCCACAAGCTCTGGGAGGTCCCGGCCGGTCTGCTGGACATCCCCGGGGAGAACCCGCTGCACGCCGCCCAGCGCGAGCTGTACGAGGAGGCGCACGTCAAGGCTGAGGACTGGCGGGTGCTGACCGACGTCTACACCTCGCCGGGCGGCAGCGACGAGGCCGTACGGATCTTCCTGGCCCGCGATCTGTCCGAGGCCGACGGCCGGCGCTTCGAGGTCGAGGACGAGGAGGCCGACATGGAGCTGGCCCGGATCCCCCTGGCCGAGCTGGTCCGCGGGGTACTGGCCGGTGACCTCCACAACACCTGCCTCGTCGTCGGTGTCCTCTCCCTGGTGGCCGCGCGCGGCGGCGAGGGCCTGGACGCCCTCCGGCCCGCCGGGGCCCCGTGGCCCGCCCGGCCGTTCGAGTCCTGACGGCCCGTCTGTCCGGTCGTACCATCGCCTGATCCGATCGGGGGACCCCTGCGCCATGCTCGGCCGGGATCGTCGCAGAGCGTGAACTAGGCTCTGGGGGACGACCCGCCCCATTACCCGGCGGGCCGGTGTGCGCAGTGGGACGGGAGCGTGGCCCGTGACGGATCAGGCGGTGACGGCCGGCGGCGACGGGCGGTCTGCGGACGCCCGGCGCCCCTCCACCACGGAAAGTCAGTTCCTCGGGCGCACAAGGGAGTTGAAAGAACTCCGGCTCGACATCGAACGCGCGGGCCTCGACACGCTCTCCGGCCGCAAGGCCCCGCGCGCCCGGGTGCTCCTCATCGCGGGACGCCCCGGCTCCGGACGTACCGCCCTCGCCGAGGAACTGGTCCGCCAGATCGCCCACCGTTACCGCGACGGTGTCCTCCGCGCCCGCCTCAGCGAACCCGACGGCACCCCGGTGCCGACCGAGCGCACCGCCCGCGCCCTGCTCACCGGCCTCGGCCTGCCCACCCCGGCGGGCGCCGCCGAGGACGAACTCGGCCAGCAGGTGCGCGACGCCCTCACCGACCGCCGGGTGCTGCTCCTGCTGGACGACGCGGTGGCGGCCGAGCAGGTCGACGCGCTGCTCCCGGACACCCCGGAGTGCCTGGTCGTCGCGGTCTCCGCGGGACCGCTGACCGGGATCGCCGACGTCCGCCCGTGCACCCTGGGCGGTCTGGACACCAAGTCGGCCCTCGACCTGCTCAACCGGTACACCGGCGCGGTACGGATCACCGTCGACCCCAGCGCCGCCGAACGGCTCGTGGAGGAGTGCGCGGGCCAGCCCGCCGCGCTGGTTCTGGCCGGGGGCTGGCTCGCCGCCCACCCCAAGGCCGCCGTCGCCGATCTCGCCCGGCAGCTGCACACCGCGCCCGACGAGGGAACACCGACGGCCCGCGCCTTCCGGCTGTCCTGCGCGGCGCTGCCCGGTCCCGCACAGCGGATGCTGCGGCTGCTCTCCCTCGCCCCCGCCGGTCTCGTCGACCCGCACACCGCCTCCGCGCTGGCCGGCTGCTCGGTGGAGTCCGCCCACGGCCTCCTGGACGACCTCACCGCCCTGGGCTTTCTGCACCGGGTGGCCTCGCCCCTTCCGGAGTACGAGGTCCCCGGCTGTCTGCAACCGCTGCTGACGGCGCTGGCCGCCGCCGAGGAGCGCCCGGCCGAGCTCCAGCTGTCCCGCGCCCGCATGCTGGAGCGGATCGTGCGGCTGCTCCAGTCCTGCCGCGCGATCACCGAGACCGACAGTCCGGAAGCCCGCCAGAAGCTCGCCGTGCTGCCCCGGGTTCTGCGCTTCGCCACCCCCGCGGCCGCCGAGGAGTGGCTGCGGCTGAGGCAGCCCGCGCTGCTGGGCGCCGCCCGGCTCGCGGTCGCCGACGGCGAGCTGGACACCCTGGCCCGGCGGCTGATGGCCGCCCTGGTCAGGGCCATGGTCGCGCACTTCGGCACCCAGGCGGCGGCGCCCGAGCTGTACGGCATCCACCGGCTCGTCCTCGATGTCGCCGAGCGCCGTGGACTGCACCGCGAGAAGACCGCCGCCCTGCTGAACCTCGCCGACCTGGACGCGCAGACCGGCCGTACGGCGCAGGCGCTGGCCCGCTACCGGGCCGCACTGGACGCGGGGCGGGAGGCGAACGACCCGTATGCGACCGGCCGCGCGATGGAATCCGTGGGCGGCGCGCACCAGGAGCTGGGCGACTACGACCGGGCCGCCGACTGGTACGGCAGGGCGCTCGCCCAGCGGCTCGCCCGCGACGAGCGCACCGACGCGGCCCGGCTCTACGGCCGGATCGCTGCCGTCCACACCTATGCGGGCCGCTACGGGGAGGCCCAGCGCAACTGGCGGGCGGCGATCGCGGCCCACCGCAGGAGCGGGGATGTGGCGGCCCACGCCCGGGCGCTGAGCGAGCTGGCCCGGGTCCAGGAGTACGCCGGGCGGCCCGAGGAGTCGCTGCGCACCTGCCAGGAAGCGGTCGAGTGGGCGCTGCGCGCCGAGGACGCGCGGCTGCTGGGGGCGCTGCGGATCCGGCTGGCCGACACCCTGGAGCGGCTCGGCGACCCCGCGGCGGCCCACCTGCACCGCGCTGCGGCCAAGCGCATCCTGGGGGATGAGGGACAGGAGGACACGACGGTGCCGACACATGCCACGGGTACCTGCGAAATCCGCAGTGCTTCTGCTGAAGATTGATGTAATGAAAGGCTAGACAGCGGCAACGCCTTCATTAGACTGGCTCTACCGCACGTTCTCCTGCGGTGTCTCCGGCTGTGCCCTCGTACGCCGGGGAATCTCCAGCAAAACCCCCACATCCCCTGAGCCAAGGACCGTGATCGACGTGAAGGTCGGCATCCCCCGCGAGGTCAAGAACAACGAGTTCCGGGTGGCCATCACCCCCGCCGGTGTGCACGAGCTGGTGCGCCACGGCCACCAGGTGGTCGTCGAGCGGAATGCCGGAGTCGGCTCCTCGATCCCGGACGACGAGTACATCACCGCCGGTGCGCAGATCCTGGAGACCGCCGACGAGGTCTGGGCCGCCGCCGACCTGCTGCTGAAGGTCAAGGAGCCCATCGCGGAGGAGTACCACCGCCTCCGCAAGGACCAGATCCTCTTCACCTATCTGCACCTGGCCGCCTCCAGGGAGTGCACGGACGCGCTGCTCGCCTCCGGCACCACGGCCATCGCCTACGAGACCGTCGAGCTGCCGAACCGCGCCCTGCCGCTGCTCGCCCCGATGTCCGAAGTCGCGGGCCGGCTGGCCCCGCAGGTCGGCGCCTACCACCTGATGGCCGCCAACGGCGGCCGCGGTGTCCTCCCCGGCGGCGTCCCCGGCGTCCCGGCCGGCAAGGCCGTGATCATCGGCGGTGGCGTCTCCGGCTGGAACGCCGCGCAGATCGCCATCGGCCTGGGCTTCCACGTCACCCTGCTCGACAGGGACATCAACAAGCTCAAGGAGGCGGACAAGATCTTCGGTACGAAGATCCAGACCGTCGTCTCCAACACCTTCGAGCTGGAGAAGGCCTGCCTCGACGCGGACCTCGTCGTGGGTGCCGTCCTGATCCCGGGGGCCAAGGCGCCGAAGCTGGTCACCAACGAGCTGGTCTCCCGGATGAAGGCGGGAAGTGTCCTTGTCGACATCGCGATCGACCAGGGCGGCTGCTTCGAGGACTCCCGTCCGACCACGCACGCCGAGCCGACCTTCCGGGTCCACGAGTCGGTCTTCTACTGCGTCGCCAACATGCCCGGCGCCGTGCCCAACACCTCCACCTACGCGCTGACCAACGCGACGCTGCCCTACATCGTGGAGCTGGCCAACCGCGGCTGGGTCGACGCGCTGCGCCGCGACGCCGCGCTGGCCAAGGGCCTCAACACCCATGACGGCAAGGTCGTTTACAAGGAGGTCGCCGAGTCGCACGGCCTGGAGCACGTGGAGCTGGCCTCGCTGCTCGACTGAGCGCGGCACGACCGGGTTCGAATACCCGGCGTTCCAAGGCGATCGGTCAACTCACGTCGTCAACACATCGCAATCGGCCGGACCTTGCCCGACAAGGTCCGGCCGGATGTGTGTATGGTCACTTTGCGACACTCGTTCAACTCGCCTCGAACGCAACTCTTCTACCGTTTCGCACACCGGTGAAACCTGGCGAACGGTGCCCGGACACCCTTGACAGCGGGATGTTTCATTGCCGACACATCGTGCCGGGTCCGGCGGATTGTGTTGCTGCGGACCGCTGACACGCCATAGAGTCGCCAACCGTCGGCATGGTGCCACGCTGACCTATCTAGAAGTTTCCTGGTCACCAAGGAGGTAAGACGACTTGTGAATGAGTCGACATTTACTCCCGGGGGTGGTCAACCAGGGATGCCTGCGCGGGGCGCGGGCCCCACGGGGCTCGAGGCTGTCGGCTCCGTCGCTGTCCGTACCTTCTCAGCCCACCAGAGCCAGCCCCCCCACCTGGCTCCGACAGCACACCAGAGCATGGATGGCCCACACGTGAACGCCATGGCCGGCGGCCCGAGCGGCGAGGTCCACAACAACTTCGCCGACTACGACGAACTGCCCGAAGGGCACTTCTACGACCCCGACGCCGAGTACGAGCCCGATCCCGAGTACGCGGCCACGCTCGCGCCCGACGCGGCCCGCCAGCGCCGCGAGCGCATCGGCCCCACCGGCCGTCCGCTGCCGTACTTCCCGATCCCCGGCCCGCTGACCGACCACGGTCCGGCGAAGATCATCGCGATGTGCAACCAGAAGGGCGGCGTCGGCAAGACCACGTCGACCATCAACCTGGGTGCCGCGCTCGCGGAGTACGGACGCCGGGTGCTGCTCGTCGACTTCGACCCGCAGGGCGCGCTCTCCGTGGGCCTCGGCGTCAACCCCATGGAACTCGACCTCACCGTCTACAACCTGCTCATGGAGCGGGGCATGTCCGCGGACGAGGTCCTGCTGAAGACCGCGGTCCCCAACATGGACCTGCTGCCGAGCAACATCGACCTGTCGGCGGCCGAGGTCCAGCTGGTGTCGGAGGTCGCGCGCGAGTCGACGCTCCAGCGGGCCCTGAAGCCCCTGATGGCCGACTACGACTACATCGTGATCGACTGTCAGCCCTCGCTCGGCCTGCTCACCGTCAACGCGCTCACCGCCGCGCACAAGGTGATCGTGCCGCTCGAGTGCGAGTTCTTCGCGCTGCGCGGTGTCGCACTCCTCACCGAGACCATCGAGAAGGTGCAGGAGCGGCTCAACCCCGACCTGGAACTCGACGGCATCCTCGCCACGATGTACGACTCGCGGACCGTGCACAGCCGCGAGGTCCTGGCCCGGGTCGTCGAGGCGTTCGACGACCACGT
Source organism: Streptomyces sp. NPDC052040 (assembly GCF_044548405.1). Classification (NCBI taxonomy): domain Bacteria; kingdom Bacillati; phylum Actinomycetota; class Actinomycetes; order Kitasatosporales; family Streptomycetaceae; genus Streptomyces; species Streptomyces sp. NPDC052040. Next base: position 413,384 of record NZ_JBIUBV010000004.1, on the reverse strand, counting down.
GTACCACACGGTGATCGGCCGGACCGTGCGCTTCCCGGAGACCACGGTCGCCGGTGAGCCCATCACCACCTACGCCTCCAACTCCGTCGGTGCCGCCGCCTACCGCCAGCTCGCCAGGGAGGTGCTCGCCCGGTGTCACGCCGAGTGAGTCTGCCGGGGGCCGACGAACTGTTCCGTACCACCGGGGGAATGGGGCTCCAGGCGTCCGCCCCCAGGCGCCAGGCCAACGGCGAGGCCCGGGTGCCCGCTCCCGCGGGTGAGAGCGACGCGACGGCCGCGGGGGAGGACGCGCCGCCGTCGGTGCCCGTGCGGGGCGGCGACGGCGAGGGCGACGAACATGTGGCGGCGGACACCGCCGAGGCGGAGGCCGGTCAGTCGCGGACGCGCTCCCTGGGCGCCGAGCGGCCCGCGCGGCGGCAGCCCGCGCCGGAGGGCCCCGGTGCCGCCGCGGCCCAGCCGCGCAAGCGGGGACGCGCGTCCGGACGGCGGATGCCCAGCGGACGGGAACGGCACGACGAGAAGATCACCGTCTATGTCTCCGCCGAGGAACTGATGGACCTGGAGCACGCCCGGCTCGTACTGCGGGGCGAGCACGGGCTCGCGGTGGACCGCGGGCGGATCGTGCGCGAGGCGGTCGCCGTGGTGCTGGCCGACCTGGAGTCCCGCGGGGACGCGAGCATTCTCGTACGTCGGCTCCGGGGGCGGTAAGCAGGTAGCCTGCGACGGCTATGACCTCGTACGACGGCTCCGCCCCCGCTTCCGGTCCGCCAGGTTCCGGTGGCCGTCGGCGTGCTCTGGGACGCGGGCCGGGCACCGTGGCGCCCGCCCACGGGACCGCCCCCTCGCGCCCCGCCGTCGCCACCGGGCCCGAACCCGGCCAGGAGCCCTCCGCGCGCGCCACGCCCGCACCGGCCGACCCCCTCCCGGAGGCCGCCCTCGCGACCGCCGTGCCGCCGGGCCACGACACCCCGCAAGAAGCCCCTGCTCCCGCCGCGGACCGGGAGGCCCCCGGGCAGGGCACCGAGCCCCTGGAGCCCGCGGTGGCCGCCGCGCCCTCCCTGGAGGCCGGGACCGGGCCCTCCGACGGTCCGGAGGATCGGGTGCAGCCCGGTGACGGTGTCTTCACCGTGCGGCTGGTCAACTTCGAAGGCCCCTTCGACCTCCTCCTCCAGCTGATCTCCCGGCACAAACTCGATGTCACCGAGGTCGCCCTGTCCAGGGTGACCGACGAGTTCATGGCGCACATCCGGGCCATGGGACCGGACTGGGACCTGGACCAGACGACCGAGTTCCTGGTCGTCGCCGCCACCCTGCTCGACCTCAAGGCGGCCCGGCTGCTCCCCGCCGCCGAGGTCGAGGACGAGGCGGACCTCGCGCTGCTCGAAGCCCGGGACCTGCTCTTCGCACGGCTCCTCCAGTACCGCGCGTACAAGCAGATCGCCGAGATCTTCCAGCGGCGTACCGAGGACGAGGACCGGCGCTACCCCCGCACCGTGGGCCTCGAACCCGAGCACGCCGAGCTGCTGCCCGAAGTCGTGCTCGGCATCGGCGCCGAGGGGTTCGCCCGGCTCGCCGTCAAGGCGATGCAGCCCCGGCCCAAGCCGCAGGTGTACGTCGACCACATCCACGCCCCGCTGGTCAGCGTGCAGGAGCAGGCCCGGATCGTGGTGGCCCGCCTCCGGGAGCTGGGGGAGGCCCCCTTCCGCGCCCTGGTGGCGGACACCGAGGACACCCTCACGGTGGTCGCCCGCTTCCTCGCGCTGCTGGAGCTGTACCGGGAGAAGGCCGTGGCACTGGAGCAGGAGACCGCGCTCGGGGAGCTGCTGGTGCGCTGGACCGGCGGGGACGGCGGCGAGGCACCCGTGGTCACGGACGAGTTCGACCGGGGGCCCGAGCAGCCCGAGGAGGAAGTGAAGGCGTGAGTGAGGACACCGTGGAGATCCCGGCCGGTGCGAGCACGGTGGCCGGACTCGATCTGAAGCCCGCCCTGGAGGCCGTCCTCATGGTGGTGGACGAGCCCGCCACCGAGGAGCACCTGGCGAAGATCCTGGAGCGGCCCCGGCGGCAGATCGCCGACGCGCTGCGGGAGCTGGCCGACGAGTACACCGTGCAGGGACGCGGATTCGAGCTGCGCTTCGTGGCGGGCGGCTGGCGTTTCTACACCCGGGCCGGGTACGCGCCCGCCGTGGAGCGCTTCGTTCTCGACGGCCAGCAGGCCCGGCTCACCCAGGCCGCCCTGGAGACCCTGGCGGTGGTCGCCTACCGTCAGCCGGTCAGCCGCAGCAGGGTCTCCGCGGTCCGCGGGGTGAACTGCGACGGCGTGATGCGCACCCTCCTCCAACGCGGTCTGGTCGAGGAGGCGGGCACGGAACCCGAAACAGGTGCGATCCTGTACAGGACGACGAACTACTTTCTGGAGCGGATGGGCCTGCGCGGCCTGGACGAGCTTCCGGAGCTCGCGCCCTTCCTCCCGGAGGCGGAGGCGATCGAGGCCGAGACCCAGGAGGGCACCTTGTCGTTCGACCCGGACGCTCCCGATGCTCCGGACGCACCCGACGATCACACGGAATTTTGATGCGAAGCAGCGGCAGCGGCAGGAACGACGGACGCGGCAACTCCCGCGGTGCCGGCAACAACAGGGACGAGAGGCAGGGCCAGGGGCGCCCCAAGAAGCCCCGCCCGGAGGAGCGCCGCTACGACGTGGGCCCCGGCGCCTCCCCGGACGGCCCCAAGTCCGGGCGCGGCGGCTCCGCGCGCGGTGGCGCCAAGGGCGGCCCCAAGCAGTCCCAGCAGCGCAGCGGCGGACGCACGGCGCCCGCGCGCTCCCGGGAGTACGACGCGCGCTCCGAGGAGCGCAACCGTGACCGGTACGCGGGCAAGAAGGACATCAAGCTGCCCAAGACCTTCCCCGGCGCCGAGCAGGAGGGCGAGCGCCTCCAGAAGGTCCTCGCCCGTGCCGGTTACGGCTCCCGGCGGGCCTGCGAGGAGCTGATCGAGCAGGCCAGGGTCGAGGTCAACGGCGAGATCGTGCTTGAGCAGGGCCTGCGGGTCGACCCCGAGACGGACGAGATCCGGGTCGACGGACTGACCGTGGCCACGCAGTCGTACCAGTTCTTCTCGCTCAACAAGCCGGCCGGTGTCGTCTCCACCATGGAGGACCCGGAGGGGCGCCAGTGCCTCGGGGACTACGTCACCAACCGCGAGACCCGGCTCTTCCACGTCGGGCGGCTGGACACCGAGACCGAGGGCGTCATCCTGCTCACCAACCACGGAGAGCTGGCGCACCGCCTGACCCACCCCCGGTACGGCGTCCGCAAGACCTATCTCGCGCACATCGTCGGCCCGATCCCTCGGGACCTCGGCAAGCGCCTGAAGGACGGCATCCAGCTGGAGGACGGGTACGCGCGCGCCGACCACTTCCGGGTGGTCGAGCAGACCGGCAAGAACTACCTCGTCGAGGTCACCCTGCACGAGGGCCGCAAGCACATCGTGCGCCGGATGCTCGCCGAGGCCGGTTTCCCCGTCGACAAGCTGGTGCGCACCGCCTTCGGGCCGATCACCCTCGGCGACCAGAAGTCGGGCTGGCTGCGCCGTCTGTCGAACACCGAGGTCGGCATGCTGATGAAGGAAGTCGAGCTCTAGAGCTCCGGGGTGGGGCCTGCTGGAGGACCGCAGCCCGTCGAAGCGGCCGGTTCCCCTGGGCGGGGGACCGGCCGCTTCGTGTCCCGGCGGGTGGTCCCGGCGGGTGGCGGCCACCGCAGCGGCCGGGGCTGACTACGCTGGTCACCAGAGGCAGCAGGATCAGCACAGCAGCGAGGAGCATCACCGTGCCGGTACGAGCGGTCCGGGGCGCCGTCCAACTCGATCGGGACGCGGCCGGGCACATGGAGGAGCAGGTCGGGGCGCTGCTCACTGCCGTCCTGGAGCGCAATGGCCTCTCCGCGGACGACCTGATCAGCATCTGGTTCACCGCGACGCCCGATCTGCGCAGCGACTTCCCGGCGGCCGCCGCCCGGGCGCTCGGCATCGTCGACGTGCCCCTGATCTGCGCCCAGGAACTGGACGTCGAGGGCGCGATGCCGCGGGTCGTGCGCATCCTCGCCCATGTGGACTCCGACCGTCCGCGCGCCGGAATCTCCCATGTCTACCTCGGTGCCGCGGCCGCCCTGCGCAAGGACATCGCCCAGTGAGAACCGCACTCGTCATCGGCACCGGCCTGATCGGCACCTCGGCGGCCCTGGCGCTCGCCGCCCGGGGGGTCGCCGTGCACCTCGCCGACCACGACCCCGAGCAGGCCCGCACGGCCGCCGCGCTGGGCGCGGGCACCGACGAGGCGCCCGAGGGCCCCGTCGACCTGGTGATCGTCGCGGCCCCGCCCGCGCATGTGGCCGCCACGCTCGCCGACGCCATGCGGCGCGGCCTGGGACGCGGCTACCTCGACGTGGCCAGCGTCAAGGGCGGCCCGCGGCGGGAGCTGGAGGCCCTGGGCGCCGACCCGGCGGCCCTGGCCCGCTACCTCGGCACCCACCCGATGTCGGGCCGCGAGAAGTCGGGCCCGCTGGCGGCCAGCGGCGATCTCTTCGAGGGCCGCCCCTGGGTGCTCACCCCGACCCGGGACACCGACACCGAGGTGCTGAACCTCGCCCTGGAACTGGTCTCGCACTGCCGTGCCGTGCCGGTCGTCATGGACGCCGACGCCCACGACCGGGCCGTCGCCCTGGTCTCCCACATGCCGCACCTCGTGTCCAGCATGGTGGCCGCGCGCCTGGAGCACGCCGACGAGGCCGCCGTACGGCTGTGCGGGCAGGGCATCCGGGACGTGACCCGGATCGCGGCCTCCGACCCGCGGATGTGGATCGACATCCTGTCGGCGAACCCCGGCCCGGTCGCCGATCTGCTGGCGGACCTCGCCGGGGACCTCGACGAGACCGTGCAGGCCCTGCGCTCCCTCCAGGCCGCCGACGCGGAGAAGCGGCGCACGGGCGCCCTGGGCGTGGAGGACGTGCTGCGCCGCGGCAACGCGGGCCAGGCCCGGGTGCCCGGCAAGCACGGCAGCGCCCCGCGGGCCTACGAGACGCTCGCCGTGCTCATCTCCGACCAGCCCGGCCAGCTCGCCCGGATCTTCGCGGACGCGGGCCTGGCGGGGGTCAACATCGAAGACGTCCGGATCGAGCACGCCACCGGGCAGCAGGCCGGCCTGGTCCAGTTGATGGTGGAGCAGAAGGCGGCCCCGGCGCTGAGCGCGGCGCTGCGGGAGCGGGGCTGGACGATCCGCCAGTAGCGCGGCGGGCGGCCCCCGCCGTCCGTCCGTCATACCGGGTCCGGGGAGCCAGTAACCTTGTGCGGGGCGCCCTCGCGCCCCGCCCACACCACCACCCCGCACCAGGAAGGTGTCCCCACCGTGGAAAACGGCGCCGCCCGGACCGCCCCGGCAGTGATTGTCGCCATCGACGGCCCCTCCGGCACGGGCAAGTCCAGCACCTCGAAGGCCGTGGCCGCGCAGCTCGGGCTGAGCTACCTGGACACCGGGGCCCAGTACCGGGCGATCACGTGGTGGATGGTCAGCAACGGCATCGACATAACGGACCCGACCGCGATCGCCGCCGTGGCGGGCAAGCCGGAGATCGTCTCCGGCACCGACCCCTCGGCGCCCACCATCACCGTGGACGGCACGGACGTCTCCGGCCCGATCCGCACCCAGGAGGTCACCTCCAAGGTCAGCGCGGTCAGCGCGGTCCCGGAGGTGCGGACCCGGATCACCGAGCTGCAGCGTTCGCTGGCCGCGTCCGCGCCGGTCGGCATCGTCGTCGAGGGCCGGGACATCGGCACCACCGTGCTGCCGGACGCCGACCTGAAGATCTTCCTCACCGCCTCCGCGGAGGCCAGGGCCGCCCGCCGCAGCGGTGAGCTGAAGGGCGCGGACCTGCACGCCACCCGCGAGGCGCTGATCAAGCGGGACGCGGCCGACTCCAGCCGCAAGGCCTCCCCGCTCGCCAAGGCGGACGACGCCGTGGAGGTCGACACCACCGAGCTCACCCTCCAGCAGGTCATCGAGTGTGTCGTGACCCTCGTCGAGGAGAAGCGGGCGGCGAAGTGACCGAGGCTCCGTCCGAGCGGGCCGCCGAGGTGGGGCGCCGCATCGGCGTCCCCCTGATGTACGGGCTGTTCAGACCGCGGGTCCTCGGCGCCTGGAAGGTTCCCGCGACCGGCCCGGTGATCTTCGCGGTGAACCACTCCCACAACGTCGACGGACCGATGGTCATGGGCGTGGCACCCCGGCCGACGCACTTCCTGATCAAGAAGGAGGCGTTCGTCGGCCCGCTGAACCCCTTCCTGACCGGGATCGGCCAGCTGAAGGTGGACCGCACGACCACCGACCGCACGGCCGTCACCCGGGCACTGGGCGTGCTGGGCAACGGGGGAGTCCTCGGTATCTTCCCGGAGGGCACCCGCGGCGAGGGCGACTTCACCTCGCTGCGCGCCGGACTCGCCTACTTCGCGGTCCGCAGCGGGGCGCCGATCGTGCCGGTCGCGGTGCTGGGCAGTGCGGGGCGGCACGGACGGCTGATCAAGGCACTGCCCCCGCTGCGCAGCCGGATCGACGTCGTCTTCGGCGACCCGTTCGAGGCGGGCGACGACAGCGGGCGGCGCACGCGCAAGGCGCTGGACGAGGCGACCGTGCGCATTCAGAAGCGGCTCACTGAGCACCTGGAAAACGCCAGGCGCCTCACCGGGCGCTAGGCGACACTTGAGTAGTGGATCACCGCGGGTGCGGTGCCCACCGATCACCACGATGAACGAGGTACGGACTTCATGAACGACGACATCCAGCCCGAGGGCTCGGCAGAGCACGAGTACGACCACGGGGCGCTCGGCGACGTCGAGTACGCGGAGTTCATGGAGCTCGCCGCGGAAGAGGGCTTCGACCTCGAGGACGTCGAGGGCGCCATCGAGGAGGCCGGACACGGCCCGCTGCCCGTGCTGGCCGTCGTAGGCCGCCCCAATGTCGGCAAGTCGACTCTGGTCAACCGCATCATCGGCCGCCGCGAGGCGGTCGTGGAGGACAAGCCCGGCGTCACCCGCGACCGGGTCACCTACGAGGCGGAGTGGGCGGGCCGCCGCTTCAAGGTCGTCGACACCGGCGGCTGGGAGCAGGACGTGCTCGGCATCGACGCGTCCGTGGCCGCCCAGGCGGAGTACGCGATCGAGGCGGCCGACGCGGTGGTCTTCGTCGTCGACGCCAAGGTCGGTCCCACCGACACCGACGAGGCCGTCGTACGCCTGCTGCGCAAGGCCGGGAAGCCCGTGGTGCTCTGCGCCAACAAGGTCGACGGCCCGAGCGGTGAGGCCGATGCGGCCTACCTGTGGAACCTCGGCCTCGGCGAGCCCCACCCCGTCTCCGCCCTGCACGGCCGCGGCACCGGCGACATGCTGGACGCGGTCCTGGACGCCCTGCCCGAGGCGCCCGCCCAGACCTTCGGCGCGGGCGGAGTCGGCGGCCCCCGCCGTGTCGCCCTGATCGGCCGCCCCAACGTCGGCAAGTCCTCGCTGCTGAACAAGGTCGCGGGCGAGGAGCGCGTGGTGGTCAACGAGATGGCCGGCACCACCCGCGACCCGGTCGACGAGCTGATCGAACTCGGTGGCAAGACCTGGAAGTTCGTCGACACCGCCGGTATCCGCAAGCGGGTCCACCTCCAGCAGGGCGCGGACTACTACGCCTCGCTGCGCACCGCGGCCGCGGTCGAGAAGGCCGAGGTGGCCGTGGTGCTGATCGACGGCTCCGAGAACATCTCGGTCCAGGACCAGCGCATCGTCACCATGGCGGTGGAGGCGGGCCGCGCGCTCGTCCTCGCCTACAACAAGTGGGACACCCTGGACGAGGAGCGCCGCTACTACCTGGAGCGGGAGATCGAGACCGAGCTGGGCCAGGTCGCCTGGGCGCCGCGGGTGAACGTCTCGGCGCGCACCGGACGCCACATGGAGAAGCTGGTCCCGGCGATCGAGGCCGCGCTGGCGGGCTGGGAGACCCGGGTCCCGACGGGCAGGCTGAACGCCTTCCTCGGCGAGTTGGTCGCCGCCCACCCGCACCCGGTGCGCGGCGGCAAGCAGCCCCGCATCCTCTTCGGCACGCAGGCGGGCACCAAGCCCCCGCGGTTCGTCCTCTTCGCCTCCGGCTTCATCGAGGCGGGCTACCGCCGCTTCATCGAGCGGCGCCTGCGCGAGGAGTTCGGCTTCGAGGGGTCGCCCATCCACATCTCCGTCCGGGTCCGGGAGAAGCGCGGCAAGAAGAAGTGAGCTGAGAGCTGATACGCGGGTGGGGCGGGCCTGATTCAGGCCCGCCCCACCCGCATGTCGCACGCCGGTCGCTCAGAGCCCCCTGCGGGGCGCCGGGGGCAGCGCCGCGACGGGGTGCATCCCCCGGGCCTGCCGCGCCACCTGCTGCCAGACGGCGGCCGCCGGGGCCGTGTGGCCGTGCTGGGCGGTCAGCTGGCCCGTGGCGTGCTGAGGGGTGCCGTGGCGGGTGCCGTACGCCCCCGTGTCGTAGGTCCCCGTGTCGTAGGACCCGGTGTCATAGGTGCCCGTGTCGAAGGTCCCTGTGTCGTAGGACCCGGTGGCATACGTCCCGGTGCCGTAGTTCCCGATGCCGTACGAGCCCGTGTCGTGCGGCGAGCCGGAGAAGGGGACGAAGCCCAGCTCCTCCTCGCCGCTGCGGTCGCCCGGGCAGGTCCGGAAGGCGCGGACGTACTCCGCGCAGAGGTCGTCGAAGATCGGCGTGGGCGAGGAGCCGGCCGAGGGGTCCTGGGCCACTCGTCCGGAGGGGATCGGCGGATAGGACTGGCGGCGGGGGACGTCGTATGCGTGCACGTAGTCCCAACGACCCCGCCGTCCAAGGGATGCGGTCGATTCGTCCGGTTCGCCGGGGTCCGCCGCCCCGGAGTGTGCGCCGCTCCGGGCATGCGGCGGCGCACCCCGGGCCGTGGGTGTTCAGGAGCCACCCGCGGGCGCGGAGGACCCGCGCGGGGCCGCGGCCGGGCCCCGCGCCCGCCGGACGGGCCCGGGGCTCAGGTCCCGGCGAGGGGCAGGGCCGCGGCGACGAGCTTCCCGTTCGCCGCCGCCTTGTCCAGGGCGTCCCGCAGCAGGTCCTCCCGCGGCTGACGGCCGATCGAGCCCACGGGGGCCGCGAACATCAGCACCTGCTGGTGCTTGTTGGCCGCCGCCCGCCAGCCGTCGGTGACCTGGAGCGGCTGGTGCGCCTGCCACCAGGCGATCTGCTGCCCGCCACCGCCGGGCTGGAGGACCGCGTGCAGCTGGCCCACGGCGAGCAGCACCGACCAGCCGTGCAGCACGGGCGGCACCCCGGTGATCTGGGTGAGCGGCATGAAGCCCTGCTCGATCAGCAGCGGCAGGAAGTCGTCGCCGATTCCGGTGCCGCCGGGCCGCACGATGGGCGCGGTCGGCTCCACGACGAGCGCCGGATGCAGCTCTCCGGCGATGAGGACGAGTCCGCTGGTGACGCCCAGCACCGCCTGTTCGGGAGCGCCCTGGAGGCCTCCCGTGTCGGCGGCGATGGAGCGGACGGCGCCCTGCAACTGCTCCTCGGTGACCTGGACGACCTGGGAGGGCAGGCAGGTGGCATGGGCGAAGGCGAGGACGGCGGTCTCCTCGCCGATGAACAGGACGGTGCTGGTGCGCTCCTGCTCGGAGTCGCCCGGGGTGCGGCAGGACGTGCAGTCGTAACTGCCCGGGGCGTTCTCTCCGGCGAGCAGCCGGTCGGCTTCTTCGTCGCCGATCTCGGCGCGTACGGCGTCGCTGACGTCGAGCATGCGCGGCACGGGTGGCTCCCTCGGGATGCGGTGCGTGACGGTGCCGGGTGGCTCCCGGCCCATGAGCGCGGGGGTCCCCGGCTCATGAAGATGACAACGGGCGATCTGTGGCCGGAGTCACGCCCGGACGCGAACGGAATCGAACCATCCGAAGCACACGGTGAGGGGCGGGGCGGAATGCGTCACTCCATGTCAACTCGCAGGCTCCGCACGTCAGTTGGTTGCGTGAAGTGAGTCACAGACCGCGAAGGGGGGTGGTCGAAAAATCCTGAAATGAGCGAATGAAAGGGTTGGCCGGAAAAAGGCGATACCGCCGGTAACAGCGAACTGGCCTGGAATGACGGGCCGTTGGTTGAAGACGGGCGGCCCACCTCCATACATTCCTCCGCCGTGTGCATCGAGCACCGCCCGGGAACGTCCACCGGCCGCGCCGCACAGCCGGCGCGCAGCACCATCACCGGTGGACGGGGCGGCGCGCGACGACCGCGTGACCTGCGCGGCCGACGTGCTCCGCCTTGGGGGACCCCGGGTTTGTGGAGAGGGAAATACATGTCTGAATGTGCCGACAGCGCCCGTAAGACCCGCATGACCCGTACCTCGGCGGTCCTCACCGGAGCGGCCCTGCTCGCCCCGCTCGGGCTGCTCGCCGCGACCGGCAACGCCGCCGCGGCCGACGGCGCGGTGTGGGACCGCATCGCCCAGTGCGAGAGCGGCGGGAACTGGCACATCAACACCGGCAACGGCTACTTCGGGGGACTCCAGTTCTCCGCCGGCACCTGGCGCGCGTACGGCGGCTCCGCCTACGCCCCGACCGCCGACCAGGCCTCCAGGGGGGCCCAGATCGCCGTCGCCACCAAGGTCCAGCAGGCGCAGGGCTGGGGCGCCTGGCCGGTCTGCTCCTCCCGCGCCGGAGCGGGCGGGTCCGCGCCCGCCGCCCCCGACGCCGGGGCGGCCGGACACCCGGCCTCGGGCACCGCGTACTCGACGCACTCGTCCCCGCGGTCCGCCGCCACCGGATCCGCCCCCTCGCGGCAGCACGCGAAGGCCCCCGAGCGCACGACGGAACCCGTCTCCCGCGGTGCCTCCCGCGGCGACTACACGGTCCGCGAGGGCGACACCCTCAGCGTCATCGCCGAACGGCACGGCACCACCTGGCAGCAGGTCTACGCGCGCAACCGGGCCGTCATCGGCGGCGACCCCGATCTGATCGTGCCCGGGCAGCGGCTCGCCCTCTGACCGGCCCGGCCCCGCGGGGCCCGGCATCCGTCCCCGGACGGCGCCGGGGCCCGCGGGGCTTCCGCCGTCCGGCGCGTGGCGGGCCTCAGTCCTCTTCGGCTTGATGCCGTTTCGGCTCCGGCTGGGGGATCTGGGCGGCGTACTGGGGGTGGTGCAGATCGAACGCCGGGGCCTCGGAGCGGATCCGGGGCAGGGTGACGAAGTTGTGCCGCGGCGGCGGGCAGGAGGTCGCCCACTCCAGTGAACGGCCGAAGCCCCAGGGGTCGTCGACCTCCACCGGGACGCCGTGGCGCGCGGTCCGCCAGACGTTGTAGAGGAACGGCAGCGTCGACGTCCCCAGCAGGAACGCGCCGATCGAGGAGACCGTGTTGAGCGCGGTGAAGCCGTCGGCGGCCAGATAGTCCGCGTAGCGGCGCGGCATGCCCTCGGCGCCGAGCCAGTGCTGCACCAGGAACGTGAGGTGGAAGCCGACGAACAGCGTCCAGAAGTGGATCTTGCCGAGCCGTTCGTCGAGCATCTTCCCCGTGAACTTGGGCCACCAGAAGTAGAAGCCGCCGAAGGTGGCGAAGACGACCGTACCGAAGACGACGTAGTGGAAGTGGGCCACCACGAAGTAGGAGTCGGTGACGTGGAAGTCCAGCGGCGGCGAGGCCAGGATCACCCCGGTCAGCCCGCCGAACAGGAAGGACACCAGAAAGCCGGTCGCCCACAGCATCGGCGTCTCGAAGGACAGCGAGCCCCGGAGCATCGTGCCGCTCCAGTTGAAGAACTTCACGCCCGTGGGCACCGCGATCAGGAAGGACATGAAGGAGAAGAACGGCAGCAGCACCGCGCCCGTCGCGAACATGTGGTGCGCCCACACGACCACCGACAGCCCCGTGATCGCCATCGTCGCGCCGACCAGCGTCAGATAGCCGAAGATCGGCTTGCGGCTGAACACCGGGATGATCTCCGTGATGATCCCGAAGAACGGCAGCGCGATGATGTACACCTCGGGATGGCCGAAGAACCAGAACAGGTGCTGCCACAGCAGCGCGCCGCCGTTCGCCGCCTCGAACACCTGGGCGCCGAACCGCCGGTCCGCCTCCAGTGCCAGCAGCGCCGCGGCCAGCACGGGGAAGGCCATCAGGACGAGAATCGACGTGAACAGCGTGTTCCAGGTGAAGATCGGCATCCGGAACATCGTCATGCCCGGTGCCCGCATCCCGACGATCGTGGTCAGGAAGTTGACCGCGCCGAGGATCGTGCCGAAGCCCGCCAGCGCGAGGCCCATGATCCACATGTCGGCGCCGACGCCCGGGGTGTGCTCCAGGCTGTTGAGCGGCGCGTAGGCGAACCAGCCGAAGTCGGCCCCGCCCTCCGGGGTCAGCAGCGAGCCCAGCACGATCAGGCCGCCGAACAGGAACAGCCAGAACGACAGCATGTTCAGCCGGGGGAACGCCACATCGGGAGAGCCGATCTGAAGCGGCATGATCTCGTTCGCGAAGCCCGCGAAGGTGGGGGTCGCGAACAGCAGCAGCATGATCGTGCCGTGCAGCGTGAACAGCTGGTTGTACTGGGTCTCGCTCATGATCTGGAGGCCCGGCCGGGCCAGCTCGGCGCGCATCAGCAGCGCCATGACGCCCCCGACCAGGAAGAACGCAAAGGATGTGACCAGATAGAGGTGGCCGATCCGCTTGTGGTCGGTGGTGGTGAGCCAGGCGACGACCCGTTGCCCCGGCCGCCTCGCCGGGAGGGCCTCCGCGGTCGCCCGTGCGGTGTCCGTCCCCATCGCCTGCCCCCTCGTTCCTCGGGTACCGGGCCCGCCACGGGCGCGGCGGTTCGCGCGCTCGCGGCCCCATGACCCGCCGCGCGCCCCCGTGCATGCTCCGCCGGGTGTGTGCGGGGATTCTGTGCCGAAGCCATGTGTTTCTCATGCGGGGCCGGGCGGTGCGCGCGATTCCAGGACCGGAATGGAAAGGACCGGGGAAAACTGCGGACCGCGCTTTCCGCGGGGTTATGACGAACGCGTTCCGAGCCTGCTCGAACCTGCTCCGAATTGCGTTCGAAGAGGTGCGTGGCGGCCGCGGAACCCCTCATACGTGTGACGCGGTTGAGGCGAAACGGGTGCCGTGGTTCTGTGACAGAAGTGTGACCGGAGGGGCATGAGTGGCCTCTGGGACGGCGGATGCACTTCCCTGCCGGGGGACCGCGGCCTAACGTGGCGGCATGGCACCCATTCCCGCCCCCGGCGACGAACCCGAGGACTCCCCGGACGCCTATGTGGGCCTGGAGGCGCACCGGGCCGAGCGGCTCGCCCGCGAACGCGGCTGGAGCACCGTGCGCTCCCTGCCGCCGGGCACGATCATCACCATGGAATACCGCGTGGGACGGCTGAACTTCGAGGTCGTCGACGGCCGCGTCGGGCGCTGCTGGAAGGGCTGAACGGCCGAAGGCCCCGGCTCGCGGTGAGCCGGGGCCTTCGTGGCGCGGGGAGGTTGTGCGTACCGGTCCCCGCGGGTCGTCAGCCGCCCGCCAGGGGCCGCGCCGGTGCGGTGCCGCGGGGCATCCGGTCCGAGTGCGGCGGGCGGCGGCTGCCCGCCGGGGTGACCGGGCTGCGCTCACCGCGGGTGGTGTGCGGTCCGGGGGCCAGATGGACACCGGCCCTGGCCGTACGGGCGGTGGCCGCGGGCTCCCGGGCCGGGGGCTCCTCGCCGGTGGCCGCGAGCGGGGCGACGACTCGCGGGCGGGCGGCCACGGGGGTGGCCGGGGCGGGCGCCGGGACGGCACGGCCGCTGCGCAGACGGTCCCGCAGCTCGAAGACGGCCTCCTCCGCGCGGGCGGTCAGCGGCTCGAACCAGGGCAGGGCCAGCAGGATCAACAGGCCCGCCGCCCAGCCCAGGAGTACATCGCTGAGCCAGTGCGTACCGAGGTAGACCGTGGTCAGGCCGACGCCGAGGGACGTCACCGCGGAGAGCGCGGACAGCCAGCGCCTGGCCCGCGGGGTGGAGGCCAGATAAGCCAGGATGCCCCAGGTCACCACCGCGTTGGCGGTGTGGCCGGAGGGAAATATATCGCCGCCGCGCCACATCTCGTTCGATCCGATGACGGTCGCGTAGTGCGGGCCGAGGCGGCCCATTCCGTACTTGGCGGCGCCCACCGTGATGTTCAGCAGGAGCAGCGCGGCGCCCAGCGAGAGCAGCGGGCGCAGGGTGTGCTGCCGCCAGGAGCGCCAGCCCAGCCAGGACGCGACCATCACCGCGGTGGGGCCGCGCTGGCCCAGCACCACGTAGTAGTCGAGGAACGCGTGGATCTGCGGCCACTGCTGGTACGGCCGGAAGAACATGACCTGCCAGTCGAGCCGGACCAGCCAGGAGGAGACGACGACGGCCCACACGATCGCGGTGTAGAAGGCCAGGGTGGCCGAGAAGAGAACCACTCGGTGCCGGCTCATCCGGGGCACGTCAATGTGGGCCGGGCGTTCAGGCTCACGGTCCAACCGGGCGAAGACCCGGTCCAGACGTCGGCTCAGCTTTCGTTGGGTACGCACTCAATCGACGTTACAGCGAGTGAGCTGCGGGCCCGGCCGAATCACCGGGTTTGTGATGACGATGTGATGTGGGATTCCTCTCAACAGGGGGTTTATTTCTATGGATTCTGTTATCGGAGTGTCGCCAGGTCTTCAATTCCATTGATCGCCACGGGGCTTGGTTATATGGCCATTGCCTATGCGTTCACCGAATGCTGGCGTGGAATTACCCGGCCGATCACCGGCCGTCCGGAGCGGATCATGGCGGACCGGAGCCGTTCAGCCAGAACGCTCCGTATGCGGCCGACGCCAGGGCGACACCGCCGAGAACCGCCGCGGACCTGGTCGGACGCACCCGGGCCAGCGCCCGGGCAACGGGGAGCAACAGGGGGAAAGCGGGCAGCAGCAGCCGCGGTTTCGAGCCGAAGTAGCTCGACGCGCACAGGGCCAGCAGGACGACCACACCCGTGTACACCAGCAACGCCAGGGGCTGGCCCTGCCGGACGCACAGCATGTACAGCCATACGACCAGAGCCACTCCGACGACCAGTCCCGCACCGGCGAGGGCGGCGGGCCAGGAGGTGAACTTCTCCGCGACGAAACGGGCGAAGGCGTAGCCGCCGTCGAATCCGTTGCGCCAGCCGGCCTGGACGTCGAGATAGCCGAGAGGCCCCCGGCCGGTGCGGTGGCCGACCCACAGGATGTAACCGGCGGCGCCGAGCGGGGCGATCAGCAGGCCGAGCGCCCGGCGCAGCCACGGAACCCCGGCCGCCGGGCGGGTGCGCCGCTCGCGCGCCCAGGAGACGGCCGCCGCCGCCCAGACCGCGGCGACGACGGCCGCGCCCACCGGCCGGGTCAGACCCGCGAGCGAGGCGAGCACCCCCGCCGTCACCCAGCGGCCGCTGAGCACCGCGTACAGCGACCAGGCGGCCAGCGCCGTGAACAGTGACTCGCTGTACGCCATCGACTGCACGATCCCCACCGGCAGCACCGCCCACAGCAGCGCCAGGCAGACGCCCGTCCGGCGGCCGTACAGACGGTCCCCGACGGCGAAGATCCCCCAGGCCGCCGCCAGCGAGGCCAGCGCGGCCACCACCAGACCCGCGTCGGCGCAGGACAGCGGGGACAGGGCCGCGCCGAGCCGCTCCAGCCAGGGCAGCAGCGGGAAGAAAGCCAGATTCGAGTGCACATCGCCGTTCGGCAGGCGGACCTCGTAGCCGTAGCCGAGAGCGGCGACCCGGGTGTACCAGAGCGAGTCCCAGCGGGCGGCCAGCAGGGTGTGCGGGCTGGTGCCGCGCGCCGCGCTCCACAGGGCGAGGGCGACGAGACCCACGGCGCGTACCGCCGCGTATCCCAGGAGGGCGGGGGCGGCCCGGCGCAGGGCGCCGGGCGGGGAGGGCGCCGGGCGCCGGGGTTGCTCGTCCATCCGCCCGATTATCGAGGGCGCGGGGAACCGGGGCCGTCGGCGTCGCGTGGTCCTCCGCGGGGAGGTGGCGCACGCCACACCGTCTCCCCGGGGAACCTGAGAGGTCCGCCACGCGGCCGCTCGGGGAACTCGCGTACTCTGGCGACTCACTCGCTTCGGCCGTCCCCCGGGAGAACCGCTCCTCCCGGTACCGGCGCGGGGCGTCCCCACCCCCGTGCACCGCCGGAGCGAGGGACCATCAGGGAGGTACCTCTATGTCCGGGACGACCACGGCCGCCATCGCGGCTCGCCGTCGGGCGGCCGGGGCAGGTGCGAGTCGCTGGGTCGTCCTCGTCGTCCTCTGCGTCAGCCTGCTGCTCGTCGCCGTCGACGCCACCGTGCTGCATGTCGCGATGCCCGCCGTCACCGAGGATCTCAAGCCCGGTGCGATGGAACTGCTCTGGATCGTCGACACCTATCCGCTCGTCTGCGCCTCGCTGCTGATCCTCTTCGGCACGCTGGGCGACCGCGTCGGCCGCAGACGCGTTCTGCTGCTCGGCTACGGCCTGTTCGGCGTCGCCTCCGGGGTGGCCGCCCTCGCCCAGGACGCCCAGGTGCTGATCGGCGCCCGGGCGCTGCTCGGCGTGGGCGGCGCGATGATCATGCCCGCGACCCTGTCCATCCTGCGCCAGGTCTTCCCGGACCGGCGCGAGCGGGCCCTCGCCATCGGCATCTGGAGCGCGGTGGCCGCGGTCGGCGCGGCGATCGGGCCGCTGCTGGGCGGCTTCCTCCTTGAGCACTTCTGGTGGGGCTCGGTCTTCCTGATCAACATCCCGCTGATGCTGGTCAGCCTGCCGGTCGGACGGCTGCTGCTGCCGGAGTCCAAGGGCGAGGGCGACGGCCCCTGGGACGTGCTCGGCGCACTGATGGCGGCGGGCGGCCTCTTCGGTCTGGTGCTCGCCGTGAAGCGGCTCGGCGCCGGGGAGTCGCCGCTCGACCCCTACACCCTGCTGCCGCTGCTGGCGGGCGTGGGCCTGATGACCGGCTTCGTACGGCGGCAGCGGCGCCGCACCCACCCGCTGGTGGATCTGCGGATGTTCGCCCGCCCGGCGTTCGGCACTTCGGTCGGCTGCATCGTGCTGGCGATGCTGGCGCTCGTCGGCCTCGAACTCATCGCGGCCCAGTACCTCCAGCTGGTGCTGCGCCTGTCACCGCTCCAGACGGGACTGCGGCTGCTGCCGCTGACGTTCGCCGCGATGGCGGCGGGCCTGGTCGGCTCGCAGCTGCTCCAGCGCTTCGGCCCCCGCCGGATGGTGGTCTCCGGCTTCCTGCTGACGGCCGCCGCGGTGCTCACGCTCACCCTGATGGGCGGTCACGACAACCCGGGCCTGCTCCTGTCCGGTTTCGTCCTGCTCGGCTTCGGCCTGGAGACCACGCTGTTCGGCGCCTACGAGTCGATGCTGAGCGAGGCGCCCCAGGCGCAGTCCGGCGGTGCCGCGGCGATCGGCGAGACCTCGTACCAACTGGGCGCGGGCATCGGGATCGCGCTGCTCGGCAGCGTGATGAACGCGGCGTACACGCCCGGACTCTCCTCGGTGCAGGGCGTCCCCGCCTCGGCGGCCCGGGACGCCGGCCAGTCGCTCGGCGAGGCCTACCAGGTGGCGGACCGGCTCGGTGGCGCCCGGGGCGCGGCCCTGCGCCACGCGGCGCGCGACTCCTTCGTCCACGGTCTGCATCTGACGCTCCTGGTGAGTGCCGGACTGCTGCTGCTGGGCGCGGTGATGGCACTGCGGCTGCCGCGGGCCATGCAGTGCGAGGCGCCGTCCCCGGCGGGCGAGGCCGCCGTTCCGGCGCCGCGCAGGACCGAGGACGCGCGCGTCTCGGCCTGACCCGGGCGCCGGGGTGTGCGCGGGGGCGCGCGGCCGGGGGTCCACGGGCGCCCGGCGCGGGGCCCGGTACTGGACGCCCGGCGCGGGGCGTCGTACGGTCGGCCCGTCCAGTCCTGGCTAGCGCTGCTAGTTTTCAGTGTCACGGAGGCTGCCCCCATGACCCCGTCCCCGTCCCTGCCCCCCTTCGACCCCGCCGACCCGCTGGGGATCGACGACCTGCTGGACGCCGAGGACCTGGCCATCCGCGACACGGTGCGGACCTGGGCGGCGGAGCGCGTACTGCCCCATGTCGCCGAGTGGTACGAGCGGGGCGAACTGCCTCAGATCCGTGAACTCGCCCGGGAGCTGGGCTCGCTGGGCGCCCTCGGCATGTCGCTCAGCGGCTACGGCTGTGCGGGGGCCAGCGCCGTGCAGTACGGCCTCGCCTGCCTGGAGCTGGAGGCCGCCGACTCCGGGATCCGCTCCCTGGTCTCCGTGCAGGGCTCGCTCGCCATGTACGCCGTGCACCGCTTCGGCAGCGAGGAGCAGAAGCAGCAGTGGCTGCCCCGGATGGCCGCCGGTGAGGTCATCGGCTGCTTCGGGCTCACCGAGCCCGACCACGGCTCCGACCCCGCCTCGATGCGCACCCACGCCAAGCGCGACGGCTCCGACTGGGTCCTGAACGGCCGCAAGATGTGGATCACCAATGGCTCGGTCGCCGGGATGGCCGTGGTGTGGGCGCAGACCGACGAGGGCATCCGGGGGTTCGTGGTGCCCGCCGGGACCCCCGGCTTCTCCGCCCCCGAGATCAAGCACAAGTGGTCCCTGCGGGCGTCCGTCACCAGTGAACTCGTCCTGGACGACGTGCGGCTGCCCGCCGACGCCGTACTGCCCGCCGTGGTCGGGCTCAAGGGGCCGCTCGGCTGCCTCTCCCACGCCCGCTACGGCATCGTGTGGGGGTCGATGGGGGCGGCCCGCTCCTGCTTCGAGTCCGCCGTCGCCTACGCGCGCAGCCGGGAGCAGTTCGGCCGGCCCATCGGCGGCTTCCAGCTCACCCAGGCCAAACTGGCCGACATGGCCGTCGAACTGCACAAGGGGATCCTGCTCGCCCACCACCTGGGGCGGCGGATGGACGCCGGACGGCTGCGGCCCGAACAGATCAGCTTCGGCAAGCTCAACAACGTACGCGAGGCCATCGACATCTGTCGTACCGCGCGGACGGTCCTCGGTGCCAACGGGATCTCCCTGGAGTATCCCGTGATGCGGCACGCCACCAATCTGGAATCGGTGCTCACCTATGAGGGCACCGTCGAAATGCACCAGCTCGTGCTGGGCAAGGCGCTCACCGGGCTCGACGCCTTCCGCTGAGCCTGGGTCTGGGTCTGGGGCTGGGGCTGGGTCTCGGCCCGGGTCCGGGTCGGGGCCCGAAGCGGGCAGGGCCGGTGAACGGCCCTGCCTCAGCTCTGGTTGAAGAACCCGTCCTGCGGACGGCTCGCGGCGTCGCCGCTGACGATCTCCGTGTGCGCCGGGGTCAGCAGGAAGACACGGCTGGAGACCCGGTCGATCGAGCCGCGCAGACCGAAGATCAGCCCGGCCGCGAAGTCCACGACGCGTTTGGCGTCGCCGGACTCCATGTTGGTGAGGTTCATGATGACCGGGACACCGTCCCGGAAGAGCTCGCCGATGGCCCGGGCGTCCCGGAAGCTGTCCGGGGTGACCGTGCCGATCCGGCGGCCCTTCTCCTCCGCCGTGTCGGACGCCACCTGCACCCGCGGGTCGGTCACCCAGGCATCGCCGTGGTCCTGGCCCTCGGCGTAGTCGTCGTCGTAGTAACGCTCGTCATCGTTGTCGTCGACGAGGCCCAGCCAGGCACTCGCCTTGCGTACCGATCCCATGGACGCCTCCTCTCACAGCGGTCTTTCAAGCCGTCCGCACCTCCATGGTCGTCCATGATGCGGATGTGGCGCCAAGGGGATAGACGCCGCGCGGGGGTTTCGTGACGGTACTGGTGCACAGTCAGTACGTCGAGAGCCCGCGTGTCCCAAGGGCCGTACGGCAAACCACTGCTGACTGAGAGTGAAATAATATTTGCGGCGGCGTATGGGTGACGCGTCGTGCGTACGGGTGAACGAGGTGGCAGTTGAGCCGCCGTGGATCACCGTGGCCCCACCGGACATCCGGCTTGCAGCAGCAATTCTGACGCTGCCTCAGAAAAATCCGGGGTGCGAAGTTCCCTCGTCCGAGCGAGGGGGAACGAGAGAGGACAGGACGGGGCGGGTCGGGAAACTGCGGAAATACTGTTTCCGATCCGTAAAACAAGCACATGATGTGGTGACCGGTGCGGCAACGGGTCGTTGGTCGGTCGCGGGACCCTTTCCGGCCGTCCCTACGCCCCGGCCTCCACGACCCCGCCCCTACCCAAGGCAGGTCCGTGCACCTCACCATCCGCGCCCGGCTGCTGAGGACCCTCGTCCTCGCCCTGGCCGTGCTGCTCGCCCTGCTGGGCGCGGCCGCTGCGGAGCAGCTCTCGGCATACCGCGACGCGGCGGCCGCCGCCGCGAACGCCCGGCTCTCCGCCACCCTTCAGGGACTGGTCCACGCACTTCAGAAGGAGCGCGGACCGACCACCGGATACCTCGGCGGCGCACGGCAGTTCCGCGCGGCGCTCCCCGCGCGCCGCAGAGCCACGGACGCCGCACGGGCCCGGCTCGCCGAGGCGCTCAGGGGCCGCGACGGCACGGCAGCCGCCTCCGTGCGCGCGACCCTGCCTCGGCTCGACGTGCTCACGGAGGTCCGCCGCCGCACCGACGACGGCAGCGGCACGGCCGCGGAGGCCTTCGACGGCTTCACCGCCGCCATCACCGCCCTCGACCGGCCCGGGCTCGGCCTCGACGACGCCCGCGACAGCCGGCTGCGCGCCGCCTGCCAGGCGCTCAGAAGCCTCGGCCGCGCCAAGGAGTTCACCGGCGAGGAGCACGCCCTGGTCCTCGGCTCGGCGGCCGCCGGACGGTTCCGCGCCGACGGCTACCTCCGCTTCCTCGGCCTCCGCGCGGGCAGGCTCGCGGCCCTGGACGACTTCACCCTTTCGGCCACCGCGGCCCAACGGCGGTGGCTGGACGCCGCGCTCGCCGCACCGGCCGCCGTCCGCACCCTCGGCTACGAGAACGCCGCGCTGCACGGCGGCGGCCGGATCGGCCCGCACGGCGTGACCCCCGAGTCCCGGTGGAAGTCCGCCGACTCGGCCCTCGACGGCCTGCGCACCGTGCAGCTCTCCCTCGGCCGGGACGTCGAGGACCGCGCCGCCGGGCTGGAAGGAGCGGCCCGGCGCGCCCTGGTGCTGTTCGCGCTGTTCGCCCTCGGGACGGTCACCGCGCTCGGCCGTCTCGCCCTGGACTGCGTCCGCGCGGTCTCCACCCCGCTCGTCCAACTCGCCGCGCAGACACGGGAGACGGCCGGGATCCGGCTGCCGCTGACACTCGCCACCGTGCAGCACCGCGGTCCCGGCCGGACGCCGCCGCCCGAGCCGCTCGCCGTGCCCGGCCGGGCCGCGCCGGAGGTGCTCCAGGTCGCCGCGGCGTTCGACCGGGTGCAGCGGCTCGCCTACGACCTCGCCGTGGAGCAGGCGGTGCTGCGCCGGGACACCGCGCGGGCCGCCGCCGGGAAACGCGGTCGGGACATACCGGGGCCCCGGCGGGCCGGACGGCTCGACGTACGGGAGCGTGAGGACGCCTGACGCCTGACGCCTGACGCCTGACGCCTGACGCCTGACGGCTGGGGCGTCTCAGCTTTTCGCTCGCGGCGGCCGGGGCGTCAACTCCTCGTCCCTGACGGCCGGGACGGCCGGGACGGCAGGGACGAAGAGCAGGGAGGGGAGGGGAGAAGCGTGTGTGAAGGCGAGGGAAGAGCGCATGGGGCGGCCCTGATCAGGGCGTGCGGTGCATGCGGCGGGGTCGGCTCAACAGGAGGAGGACCACACGCGACCGAAGTCGATGTGGGAGCGGGTGACCAGCCGCTGCTGTGGGCGCATGTCCTCAGTGGAACAGGCGTCCCCTTCCACGTCAACTGACGTGAGACGCACGGCTCACAGTACGGACAACCTTGACAGGCCGGGGAAACGCCCACGTACTCTCGGTGCACGGCTCTGCTGAGGGGCTCGGCCGTACAGCACGTCCGTGTGAAGGCACCACCCGTGTTCGATCCGACGCATCACGGAGCCTTCCTATGCCTGCCCCTGCCCCACGGGCCACGGCCGCCCGAAAGGCCACCCTCCCGCCTGCCGTCCCGCTCGGCAGCGTGCGTCACGCCTCGGCGAAGTACCCCGCCCGCGCCGCGGAATGCGGAATGCGGCCGATGAGAGGCGCACGCCGTTCGCTGGTGATCGTCGGAGGAGTCGGGCCGCGGGACACCGGCTATCTGGAGCGGATCGCCGCCGCCAACGCGCCCGAACCGTACGCCGGTTCCTTCCTGGGCGTGCACCCGGTGGACCGGCTGGACCCGGTGGGTCCGCACACCGATGCCCGGGGCGCGGGCATCGCCGCCTGAACGGCACAGGCCGCCCACACGACTTCGGGGCCGGTGCCCGTACTCCGGGCCCGCCCAAGAAAGGTTTCCTCAGATGACCTCATGGCACGGCCGGGGCATGCTGCACCTGGCCGCCGCGGTCGACGTCCGGGTGGCCCGCGACAGCGGAGCTGCCGTGGAGCTGATCCGGCTCGCGGAGCGCGGGGCACTGGACTTCGTGACGCTCGGGGACGGGCTCGCGGAGGGCGGTTCCGGTGAGTTCGGGGGTGGTTCCGGTGGGTCCGGTGACGGCTCGGCGGGCCCTGGTGCGGCCTGGGAGGGGTGCGCTGCGCCCGGCTCCGACGCCCTCGGTGTCCTGCTCCGCGCCGCTTCCGCCACCGGCCGTATCGGCCTGGTGGCCGACCTGGCCGACCTGGCTGTCGGCCGCGGAGGCCCGTTACCCGTTCCGGCGGCGGTCGAGGCCCTCGACCGGGTCAGCCGGGGGCGGGCCGGCTGGCGGTACCGGGAGACGGGCGGTCCGGGCGGGACGCCCCCGCTGCCGTCCGTCCCGCGGCAACTCCCGTACGGGATGACGGAGGAACGGGAGCGCGTTCCGGCGCGAGGGCACCCCGTCCGGGTCGTCGACGCCACCGACCCGGGCGCCCGCCGTGCCGCGGGCCGCCATGCCGATGTGGCGCTGGTACGGGCGGAGAGCCTCGCCGCGGCCGTCGCCGCGCGCACCGAACTCCTCCACGCGGCAGCGGAGTCGGGCCGGAACCCCGGGAGCCTGCGCGTCCTGGCGGCGCTGATCGTGGACCTGGGCGAGGGGGAGTGCGCGGCCGAGCCGGGGTGGGGCGGCCTCCGGCCCCGGGCGGCCCGCGGGCGTGGGGGAGCCGTCGGGGGATCCCGGCGGACCGGGTGCGGTCCGCTTTACCGGGGCGGTCCCGTCGACCTGGCCGAGCTGATCGCCGCCTGGCACGAGACCGGTGCCGTCGACGGCTTCCACCTCACCCCGGTCGAGCCGCGCCGCGACCTGGAGCGGCTCGTCAACGGCACGGTCGCACTGCTCCAGCACCGCGGCCGGTTCCGCACCTTCTACCCGGGCAGCACGCTGGGGGAGCACCTCGGGATCACCGGGACCGGCCGCCGCCCGCGCCCGTCCACCGTGACCGGGGGGACACCATGACCGTTGCCGTACGGCACGCCGTCCCCCAGACCTACGGCACGCCGTCCCCCTGCCGTCCGGCCCGTACGGCACGCCGTCCCCTCCCGGCCGTCCAGCTCGTAGGACACGCCGCCCCTCCCCGGCCGTCCGGCTGAGGCGGGCCCCGTCGCCGTAGGGCGGAAGGGGTTCCTCCGGACGGACGCGGCCGATGGGTTCATCCTCGTATCGCCTCCCGGCGCGGGGGGTCCGCTGTGGAAGGGTTGAGCACATGACGACGGACGCATCCGACGAGTGGAAGCAGTGGCACGAACGCCGCACCGAGCAGGTGTCGGCGCCCGACGGGCCGCTCGCCCTGACCGGTACCTACTGGCTGGAGGATCTTCCGGACGGTCAGCTTCCGGCCATTCCCGGAAGCTGGCGGGCCGAGGAGGACGGGGTGGTGCTGTCGGCCGCCGCGGACGACGGCCTGACCGTCGACGGGGAGCCCTTCAGCGGTGAGGTCCGGCTCGGTCCCGATCCCGGCCCCGCCACCCGCTCCCGGGTCGCGGCGGGCGGCCGCCGCCTGGTCGTTCTGGTCCGCGAGGAGGTCTGGGGCGTGCGCGTCTACGACCCGGACGCCCCCGGACGCAGTGCCTTCCGGGGCATCGATGCCTCTCCCCACGACCCGCGCTGGTCCGTCGAGGGACACTTCACCCCGTACGGGGAGCACCGCACCGTGCTCGTCGAGAACGCCGACGGCCGCCACCGCGGTCTCGCGCTCGGCGGTGTCCTCGCCTTCACGCTCGACGGACAGGACCTCACCCTCCAGGTCTCGGTGGAGGAGGACGGCTCGCTGTGGGCGGTCTTCGCCGACGCCACCAGCGGGGACAGCAGTTATCGCTTTCGCTTTCTGCGGCCGCCCGCGCCCGACGCCGAGGGGCGTACGACGGTGGACTTCAACCGCTCCCTGCTGCCGCCGTGCGCCTTCGCGGACCACTTCGTCTGCCCCTTCCCGCCGCCGGGCAACACACTGGGCGTCGCGATCGAGGCGGGGGAGCGCATCTTGCGATAGCGGAGCGCGGCGCACCCTGTCGTAGAAGGGCGCACCCTGCGGTGGACAGGGGCCGCGGGTCTTCACCTTCCCCGGCAGACCGGTCAGTTGAAGGCTGTACGGCCGAAAGGCGCCCTTGCGTCGGTCGGCCACGCGGCCGAATACTCCCCCCAGCGCTTGTCAGGAGCACGGCACGTATGCGGACCCCGACGAGCCGGCTCCCGGCTGCGCCTCACGGGCCCCATCCCCCACGTGGGCCCCCGACTTCCCTTGGAGGGAACGACACGTGAGGAACAAGCGCACCAACCCCACGAGCGGCCTCGCGAGACGGACCCGGCTGATCGCCGTGGCCACCGGACTCGTGGCCGCAGCCGCGTTCGCCGTCCCCAGCGCGAACGCGAGCGACGCCCGCACCTTCAGCGCCCACCAGCTCAGCCAGGCCGGTGACTCGGTGCTCACGTCCGATGTCCCGGGCACCGCCTGGGTCGTCGACCCCGCGGCACACCGCCTGGTCGTCACCGTCGACAGCAGGGTGTCCGGGGCGGAGATCGCGAAGATCAAGGAGGCGGCCGGCAGCAACGCCGGTGCCCTCACCATCCGGCACACCCCGGGCCGCTTCAACAAGCTGACCTCCGGCGGCGATGCCATCTACGCGAGCAGCTGGCGCTGCTCACTCGGCTTCAACGTCCAGGACTCCAGCGGAAACTCCTACTTCCTGACCGCCGGACACTGCACCGACGGCGCGGGCACCTGGTGGACGAGCACCTCCCACTCCACCACGCTCGGCACCACGGCCGGTTCCAGCTTCCCCGGCAACGACTACGGCATCGTGCGCTACACCAACAGCTCGGTGACCAAGTCGGGCACCGTGGGCAGCGTGGACATCACCAGCGCGGCCACGCCGTCCGTCGGCACCACCGTCTACCGCCGCGGCTCCACGACCGGCGTCCACAGCGGCCGGGTCACCGCACTCAACGCCACGGTCAACTACGGCTCCGGCGACGTCGTCTCCGGGCTCATCCAGACCACGGTCTGCGCCGAACCCGGCGACTCCGGCGGACCGCTGTACTCCAACGGCGGTGTCGCCTACGGTCTGACCTCCGGCGGCAGCGGTGACTGCACCTCCGGTGGTACGACCTTCTTCCAGCCGGTGACCGAGGCCCTGAGCGCCTACGGGGTCCACGTCTACTGATCCCCGGCCCGCCGGGGCCACCGCACGGTCCGATCCGCGTTTTCTCAGCAGCAGGGGAGCCCCCGCGTCCGGTCTCTTGGGCGCGGGGGCTCCCTCGTGTGCCTCCGTCCGTCCTGCGCGGCCCCGGCCCGGCAGGGTCGACATCCGGACAGGACTAGACCTCGTGGCCGACACAGGGTTAACCCTCTTCCGGCGTTTGCAGTGGGAATGCACAAGGAGGACAGGGGGCAGGGGGTATCCGTCAAAGGGCGTAGGCCTGTTGGTATCCGGGCGTCCTGAAGTCGACCTTGTGTGCTCCCTGTGAGCCTCGGAATAGTGTCCTCCACACGGCGGGTGCGGACGTGGCTGCTGCCTACGCCGCCTTCGTGCTCGCACGCCTTCGGCCGCCGCCGGGCCCCCACAGCCCCCGCGGCCGACCCCCCACAGGAGGACGTGAGTTGAAGCACCGACGCATAACCAGGCGGCGGGCCGCGCTGGCCGGAGCGGGCGTCACTGCACTGATCGCCGCGGGTGTCACCTTCCAGAATGCGAACGCGAGCGAGGCCCCGGCAACCCCCTCGCCCCACACCCTCTCCCTCGGCGCGGCCGGAAAGCTCGCCTCGACGCTCCGTCAGGACCTGGGCGCCGACGCGGCCGGAACGTACTACGACGCACAGGCCAAGCAGCTCGTCGTCAATGTGCTGGACGGCTCCGCCGCGAAGGCCGTACAGGCGGCGGGCGCGCGGGCCAGAGTGGTCCGGAACTCGCTGACCGAGCTGGCCGGGGCCCGCACCCTGCTCCAGAAGGACGCGACCATCCCGGGCACCTCCTGGGCGACCGACCCCCGCACCAACACGGTGGTCGTCACGGCCGACCGGACCGTCTCCAAGGCGGCCTGGAAGAAGCTCTCCCAGGTGGTCGACGGTCTCGGCGGAAAGGCCGAACTCAAGCGCTCACAGGGCGCCTTCAAGCCCTTCATCGCGGGCGGCGACGCCATCTCCGGCTCGGGCGGCCGCTGCTCGCTCGGCTTCAACGTGGTCAAGGACGGCAAGCCGTACTTCCTGACCGCCGGGCACTGCACCCACGCGATCACCAGCTGGACCGACTCCGACGGCAAGGCGATCGGCGAGAACGCGCAGTCCCACTTCCCCAACGACGACTTCGGTCTGGTCAAGTACACCGCGGAGGTCGACCACCCGAGCGCCGTGGACCTCTACAACGGCTCCACGCAGAAGATCACCAAGGCGGCGGACGCGACCGTCGGTGAGAAGGTGACCCGCAGCGGTTCCACGACCCAGGTCCACTCCGGCACGGTCACCGGTCTGGACGCCACCGTCAACTACTCGGAGGGCACGGTCAGCGGTCTCATCCAGACCGATGTCTGCGCCGAGCCCGGTGACAGCGGCGGCGCGCTCTTCGACGGCGAGAGCGCGGTCGGTCTGACCTCCGGCGGCAGCGGCGACTGCACCGCGGGCGGCCAGACCTTCTTCCAGCCGGTCACCGAGGCCCTCTCGGTGACGGGCAGCACCATCGGCTGACCGGCTGACCGGCTGACCGGCTGACCGGCTGACCGGCTGACCGGCTGACCGGCTGACGGCTCGAACGGCAGTCCCGCCCCGCACGTCCGGGGGCGGGACTGCCTGCCGTCGGTCGCGCGGGCCGTGGGTCAGGCGCCGACGTAGGACGCGAGATGCTCGCCGGTGAGGGTGGAGCGGGCGGCGACGAGATCGGCGGGCGTGCCCTCGAAGACCACCCGGCCGCCGTCGTGCCCGGCCCCCGGGCCGAGGTCGATGATCCAGTCGGCGTGCGCCATGACCGCCTGGTGGTGTTCGACGACGATCACCGACTTGCCGGAGTCCACGAGCCGGTCCAGCAGGCCGAGCAGTTGCTCGACATCGGCGAGGTGCAGCCCCGCGGTCGGCTCGTCGAGGACGTAGACGCCGCCCTTCTCCGCCATGTGCGTGGCCAGCTTGAGCCGTTGCCGCTCGCCGCCGGACAGCGTGGTGAGCGGCTGCCCGATGGTGAGGTAGCCGAGCCCGACATCGGCGAGCCGCTCCAGGATGCGGTGCGCGGCCGGGGTGCGCGCCTCGCCGTTGCCGAAGAACTCCTCGGCCTCGGTCACCGGCATCTCCAGGACCTCGCTGATGTCCCGGCCGCCGAGGCGGTACTCCAGGACCGATGCCTCGAACCGCTTCCCCCCGCAGTCCTCGCAGGTGGTGGCGACACCGGCCATCATCGCCAGGTCGGTGTAGACCACCCCGGCGCCGTTGCAGGTGGGGCAGGCGCCCTCGGAGTTGGCGCTGAACAGCGCGGGCTTCACACCGTTGGCCTTGGCGAAGGCCTTGCGGATCGGTTCCAGGAGGCCCGTGTAGGTGGCCGGATTGCTGCGCCGCGAACCGCGGATCGCGCTCTGGTCCACCGAGACCACCCCCGCGTCGGCCGGGATCGACCCGTGGACCAGCGAGCTCTTGCCGGAACCGGCGACACCGGTGATCACGGTCAGCACCCCGAGCGGGACGTCCACATCGACATCGCGCAGGTTGTGCGCGCTCGCACCGCGGATCTCCAGGGTGCCCGAGGACGTGCGCACCGTCTTCTTGAGCGCGGCCCGGTCGTCGAGATGGCGGCCGGTGACGGTGCCCCCGGCCCGCAGCGCCTCCACGGTGCCCTCGAAGCAGACCGTGCCGCCCGCCGTACCGGCGCCGGGGCCCAGGTCCACGACATGGTCGGCGATCGCGATGACCTCCGGCTTGTGTTCCACGACGAGCACCGTGTTGCCCTTGTCCCGCAGCCGCAGCAGCAGGCCGTTCATCCGTCGGATGTCGTGGGGGTGCAGGCCCGTGGTGGGCTCGTCGAAGACATAGGTGACATCGGTGAGCGAGGAGCCGAGATGGCGGATCATCTTGGTGCGCTGCGCCTCGCCGCCCGAGAGGGTGCCCGTCGGGCGGTCCAGCGAGAGATAGCCGAGGCCGATCTCCACGAACGACTCCAGGCTGTGCTGCAACGCGGTGAGCAGCGGCGCGACCGACGGTTCGGCGAGACCGCGCACCCAGTGGGCCAGATCGCTGATCTGCATCGCGCAGGCGTCGGCGATGCTGATGCCCTTGATCTTCGACGCCCGGGCTCCCTCGCTGAGCCGGGTCCCGTCGCACTCCGGGCAGACGGTGAAGGTGACCGCCCGGTCCACGAACTCCCGGATGTGCGGCTGCATCGCCTCCCGGTCCTTGGCGAGCATCGACTTCTGGATCCGCGGGATCAGACCCTCGTAGGTCATGTTGATGCCCGCGATCTTCATCCTGGTCGGCTCGCGGTGGAGGAAGTCGTGCAGCTGCCGCTTGGTGTAGTCGCGGATCGGCCGGTCCGGGTCGAAGAAGCCGGACTCGCTGTACAGCCGGTAGTTCCAGCCGCCCGCCTTGTAGCCGGGGATGGTGAGCGCGCCCTCGTTGAGCGACTTGGAGTCGTCGTAGAGCTGGGTGAGGTCGAGGTCGGTGACCGAGCCCCGGCCCTCGCAGCGCGGGCACATGCCACCGGTGCGGTTGTAGACCGCCTTCACGGCCTTGCGCTCACCGCGTTCGACCGTGATCGCGCCGCTGGCCCGGACCGAGGGGACATTGAAGGCGTACGCGCTGGGCGGCCCGATGTGCGGCTGCCCGAGTCTGCTGAAGAGGATGCGCAGCAGCGCGTTGGTGTCGGTGGCGGTGCCGACCGTGGACCGGGGGTCGGCGCCCATCCGCTGCTGGTCGACGATGATCGCGGTGGTCAGCCCGTCCAGGACGTCGACCTCGGGCCGGGCCAGGGTGGGCATGAAGCCCTGCACGAAGGTGCTGTAGGTCTCGTTGATCAGCCGCTGCGACTCGGCGGCGATCGTGTCGAACACCAGTGAGCTCTTGCCCGAGCCGGAGACACCGGTGAACACCGTCAGCCTGCGCTTGGGGATCTCGACGCTGACGTCCTTGAGGTTGTTCTCCCGCGCGCCGTGCACACGGATCACCTCGTGGCTGTCGGCCGCATGCGGCGCAGCCGGCTGCGCGTCCGTCCTCTTGGCCATAGCTCTTGTGTCTCCATCTGTCCGATGCGCGGCCACCCGGCCCGATCCAAACGAAAGACCCTACCCCCTGCTGGTGCGCCGGGGCGTTTGCGCAGGTGGGGCGGGGGCTCGCGGAAGTAGCACGCCAGTTCGAAAATTGGTCTATGGTGGGGGTGGGATAGATGGGAACGGATGTTCGATAGCCCCTCCGGGGCGCACGACTGCGGGAGGTGCGGATGCCGGACTTCACGCATCTGCACACCGTCTCCGGGTTCTCCCTGCGCTACGGCGCCTCACATCCGGAGCGGCTGGCCGAGCGCGCCGGTGAGCAGGGCATGGACGCCCTCGCGCTCACCGACCGGGACTCCCTCGCGGGCACGGTCCGCTTCGCCCGCGCCTGTGCGGCGGCGGGCGTACGGCCGCTGTTCGGGGCGGAGTTGGCGGTGGCGGAGCCCGCCACCCGGCCCGGAGGTGCTCCGGGCCGGGCCGGGGAGGAGGGCAGGCGCCGCGCTCCCGTGCGCGGGGGCGCCTTCATCGACGAGTCGGCGCCCCGCGCGGTCTTCCTGGCCCGCGACGGCGCCCGCGGCTGGGCCGACCTGTGCCGCCTGGTCACCGCCGCCCACACCGCCGAGCGGGGCTCCCCGCTGCTGCCCTGGGCCGACAACCACGCCGACGGACTGACCGTCCTGCTGGGGCCCGACTCCGAGGTGGGCCGCGCCCTCGCCGCGGGGCGCCCGGACCGCGCGGCACGGCTCCTGGCGCCCTGGCGGGAGGTCTACGGCGGCGCCCTGCGGCTGGAGGCCGTCTGGCACGGCCGCACCGGAACCGGCCCCGGCTCCCTGCGCCTGGCCGCCCGCACCGTCGGCTTCGCCGCCGAGCAGGGGGTGCGCCCGGTGCTCAGCAACGCCGTCCGGTACGCCGAGCCCGGCCTCGGCCCGGTCGCCGACGTCCTGGACGCGGCCCGCCGCCTCGTCCCCGTCGACCCCGCCAGGGGGCTGGACTCCGGGGAGGCCTGGCTCAAGGACGCGGGAGCCATGCTGGCGGTCGCCGAGCGGGTCGTCGAGGCCGCCGGATACCGCCGCGACACCGCCCACCGCCTGCTGGAGCAGACCCGGGCCACGGCCGCCGAGTGCCTGGTGGACCCCGAGGACGACCTCGGGGTCGGCACGGTCCACTTCCCCGAGGCCCGTCTCGTCGGCGCCGGCCGCCGCACCGCGCAGCGCGCGCTCGCCTCCCGGGCGGCGGCGGGCATGGTGCTGCGCGGCTATGCCGACCGGCGCGCCTACTGGGAGCGGATGCACGACGAACTGGACATCATCGCCCACCACGGCTTCGCGTCCTACTTCCTCACCGTCGCCCAGGTCGTGGACGACATCCGGACCATGGGCATCAGGGTGGCCGCGCGCGGCTCCGGCGCGGGCTCCCTCGTCAACCATCTGCTCGGCATCGCGCACGCCGACCCGGTCGAGCACGGACTGCTGATGGAGCGCTTCCTGTCCAGGCGCCGTCAGGCCCTGCCCGACATCGACATCGACGTGGAGTCCGCCCGGCGGCTGGAGGTCTACCGCGCGATCATCGGCCGCTTCGGCACCGAGCGGGTCGCGACGGTCGCGATGCCGGAGACCTACCGCGTCCGCCATGCGATCCGGGATGTGGGCGCCGCCCTGTCCATGGACCCGGCCGACATCGACCGCATCGCCAAGTCCTTCCCGCACATCCGCGCCCGCGACGCCCGCGCGGCGCTGGCGGAACTGCCCGAACTGCGGCGGCTGGCGGGCGAGGCCCGGCAGGAGAAGGAGACCTACGACAGGCTGTGGGGGCTGGTCGAGGCGCTGGACGCGCTGCCGCGCGGGGTCGCCATGCACCCGTGCGGGGTCCTGCTCTCCGACGCCTCCCTCCGCTCCCGGACCCCGGTCGTGCCGACCGGCGGCGAGGGCTTTCCCATGTCCCAGTTCGACAAGGACGACGTCGAGGAACTGGGGCTGCTCAAGCTCGATGTGCTCGGGGTGCGGATGCAGTCGGCCATGGCGCACGCGGTGGCGGAGGTGGAGCGGGCCGAGGGGGAGCGGATCGACCTGGACGCCCTGGCGCCGGGCGACCCGGAGACGTACGGCCTCATCCGCTCCGCCGAGACCCTGGGCTGCTTCCAGATCGAGTCGCCGGGCCAGCGGGACCTGGTCGGGCGGTTGCAGCCGTCCACCTTCGACGATCTGGTCGTGGACATCTCGCTGTTCCGGCCGGGGCCGGTCGCGGCCGACATGGTGCGGCCCTTCATCGAGGCGCGCCACGGGCGGGCGCCCGTCCGCTGTCCGCATCCCGACCTGGAGGGGCCGCTGAGGGAGACCTACGGCGTCGTCGTTTTCCACGAGCAGATCATCCACATCCTGGACATCATGACCCGCTGCGGGCGCGACGAGGCGGACCGGGTGCGGCGGGGGCTGTCCGACCCGGAGTCACAGGGGCGGATCCGGGTCTGGTTCGCCCAGCAGGCGGCGGCGAACGGCTACGGCGCGGAAGTGATCCGGCGCACCTGGGAGATCGTCGAGGCGTTCGGCTCGTACGGCTTCTGCAAGGCGCACGCGGTCGCGTTCGCCGTGCCGACGTACCAGTCGGCGTGGCTGAAGGCCCATCACCCGGCCGCCTTCTACGCGGGACTGCTGACCCACGACCCCGGGATGTACCCCAAGCGGCTGCTGCTGGCGGACGCGCGGCGGCGCGGGGTGCCGATCCTGCCGCTGGACGTGAACACCTCGGGAGCCGCACACCGTATCGAACTGGTGTCTGAAACTGGGTCGGGTGCGGGGCGGTGGGGGCTCCGGCTCGCCCTCAATGACGTGCACGGCATCAGTGAGGCCGAGGCGCGGCGGATCGAGGCCGGACAGCCCTACTCCTCCCTGCTCGACTTCTGGGACCGGGCCCGGCCCAGCCGTCCCGTCGCCCAGCGGCTCGCCCAGGTCGGCGGGCTGGACGCGTTCGGCGCCAACCGCCGCGATCTCCAGCTGCATCTGACCGAACTGCACCGGGGCGCCCGGAGCGGAGGCGGCGGCCAGCTCCCCCTGGCGGGCGGGCGCCGGACGGCCTCCGCCGGGCCGCCCGACCTCTCCCCGGCGGAACGGCTCAGCGCCGAGCTGGGCGTGCTCTCCATGGACACCTCGTACCACCTGATGGAGGACCACCGCGCCTTCCTCGACGAACTGGGCGTGGTGCCCGCCCGTCGGCTGCGCACGGCGCGGCACGGTGAGACGGTGCTGGTCGCGGGCGCCAAGGCGGCCACCCAGACCCCGCCGATCCGCTCCGGCAAGCGGGTCATCTTCAGCACGCTCGACGACGGCACGGGCCTGGTCGACCTCGCCTTCTTCGACGACTCCCACGACGCCTGCGCCCACACCGTCTTCCACTCCTGGCTGCTGCTGGTGCGCGGGGTGGTGCAGCGGCGGGGGCCGCGCAGCCTCAGCGTGGTGGGCTCCGCCGCCTGGAACCTCGCCGAACTGGCCGGGCTGCGGGCCGAGGGCGGCCTCGACGTGGTGGCGGCCCGGCTGGCGGCGCCCGCGCCGGGACGGCCGGACGGCGATCGCGACGGCGACGGCGGTGACGACGGCGGTGGCGATCGTGACGGCGGTGGCGGGGATGCGGCACACGGCCGCCGCATCCGGATGTCCACGGGGTACGAGATGAACCCCTGGGCCGATCTGCGTCCCGCGGGCGAAGGCCCGGCGGGCGGAAGGAAGTTGTGGCACCAGAGTCCGGGGAGTGCGGGATGACCATCCTCTGCGTACGTTTCCAGCTGCCTCCGATGTACGAGGCGGCCCTGCCGGGGCTGCTCGGACTCCTGGAGGAGTTCACCCCCGTCGTCGAGGCGTTGCCGCCGGACGGGGCACTCGCCGATCTGCGCGGCGCCGAGCGGTACTTCGGGCGCGACGCCACCGGACTGGCCGCGCTGATCCGGGTACGGGCCCTCGCCCACCACGGGGTGGACTGCGCGATCGGGGCCGGGCCCGGACCCGTGCTGGCCCGGATGGCCCTGCGGGAGGCGGCGCCCGGCGCGGTCCGGGTGGTGCCCGAAGAGCCCGGCGCCATCAGGGAGTTCCTCGACGGGCAGCCGGTCGGCGCCCTGCCCGGGGTCGGCGCCGTCACCGCCCGCACCCTGTGCGAGTACGGGCTCGACACCGTCGGCAAGCTCGCCGCGGCCCCGCTGTCGACGGTGCAGCGGCTGACCGGCGCCCGGGCCGGGCGCGCCCTGCACGAGAGGGCGAACGGCATCGACCGCGGCCGGGTCGTGCCCAATGCCGTGCCCTCCCGCTCCCTGTCCGCCGAACACCCCTTCACCCGCGACGAGCTGGACCCCGACCGCCACCGGCGCGCCCTGCTGTCGGCCGCCGGGGAACTGGGCGCCCGGCTGCGCAACCTGGAACGGGTGGCCCGCACGCTCACCCTCACGGTGCGCTACGCCGACCGCTCCTCGACGACCCGGACCCGCACCCTCGCCGAGCCGACCGCGCACTCGGCGGCGCTCACGGCGGAGGCGTACCGCATGTATACGGCGCTCGGGCTCCAGCGTGCCCGGGTCCGCGCGGTCGCCCTGCGCGCCGAGGGCCTGGTCCCCGCCGGACAGGCGGCCCATCAGCTCACCTTCGACCCGGTGGACGAGAAGGTCCGCCGCCTGGAGGAGGCGGCGGACCGCGCGCGGGCCAGGTTCGGCCCGCGCGCGGTGATCCCGGGGACGCTGGCGGCGTGACCGCTCCCGGGTGCCGGGAGCGGCGGGCGCTCAGCGCTTGGTGGTGCTGTTGAACAGGGAGCGCGACCAGAGGTAGCCGGTCAGGCCGATACCGGCGCACCAGGCGAGGGAGATCCAGCCGTTGTCGCCGATCTCCGAGCCGGAGAGCAGGCCGCGCAGGGTCTCGGTCATCGGGGTGAAGGGCTGGTACTCGGCGAACCAGCGCAGGCCCGGGGACATCGAGTCGGCCGGTACGAACGCGGAGCCCAGGAACGGCAGGAACTGCACCAGCAGGGGTTTGTTGCTCGCGGACTCGACCGTCTTGGAGATCAGGCCGAGCGCCGCCGACAGCCAGGTCACCGCGAACGCGATGGCCGCGAGGAGGCCCGCGGCGGCGAGCCATTCGAGCGGGCTCGCGTCCGACCGGAAACCGAGGGCCAGAGCGACCGCCACCACCAGCACCAGGCTCACCATCGTCTGGATCACGCTGCCGACGACATGGCCGGTCATGAACGACGACCGGGTGATGTTCATGGTGCGGAAGCGGTTGATGATGCCCTCGGTCATGTCGGAGCAGACCGCGATGGAGGTCGACATCGCCCCGGCCGCCACCCCCATGACGATGACGCCGGGGGTCAGATACGTCAGATAGGTGCCCCGGCCGCCGCCCATTCCGGCGCCGATCGAGTCCCCGAAGGCGTAGACGAACAGCAGCAGCATCAGGATCGGGGTGAGGGCGCTGCCGAGCGAGACGCTGGGATAGCGGATCGCGTGTCTGAGGTTGCGCCGCAGCATCGTCATCGAGTCGTGCGCGGCGTGGGTGAGGGTGCTCATCGGAGGGTCTCCTTGACGTGAAGCGCGGTACCGGTGCCCTCACCGGTCAGGGCGAGGAACACGTCGTCGAGGTCGGGGGTGTGCACGGAGAGGTCGGCGGCCCGGACACCGGCGGCGTCGAGCCGGTCGAGCAGGGTGCGCAGCGCGTCCAGGCCGCCGTCGCCCGCCACCCGCAGGGCGAGGTTCTGGTCGTCGCAGGCCGCGCCGGGGAAGGCGGCGGCCGCCCGCTCGTACTCGTCGGGGCCGGTGAACCGCAGCCGTACATGGCTGCCGGGGATCCGCGCCTTGAGTTCGTCGGCGGTGCCCTCGGCGACGATCCGGCCGCCGTCCAGCACGGCGATCCGGTCGGCCAACTGGTCGGCCTCCTCCAGGTACTGGGTGGTGAGGAAGACGGTGGTGCCGCCCGCGACCAGCGACCGCACCGTGTCCCACATGGTGCGGCGGCTGCGCGGATCGAGCCCGGTCGTCGGCTCGTCCAGGAAGATCACCTGAGGGTCGCCGACCAGTGTCATGGCGATGTCGAGCCGGCGCCGCATACCGCCGGAGAAGGTCGCGGCCCGCTTGTGCGCGACATCCGCGATGCCGAACCGCCGGAGCAACTCCTTTGTACGGGAGCGCCCTTCCTGCCTGCCGAGGCGCAGCAGGTCGGCCATGAGGAGCAGATTCTCCTCCGCGGTGAGCAGGTCGTCGAGCGCGGCGAACTGCCCGGTGACGCCGATGGCGGCGCGCACCCCGTCCGGTGCGGTGGCGATGTCGTGCCCCGCCACCTGGGCCTGCCCGCCGTCGGCGGCGATCAGCGTGGACAGGATCTGCACGGTGGTGGTCTTGCCCGCGCCGTTGGGCCCGAGCAGGGCGAACACGGACCCGGCCGGGATGTGCAGATCGATGCCGTCGAGCACGGTCTTGTCGCCGTACGCCTTGCGCAGGCCGAGGGCGGAGACGGCGGCGGGCGGCAGCGGAGCGTCGCCCAACCTGGTCGTGGGCATGACAGATGAAGGCATGGGGATCCCCGTGTGAAGGCTGAAGTGGCGCTGAAAGGAAGCGAGTTGGAAGGGGGCGGGTCAGGCCCGGGCGCGGCGCACGTCGATGTTGCCCCAGCGGGTGCGGGCGTGGACCTTGACGGTGTCCTCGGTCTGCTCCGGGGTGCCGGAGGCGGAGAGCGTGTTGCGCACCTGCCCGCGGTCGGAGCTGGCGTCGAGCCAGGCGGCGGTGCCCTCGCGGATACCGACCTCGATGGAGCCGAAGGCGGTCTCCA
Source organism: Streptomyces sp. NPDC052040 (assembly GCF_044548405.1). Lineage (NCBI taxonomy): Bacteria > Bacillati > Actinomycetota > Actinomycetes > Kitasatosporales > Streptomycetaceae > Streptomyces > Streptomyces sp. NPDC052040. Next base: position 376,847 of record NZ_JBIUBV010000004.1, on the reverse strand, counting down.
ACTGGACGGTGCCGCAGGCGACATCGGCGACGCGCAGGGTGCCGTGGGCGGTGGTGGCGACGACCGAACCTTCGGCGCGTGCGATGTCGATGTCACCGTGGGCGCCGCTCACCCGCAGATCGCCCGTCACGGCCCCGATGGTGGTGGTGCCGTGCGAGTTCTTCAGGACGGCGGGACCGTCGACGGTGCCGACGCGCAGGCTGCCGGAGCTGGCGGTGATCTCCGCCATGCCCTCGACCCGGTCGACGGTGATCGAGCCGTGGGAGGTGGTGAGTTGCAGCGGTCCGGTCGTGTCGAGACGGACGTCACCGGTCGAGGACTTCACCCGGACCTCGCCGAGCCGCCCCTCGCCGATCACCTGGGTCGCGGCACCCGTCATGTCGATACGGGAGCCGGTGGGCAGTTCGACCGTCACATCGATGCAGCCGTTGCGCGGAAGGAGATAGCGCAGCTTGGGCGCGGTGATGGTCAGGACGCCGTTCGCGCAGGTGACCTGGGTCTGCTTGGCCGCCCGCACGTCGTGGTCCCGCTGGGGGTCGCGGGGCCGCACCTCGACCACCGTGTCGAGTCGGTCGCCCGCGGTGAACCGGACGGAACCGGCGTCCACCTGAGCGGTGACCGACAGGGGTTCGGGGGTGTCGAAAACAGACATGGCTGTACCGTCCTCTTGAGTCCGTGGATCGTCCCCGCAGGTGGGACGTGGTGTGAGTGAAGTGGGGCGGGTGCGGCCGGGGTCAGCGCACCCAGCCCGTGAAGCTCTGTCCGATGGTGCGGGTCCGCTCCGCCGTCTGCGGCCGCGCCCCGCCCTCGACCGCGGCCGAGACGGCCCGCACCAGCCAGGCGTTGACCGACAGGCCCTCGCGGCCCGCGGCCTCCTCGGCGCGCGCCTTGAGGTGGGCCGGAAGCCGCAGGTTGACGCGGGCGGTGCCGCCCTCGTCGCTGTCGGCGGGCGCCGGTGCGGCGAGGTGTTCGACGGGCGCGGCGGCCGCTTCCGTGGGGGGGGCCCCGGGGGGGGGGGGGGGGGGGGGCCCCGCGGGGGGGGGGGGGCCGCCCCCGTCATAAAGCCCGGCCGGGGGGGGGGTGGGGGGGGTTTCGGGGCGCACGCGGGG
>NZ_JBIUBV010000004.1:0-375729 GCF_044548405.1 Streptomyces sp. NPDC052040 | reverse complement strand
GGGGGGGGGCCCCCCGGGGGGGGGGGGGGGGGGGGGGGGGGGGGGGGGTGGTGCGCGGGGGGGGGGGCCGGCCGGGGGGGCCCCCCGGGGGGGGGGGGGGGGCCCCCCCACGAAGTCGGGGTCCAGCCCGCGCAGCCGTACATCGACCGAGCCGGGGGCGAGTTCGCGGGTGATCTCGTCCATCGCGGCGGAGAGCACATTGAGCAGGGTCAGCCGGGTCGCCGACTCCAGCGGAGCGGTGAGCCGCTCGGCCAGCTCGCGGGCATCCTCCCCGCCGGCCTCGGCGGCCACCGCGAGTTCACGGCGGAGGGTGTCGACATACGGGGTGAGGTCCATGACGCCATCATGGCACCACTATGGCGCTATGCGCAAGCAGGAATGGCGCCCTGGGGGTGTCAGGCGTCGGTGTGGCGCTCTTGAGCTGCGGAAACGTGGAAATGGGCGCCTCGTGTTGCGGTGACATCTGGCGCGCTGGTGGGTTCCGTGGGTGTGGAGAAGGGCTGTGTGGCGCCCTGTGGTGCCACTTGGTGCCAGGTGGTGTCATCCGGCACCACGTGGCGTCGGGCGTCGGGTGGCGTCAGGTGATGCCGTGACCCCTGGTCCCGGGGTGACGGATCGTCACACACGCTCGGGGCATTACCAGGAAACGTGACGGGCGTCGGGCGACTCCCGAATTTTTTACTGACGCGTAACTTCACACTTCCACTACTCGTCCGTAACTTGACGAGTGAAACAGCATCCCGTGATCCGGATCACAGGGCCTGTCGTCGCACCTCCCTTGAGCCGCAAGGAGATCACCCGATGCTGCCCTGGAAAAGAGCGCTCAGACCGCTGGCGGCGCTGCTGCTGGCCACCGCGGTCGCCGTCGTCCCCGCCGCCTCCGCATCCGCCTCCGCCCGCCCGGCTGCCGCGCCGAGCAGCGGTTGGAACGACTACTCCTGCAAGCCCTCCGCCGCCCATCCCCGCCCCGTCGTCCTGGTCCACGGCACCTTCGCGAACTCCGTGGACAACTGGCTGACCCTGGCGCCCTATCTGGAGAGCCGCGGCTACTGCGTCTTCTCCCTCGACTACGGCCAGCTGCCGGGCGTCCCCCTCTTCTACGGACTGGGCTCCGTCGCCGACTCCGCCGGGCAGCTCCAGACCTTCGTCGACAAGGTGCTCGGCGCGACCGGCGCCGCCAAGGCCGACATCGTCGGGCACTCGCAGGGCGGCATGATGCCCCGTTACTACCTCAAGTTCCTCGGCGGCGCGGCCAAGGTGAACGCCATGGTCGGCATCGCGCCCGACAACCACGGCACCACCCTGGACGGACTCAGCAATCTGCTGCCCTACTTCCCCGGCGCCGCGGACCTGCTCGCCAAGTCCACGCCCGGCCTCGCCGACCAGATCGCCGGTTCCGCCTTCCTGGCCAAGCTCAACGAGGGCGGCGACACCGTGCCCGGGGTCCACTACACGGTCATCGCCAGCAAGTACGACGAGGTGGTCACCCCGTACAGCTCCCAGTTCCTCAGCGGACCCGACGTCCGCAATGTGCTGTTGCAGAACCTGTGCGGGCTCGACCTCTCCGAGCATGTGCTGATCGGGCTGACCGACCGGATCGCCTTCCACGAGGTGGCCAACGCCCTCGACCCGTCACACGCCACCCCCACCACCTGCGCATCGGCGTTCAGCTGACATCCGGCCACCACTGTGTGACGTCCGCAGCCGTCCCCAGCCGCTACGGCCGTCCCCGGGGCCTGTCCGACCTGAGCCGCCGGACAGGCCCCGACATTTTTCCGGGACGACCGGCAACCTAGCGGCAGGACAGCGCGGGACCGCCCGTCGACGGCGGGCGGAGGGGATTCTTATGGTCGCGTTAAGGGAGCCCTCAGGCTGCGCTCAGAAAGCGGGTCGCAGCCGCCGCCGCAGCCGGACAGGCAGGTGCGGGCGGGCAGGTGCGGGCGGGCTCAGGCCTCCGGCCACCAGAGGCGGGCGATGTCCTTGCGGATTTCCGGGCGCTCGGCGGGACGGTCTTCGTTCTCCTCCCGCACCCGGCGGGAGTCGGTCCTCTTCAGGGGCTTGTGCACGGTCACACGGCGCATGGCTGCCTCCTAGTGCCCACCCGGTTCCGCATGGAAGCGGAGGTAGACGTTTCGGTGAGGGTTCCTCATCGATTCCGCTCTGTCTGTGGCGGCTGTCACCCATCGACGGTCCCCGGTGGCTGTCACTCCTGGCGGTAGGACCAGGGACGTGCCCAGGAACATGGCCAGGAACCGGCCGCCCGAAACCTCCACGGTCCCAGGAGTATCGGTGCGCCGGGGCGGCGGCGCCCTCGCCGCAGAACCCCGGTGAGGGCCCCGGCTCAGCCGAGGAGCGCCTCGAAATCGTCGCCGAGCGCCAGGAGTTCAAGGGTGTCCAGCGCCTGCACGGCGGCCGCGGCGGCCGCCGGATCCGTCCGCGCGAGACCGCTCGCCGCGAACTCGTCCTCGTCGAGGCGGAGCACGGCCGTCCCGTCCGCGGAGCGCCACAGGTCCAGGTCGAGGTCCTCGACGACCAGTTCGGAGCCGGAGCGGACGGCCGGGCGGGTGATGTCGCAGTACCAGCCCTTCAGGGCGCCCCGCCGGTCCCGCACCTCCTTGACCGCGTACCAGCGGTCGCGCCAGTAGTGCTCGGTGAAGACATCGCCGGGTTCGAACCGGACGAAGCCGAAGTCCCGGACGCCCTCGCCGGCCCAGGGGGCGCGCACGGTGATCCGGGTGCCGTCGTCGTGGAGCAGTCCGGCCGGGTAACGGATCTTTGTACGACCCGCCTTGACCAGGACGACGTCCACCCGGTCCCCGGTCCTGGTCGGCTCCGCGTGCTGTGTCACGGGGGAGCACGGTACGCGGGCGGGATGCCGGGGTGCCTCCCCTTTTCCGGCCGGTGCGGGAGAATCGGGCCGTGACCTTGAAGATCAGGATTGGCGGAAGCGCACCGCCGTACGAGCAGGTCCGGGCGCAGATCTCCGAGCAGGCCCGGTCGGGGGTGCTGCCGGTGGGCTACCGGCTGCCCACCGTGCGGGGTCTCGCCGAGTCCCTCGGCCTCGCGGCGAACACGGTCGCCAAGGCCTACCGGACGCTGGAGGCCGACGGAGTGATCGAGACCCGGGGGCGCAACGGGACCTTTGTGGCCGCCGCCGGTTCGGCGGCGGAGCGGGAGGCGGCCGCCGCCGCGTCCGCCTACGCCGAGCGGGTGCGCCGACTGGGGCTGGCCGAGGAGGAGGCACTGTCCGCGGTGCAGGACGCCCTGCGGGCCGCCTACGCGTCCTGAGTCCGCCGCCCGGCCGGTCCCGCTGCCGCCGCCGGAAGGCTCCGCGGTGTGCGGGTCACCCGCAGGCCCGCCGCCGTCGCCACCCGCGCGAAGGCCGTCGCATCCAGCACCGCGGCCGCGTGCGGGTCGTTGTTGAAGTACACATGGACGTCCCCCGAGGCGGGCCAGGCTCCGGCGATGCGGGCCGCCCAGGACGCCAGCGCCCGGCGGCCGTAGCGCGGCCACGGCTCGGCGCGGCCCGCGTGCAGGCGGACATAGCCCCAGTCGGCGGTCCGCCACAGCGGGGTGACCGGCCGGGAGAGCACATCGGCCCAGCACAGCGCCGCGCCCCGGGCCGTGAGCACCTCCCGCACCCGGGGCGTCCACCAGGAGTCGTGGCGGGGTTCGACCGCGACCCGGGTGCCCGGCGGGAAGCAGGCCAGGCAGTCGTCGAGCAGGACCGGGTCGGCGCGCAGGGTCGGCGGCAGCTGGAGGAGCACCGGCCCGAGGCGGTCGCCCAGACCGGCCGCGTGGTCCATCAGACGCCGCACCGGTTCCCCGGGCTCGCGCAGCCGCTTGACGTGGGTCAGATAGCGGCTCGCCTTCACCGCCACCACGAACCCCGGCGGCACCCGCTCCCGCCAGCTCCCGAAGGTCTCCCGGGACGGCAGCCGGTAGAAGGCGTTGTTGACCTCGACCGTGGCGAACCGGGCCGCGTACTCCTCCAGCCAGCGCCGCACGGGCACACCCTCCGGATACAGGACGGCGCGCCAGTCCCGGTACTGCCATCCGGACGTCCCCACGAACAGGGTCATACCCCTATGAAAACACCGGCCGCGGCGGTGCGGAACGCTACAGATACAGCCCCGAGTCCGCCCCCGCCCGGGGATCGGGCACCGACGCCGGAGACGTCCCGCGCCGCAGCGCGTACAGCTCCGCCAGGGTCGCGCCCTCGCGGCCCACCCCGTCCTCCCGGCCGAGCCAGCCCACGGCCTCCGCGCGGGTCAGCGATCCCACCTCGATACGGGCCAGACAGCGGCCGGGGCGCACCACGGCCGGGTGCAGACGCTCCAGGTCCTCGTTGGTGGTGACGCCCACCAGAACGTTCCTGCCCTGGCCCAGCAGTCCGTCCGTCAGATTGAGCAGCCGGGACAGCGCCTGGCCCGCGGTGTGCCGTGCCTCGCCACGGATCAGCTCGTCGCAGTCCTCCAGCAGGAGCAGCCGCCAGCGGCCCTTGCCCGTGGCGTCCTCCTCGCCGATCGCGATGTCCATCAGATAGCCGACATCGCTGAAGAGCCGCTCCGGGTCCAGGACGCAGTCCACCTGGCACCAGTCCCGCCAGGAGCGGGCCAGCGTCCGCAGCGCCGAGGTCTTGCCCGTCCCCGGCGGCCCGTGGAGCAGCAGCAGCCGGCCCGCGATGTCCTCCGGAGTCGTCTTCATCAGCCGGTCCATGGCATCGGCCACCGGCGCCGTGTAGTTCGGGCGGACCTCCTCCCAGGTGCCCGCCGAGATCTGGCGGGTCGTCCGGTGCGGGCCGCGCCGCGGCGACACGTACCAGAAGCCCATCGTCACATTCTCCGGCTGCGGCTCCGGCTCGTCGGCCGCGCCGTCCGTCGCCCGGCCCAGCACCTGTTCGGCCAGCTCGGCACTGGTGGCCGTCACCGTGACATCCGCGCCGCGGTTCCAGCGGGAGACCAGCACGGTCCAGCCGTCGCCCTCCGCGAGGGTCGCACTGCGGTCGTCGTCGCGGGCGACGCGCAGCACCCGCGCGTCCGGGGGCAGCAGCGTGGCCCCGGAGCGTACGCGGTCGATGTTCGCCGCGTGCGAGTACGGCTGCTCGCCCGTCGCGAAGCGGCCGAGGAACAACGCGTCCACGACATCGGAGGGGGAGTCGCTGTCGTCGACATTGAGCCGGATCGGCAGAGCATCGTGTGGGTTCGCGGACATGCCGCCATGATCCGTCACGGGACCCTTCCGCGCACCGGGTTTGCCGAGTGCGCCGGGTGTGTCGGAGGCGCGCCCCACTCCCGGTGCGTACGCCGTCCGGACCCTCGGCGGCGAAACCCGCCCGCGGCCCGGGCCCGGCCGTTACTGTGGCCCGTGATGGGACGTCAAGAGCGGCACACGGGGGCACGGCGTCGGCTTCTCACCGCGCTGATCGGCGCGGGTGCGGCCGCGGTCGCCCTGGTGGTGGCCCTGATCTGCACCCTGCCCGGCGGCGGTGTCAGCACCCGGGGCACCACACCCGACGGCGGTTCCGTGCACGGCACGCCCGCCACCCCGTCCGGGGCCCCGCGGCCGGACGTCGGCTGGGGCTTCACCCACACCCAGTACAGCGCCGACGAGGGCTCCGACGCGGCGACCGCGCGGGTCGAGGGGCTGCTCTCCGGCACCGGCCTGCCGCAGAACCAGCACATCATGGGCTGGGGCGCGGACAATCCCGAGCCGGTCCGGGGCCATTACGACTTCGGGGACCTGGACCGCCGGATCGACTTCGTCCGCCGGAGCGGCGGCACCCCGGTCATCACCCTGTGCTGCGCCCCGGACTGGATGAAGGGCGGCCGGGCGGGGGTCGGCGCCACCGACTGGAGCCAGGCCGCCCTGGAGACCGCGCCCACCCCCGACCACTACCAGGACTACGCGGCCCTCGCCGCGACCGTGGCCCGCCGCTATCCGGACGTACGCCACTTCATCGTCTGGAACGAGTTCAAGGGTTTCTGGAACGACTCCGCGGGCCGCTGGGACTACGAGGGCTACACCAAGCTGTACAACCTGGTCTACCGGGCACTCAAACGGGTCGACAGCAGGATCATGGTGGGCGGCCCCTATCTCGTCATGGACAGCGTCGGCCCCCGCGGGGACGAGGACGCGTCCACCGCACTGCGGGGCCCCTGGGGCGCCATGGACAAGCGGGTGCTGGACGCCTTCGACTACTGGAACCGGCACAGGGCGGGCGCCGACTTCGTCGTCGTCGACGGCTCCAGCTACACCAAGGACGACGACCTGCTGCCCGACGAGTTCGGCGCCACCGACAAGTTCACCGCCGTCAGCGCGTGGGTGCGCAAGCAGACCGGCGGTCTGCCGCTGTGGTGGGCCGAGTACTACGTCGAGCCCGCCGACGGCAGCGACGACCGGGACGGCTGGAGCGAGGACCACCGGGTCGCCGCCCAGGCCGCCGGGATGATCGCCCTGGTCAAGGGGGGCGCCACCTCGGGCTTCTACTGGAACCCGGAGGAGCGCCAGGGCCCCGGCTGCCCGGGCTGCCTGTGGACACCCACCGACAGCGCGGACGGCGGCCGGGCCCTGCCCATGTACGACCTGGTCTCCCGGTTCTCCGCGGCGTTCGGGCCGGGCACCCGGTATCGCACGGTGCCGGTCTTTGGCGCGGACGCCGCCCGGCTCCGCGTCCTCGCCACCGGCACGACCGTCCTCGTGGTGAACACCCTCGACCGCGCGGTCACCGCCCGGGTCGACGGCAGGCCGCTCACCCTGAAGCCCTACGGGGTGACCTGGCTCCGACGCTGAACCGGCCCACCCCGTAGGCCCGTTGACCCGCGCTCAGCCCTTGCCCATGGTCAGGAAGCGCTGCACCAGCGAGGCCAGCAGCACGGCGAGCAGCGGCAGCGAGAACCAGAAACTGCTCTGGAGCAGGCGCAGGCGCCGCACCCCCGGCGCCATCGCCACCCGCGCCACCTCCCGCGCCGTCAGCATCAGGACCAGCGCCACGGCCGCGAGCCCCCCGACCACCGACCACGGCGTCCAGGTCACCCGGGGACCGATCGGACCCGGATGCGGCCGGGCGACCTGACCCGGCGGCCGCTCGCGCAGCGCGTACATGGTCACATCGCCGTTGACCAGGACCTTCTTCAGCTCGCGGCGGCCGTCCAGACTGCCGACGAGCCGGGACTCCCAGCCGGCCGGGTAGCCCACGTCCATCCGGAGATAGGTCACCTGGCTCTCGTTGACCATGAGATACGAGTTCGGACCCGCCTCCCTGAGCGCCTTGACCAGGCCCGACACCAGGACCGGATCGGCAGGCGCCAGAGTCGGCACATACTGCACCTTCTCCATGTCCCGGGCGCCCCACGGCATCGCCGGTGTCACATTGTTGACGGTGTCATTGCTCAGCCACAGCAGCCGTACGGTCGGGTCGTCATGGGCGTAGACATAGTCCATCGCCGCCACCTCGCCCGGGCGGATCCGCTCGAAGGACTCGTTGCCCCAGCGGGCCACCAGGAACCCGCCCATCAGCAGCAGCCCCGCCACCAGGGCGGCCAGCGGGGCGAGGTTCTGCCGCTGCCGCTCCCCGGCCACGGCTCCACCGCGCGGGAAGAGGGCGAGCCCGGCCAGCAGGGCCGCACCCGGCACGGCGAACATGAAGACCCGCAGCGCCATCTCCCCGCCGTAGGACTGCATGCCGAAGCCCAGGAACGGTACGAAGGTCAGCACCAGCAGCGACCGGTCGTGATAGGCGTTGCGGCGGCGCCGCCACCAGCCCCAGCAGGCGGCGGCCAGCAGCGATCCGGCGAGCAGCACACGGGCGTAGAGCACCAGTTGGTGCGTCGCGTCGCCGCCCTGGATACGGCCGGAGACCGAGGTCGACACATTGCTCCCGACCCCGCCGACCCCGCCGAACAGCTCGTCGAAGTGGCCCGACCAGTACGGCTCCGCCATGAAGCCGACCCAGAACGCCACCAGCACCGCGAACAGGACCGGCAGTCCCCGCAGTTCGGAGCGGCCGACCAGGACGAGGGCCGCGAGGACGCCCAGCATCACAAAGGGGGTGAGCTGGTGGGCCGGGACGCTCGCCGCGTACAGGCCGATCAGCACCAGCAGCAGCACCGCGCGCTGCCCGCGGTCCACCGGCTCGGCCTCCGCCTCGCCGGGGCGGACCCTGCCGTGGATCATCCGGGGCGCGCGGAACCACACCAGCAGGATCGCCACAAAGGCCAGATAGAGCAGATAGGTGAAGCCCTGCGGGGAGAAGTAGTCCTGGCCGACCCAGCCGCAGAGCACAAAGAACCAGATGCCGGTCCACTTGGCGCGCCAGCTCGCTCGCACCGCCCGCACCAGCAGGAACATCGGTGCCAGATAGAGCAGTTGGATCGCCGTCGGCCACCAGCGGATGACCTCGGTGAGGTCGGAGACCCCGCAGGCCTTCGCGGTGAAGGCGGCCGCCGCGAAGAAGCCCGGCCAGCTCCAGCGCGCGTCCAGGTCCGGCACGGCGGACCCGGTGCGGTCGATGTAGTCGAGGAAACCGAGGTGCTGCCAGGCCGTCGCGAACCGCGGTTCGGTCTCGATCACGGCGGGCAGGGCGTGCAGCGACACCACCGTGGCGAGCAGGGTGGCCAGCAGCAGGCCCTTGTGCTCCCGGCCGCGCCACAGCAGCCCGGCGAAGACCACGACCAGCAGCGCGGCCCCGGCCAGGGTCGGCAGCGGCAGGACCGAGACCAGCCCCAGGCCGCCCATCCGGGCGAGGGAGCCGTCGTCCAGGCCCAGCACGGGCAGCCAGTACAGCAGCAGCGCGAGGACCAGCAGACCGCCGAGGACGGCGGCGGGCGGCCCGGACCGCGTCCGCTCCCCGGCCTCCGGACCGTCCGGGGCCTCCCTTCGCGGTGCCGCGGGCGGCGGGCCCTGGTCCATGGGCACCACCGGGGTTCCGGTGGGCGGGGTCCCGGGGCCGGGGCGGACGTCCGGCCTGCGCTCCACATGGTCGAAGTCCACATGGATGCCGAGCGCGAGCGTGTCGGCGTCCAGCGTCTTCGCCCAGGACGGCACGGCCCTCGGCGCGGTGGCCTCGCGCGCCCCCAGGTCGGCGAGGTCACCGTCCGGCGCCATGTCCTCCGGCGCGGCGGCGGACGGCGCGGAGCGCAGGACGCGGTACAGCCGCGGTGCGGCGATCGCCACGATCACCGTGAGGCTGGAGATCTCCGCGACCCCGGCGCCGGTGAGACCCATACGCGGCAGCAGCAGCAGGGTCAGGCCGAGCACCAGGACGCACAGCAGACCCTGGAGCCACGCGAGTCCCAGCGTGCGGCTCTGGGCGCGCAGCACCGCGAAGTACGTCTCCATGACGACCCGCAGCAGCGCCCCGACCGCGAACCAGCGCAGCAGCGGGGTCGCCGCATGGGCGTAGCCCTCGCCGAAGACACGCAGGATGAGCGGCGCGCCGAGGAAGAGCAGCCCGCACACCGGCAGCATGATCCGGGCCATCCGCCGCAGCGCCGCCCGGGTGTTGGCGGCGAGCCGCTCCGGGTCGTGCGAGCCCTCGACGGTGAGTGAGGCACCCATGTTGATGGCGAGCAGATTGGTGGTGCCGCCGATGGTGGTGGTGATGTAGAAGTAGGCGTTGTCCGCGGCGCTGACCTGGGAGGCCACGATCACCGGCACCAGGTAGACCACCGCGAGCGAGAACAGCGAGCCGGTGTAGTCACCCGCCAGGAAGCGGCCGATCTCCCGCAGCGACGGCGGGTCGGCATGGCCCTCGGTCGCCTTGATGTGCCGGGGCACCAGCCGCCGGAACACCAGCCAGCCGAGCGGCAGTACGGAGGTGGCGATGGCGGCGACCCAGGACACGAAGACGCCCAGCATGGGCACGACGGCCGCGAGGGCGATGAGCAGCACCAGCTTCACCGCGGAGAAGACGGTGTTGCCCACGGGCACCCAGGGCGCGCTGCGCAGCCCGGTCAGCACCCCGTCCTGGAGGGTGAGCAGATTCCAGGCGACGACCGCCACCACGAAGACCAGCGCGGGAGCGGGTCCGTGCAGAAAGCGGTACGACCGCCCCCACACGTTCAGTGTCAGCAGGAAGACCCCGGCGGCCAGTGCCACCACGATCGAACTGCCCACGTAGGTACGGCGGACGAGGCGTCCGGTGGCCCGTCCCGAGACCGGGATGAAGCGGGCCAGGGCGCCGGTGAGGGTGACCGCGGTGAGCCCGGCGAGGAGCTTCATCGCGGCGATCGCGGCCGAGCCCTGGCCCACCGCGGCATCGGAGTAGTAGCGGGCCGCGACCAGCCAGTAGCCGAGGCCGAGCACCGCGGAGATACCGGTGTTGAGCATCAGCGCGTAGGCGTTGCGGAACAGCTGGCCGCCGCCGTCCCCGCCGCCTCGGGGCAGCCGCAGCCGCAGGCCGCCTGCGCGTTCGGGGGGTGCGGTCCCGGTCTCGGGTTTCTGGGTCGTGGTCGTCGTGTCAGACACGGGTACGGATGGCCTTCCGGCAAGCCTGTCGTGCTCTTCGGACCACGGCGTACCCCTTGGTCAGGACGCGGTCCCTGGCGAAGTTGCGGGCGATCGCCCGGCCCTGGACGAGCCGTTCGAACTCCTCGGTGCCCGTGCTGCGGCGCACGGTGACCCGTTGCAGCGCGTACGGGCCCTGGCGGCGCCGCGCGAGCGCGTTGCCGACGGCGAGCGACTGGCGGTAGCCCGTCTCGCGCACCGCACGGCGCACCCGTCGGCTGGAGTAGCCGTACGGGTAGGCGAACGAGACCGGGCGGGCGCCCAGTTCGTCGCCGATGACCTCCGTGCAGTGCGCCAGCTCGAAGCGGAGCGCCTCGTCGTCGAGGATGTCCAGCTGCGGGTGGGTGTGGCTGTGACCGCCGATCTCGGTCCCGGCGGCCGCGAGGTCGCGCACCTGGTCCCAGCCGAGCATGGTGTCGGGACCGCCGCCGGTGTCGTGGGCGCCCCTGAGCCAGCCGGTGGACACGAAGAGGGTGGAGGGGAAGCCGTGCCCGGCGAGTACGGGCAGGGCGTGCCGGTGCACCCCCTCGTAGCCGTCGTCGAAGGTGACCAGGACCGGCCGGTCGGGCAGCGGACGGTCCTCCCGCCAGGCCGCGGCCAGTTCGGCCGTGGTCAGGGGCGTGTACCTCAGGTCCGCGAGCAGCGCCATCTGTTCCGCGAACGCCGCGGGTGCCACCGACAGGGCGCGGGTCGCCGCGTTGGGCGCGGTCGCGACCGAGTGGTACATGAGGATGGGCACGCGTCGGCCGCTCATGGCGCCTCCCCCCGCCCGGGGATCTCCACGGCCGGGAACACGGTGCCGCCCCGGCGGGCCCGGACGCTGCCGAGCAGATAGCCGCCCGCGGCCGAGACGACCCCGGCGACGATCGCGCCCGCGCGGCCCGCCCCGCCGGGACGGGCCAGCAGGGCGTCGCGCAGCCCCCGGAACACTCCGGCGGGCAGCACCCGGGTGGTGTAGCGGCGCTCCGTCTCCAGGCCCTTGGCCGTGCCGACGCTGCGGGCGACGAGCGCCTTGGAGAGGCCCTCCGCGTAGGTGCGGGTGCGGAAGTAGGCGAAGTGCTCCCGGGGGGCGGGCACCCGGTGGTGGATGACCGCCCGGTCGTCGATCAGCAGGACCGCGTCGGGCCGGGCCCGGGCGAGGCGGATGCACAGTTCCGTCTCCTCGCAGCCCAGCGGGCGCTTGTCGCCGTCCCGCCCGATGCCGGTGGCGAAGCCGCCCGCCGCCTCGAAGGCCGTACGGCGGAAGGAGGCGTTGCCGCCGAGGACGTTGCGCACCCGGACCCGGCCGGGCGGCAGCCCCTTGTAGGTGCAGCCCACCACCCAGTCGAACTCCTCGGGGAACCAGGCGGGCCGGCGGCCCGAGGCCCACAGCGGCACCGTCCGGCCGCCGACGGCCATCACCCGCGGGTCCTCGTACCCGGAGGCGAAGTGTTTCAGCCAGTCCCGCTCGGCCACCGCGTCGTCGTCGAGGAAGGCGATGACCTCCCCGTGCGAGGCGGCGATCCCGGTGTTGCGTCCGGCGGACAGGCCGCGGGGGCCCGCGTTGGCGAGCACGCGGACCTCCCCGGTCTCCTTGTACTCCCGGCTCAGCCGGTCCAGCAGGGCGTCGTTGTGGTCCACGACGAGCAGGGTCTCGCGGGCCGGGAGCGACTGCGCCCGCACCGAGGCGACCGCCGAGAGGATGTCCTCCCAGCGGTCCTCGGTGTAGACGCAGATCACCACCGAGATGTCCGGGTCGTTCAAGACACCTCTCCTCGCACGGAGTTGAGTGCCACGGCGTGCGGGCGGCGGCGCAGCGCACGCCGGTTGGAGCGCTCCTTGAGGATCACCTTCAGTACCCGGAGGCCGTCCCGTACGGCGCGCAGATTGCTCGCGCCGTGGATGCGGAGGTACTCGTGGCTGGGTATCTCCTGCACCTTCAGACCTGCCTTCACCACCCGGATGTTCATCAGGGTCTCGACCTCGAAGCCCGTGCAGTCGAGGTCGATCTCGTCGAGGCAGTGCCGCCAGAACGCGTTGTAGCCGTAGCAGAGATCGGTGTAGCGAGCGCCGAACTTGGCGTTGACGATGGCGCAGAGCACCCGGTTGCCGAGCTTGCGGATCGGTGTCATGTCCGAGGTGCCGCCGCCGTTGGCGAAGCGCGAGCCCTTCGCGAAGTCGGCGCCGGAGACCAGGGCGGAGACATAGCTGACGATCTCCTGGCCGTCCGCGGAGCCGTCCGCGTCGACCATCACGATGATGTCGCCGGTGCAGGCCCCGAACCCGGTGATCAGGGCGTCCCCCTTGCCCTTGCCCCGCTGCCCGACCACCTTCACGCCGGGCCACAGATCGCGGGCCACCTCCACCGTGTCATCGGTGGAATTGCCGTCGACCAGGACCACTTCGTGAATCCAGTCGGGAAGTGTCTTGAACACATAGGGGAGATTCTCCGCCTCGTTCATGGCGGGAATCACCACGCTCACCGGCGGTGCAATGGCCAGATGGGAGGAGATGGGCCGGTACTTTCCCGGCATGGACGGATCTTGGCCCGAAACCGCCGGGCGCAGTGCAGAACTCATGAGTGTGTTCCCTCTCGTCCGGTGGACCGTCCACCCCCGGACGGTCCGGATCTTTGTCCGGTTCGAAAGGGGGGTTCTCACTCACGGCATGCCGAAATGGATCTCCGTGCCTGCCGGGTGAGCTGAAAAGCAGGCCGTCTGCCGGAAAAACGGCAGCCGGTCGCGCGGCACGGCTCGTACGACTGTGGTCGCCGAGCACGGCACCCCCCTACCGCGCTCCGCGCCGGACACCATCGCGGCACCTGAGCCCTCCCCTGGACCGCTTGATGATGAACCGATGCGGATTGATGGTTGACGGTATTGACGCGTGCGACTTTATGGCAAGACCAGGGTGGTGTTCCTCGTTTTCGCCGGTACGGTTGTCAGTCAACCCTTCGAACGAATTTTCCCTATCCGTTTCAGGATCCGGTCGGCCGGTTCGAAGAGTTCCGGCCGTGACAGCACCGCATTGCGCAGTGCCCGGACCGGGGCGCGGCGCGCCCGGTGTCCGAATGCAATCGGGTGACGCCGGGTCACCCACCCTTCGGACACGGACAGTTCCCGTGTCTTCAGGGAGTCCTTGTATTCCTTCTGGCCCCGCCCGAGATCCAGATAGGCGATCCCGTCGGCCGCCGCCGCCTCGGCCATCCGCAGATGCAGCACCAGCCCGGGCGAGTACTTCGCGAACTCCGGGTCGTACGCCGGGAACCAGCAGGCGAGCACCCGCTCGGTGCGCAGTCCGAAGTGCGCGGCCACCGGCCGGTCGTCGGCGTAGAGCACCGATAGGGTTCCGGCGAACGGCTCGGAGCGGGTGTGGAAGAGCTGCTGCACCAGGCCGCTGATCCAGGGGTGCGCGAAGCGGTCGCTGCGCCCGGTCCTGCGGTACTGCGCGGACTTCCAGGCCATCAGTGTCGTCAGGGCCGCGGGGTCGCGCTCGTCGTGGACGTAGCGCACCCGGCCCGTGTCCCGGCCGAGCTTGCGCTCCTTGGCGAGGGTGGTGCGGGTGAACTTCGGCGACCGCTCGCGCAGGCCGCCCAGATAGGCCTCGTAGCCCTGGTCGATGTCCATGACCGGGGACGGGAAGGTGCCGGAGGCTCCCGCCTCGAACGGCTGCTGGCCTTCCACCAGATGGTCGAACTCCCAGACGAAGAGCCCGCAGGCCCGGAGCAGTTCCCGGGCGTCCCAGGTGAAGCCGGGCCGGTGCACCAGGCCCTGGCAGTCCGAGACGCCGAGCCCGACGGCCCGGCCGATGCCGCCGGCGGTTCTCTGGAACGGGAAGAACGCGGCCGGTTCGCCGTCCTCGTAGACGGCCGCGATCCGTACGCCGTGTCTGCTGCGGCCCACGGCGAGGGCGAATTCCGGTGACAGGAAGGGGTTCGCCAGCCCGGGCGAGCCGTTCAGATGGGCCTTCGACTGGAAGGCCGTCCATGCCGCCCGGTCGGCCGCGCTCAGTTCGCCGGGGCGGTACACCCTTAAGTCCACGTCGTCAGGCCCGTCTTCTCGCCGTACGGCCGCGCGGCCGCCGTACCCGTACCAGCAGGAGAAGGAGGGAACTGATCGCGGCCACCGAGAGGATCCCGCCGGTGACCGACCAGCGGTGCACCGCCAGCATGCCCTGGGCGACCAGCAGGTCGATCGCGACCGCGCCCGCCAGGGACACCACCGTGCGGGGCCAGGGCCGCAGCCCCGGCAGCGCGGCACCGATGGCCATGGCCGGTGCGGCGAGCAGGAAGAACAGCGCGCACGGAGCGCGCAGCGGTGAGCCCGAGTCGAACGATGCGAGGACCGCGCCGACACCCGCGACGGCCATCGCCGCGCCCGCGAGCAGCGGGAACAGGCCCCTCCCCGGATCCTGTTCCGGCTCCCCGTCGTTGTCCGGTGACGGTGGCTTGATACTCAAGGTCTGCATGGGCGACTTTGCCCCCCGAAGCGCCGGATGCCCGGGCTTCAATGTGGCGCAGCGGGGAGGGGGTCGTCAAGACGCCGAGGCGGGACCCACATGTTCGGGGTGTTCCCTAAACATGTGTTCGGCAATGGCCGGGTGTGCGGGGCGGATTGGCCGTTCGAGCATCGAACTGGGGTGCATGGGTGGCGGTCCGTCGGGGCCGCGGGGGCGTGTGCGGTCGCGGGCTTGCGTACGGGCGGGGCAGGGGTGAACGTCCGGGTCGGGCTGGATGAATACGGAAACAGTTTTGGCATGGACACTTCCAGTCAACCCGTGTAGCTGGTACCACAGTTGCCGCAGAGATCCTGCTTAAGGGAGGTTCCATGAGACGTTCCCGAATTGCGGCATATGTGACTTCGCTCCTCCTGGCCGTCGGTCTCGCCCTCACCGGGGCGGCCGCGGCGCAGGCGTCACCCCTCGCGACCGGCGGCTATGTGGCCCTCGGTGACTCCTATGCCTCCGGTGTCGGCGCCGGAAGCTACATCAGCTCCAGCGGCGACTGCGACCGCAGCACCAACGCCTACCCCTATCTGTGGCAGGCGGCCCACGCACCCTCCTCCTTCAGCTTCCTGGCCTGCTCGGGCGCCACCACGGCCGACGTCCTCAGCAACCAGCTCGGCACCCTCAACTCCGCCACTTCACTGGTCTCCGTCACCATCGGCGGCAACGACGCGGGCTTCTCCGACGTCATGATGACCTGTGTGCTCCAGTCCGACAGCTCCTGCCTCTCGCGGATCGCGACCGCGAAGGCCTATGTCGACTCGACCCTGCCCGGCCGACTGGACGCCGTGTACTCGGCGATCAGGTCCAAGGCACCCTCGGCCCATGTGGTCGTCCTCGGCTACCCCCGCTTCTACAAGCTCGGCACCAGCTGCGTCGGGCTGTCCGACACCAAGCGGTCCGCGATCAACGGCGCGGCCGACTACATCGACGCCGCGATCGCCAAGCGCGCCGCCGACCACGGCTTCACCTTCGGTGATGTGCGCACCACCTTCACCGGCCACGAGATCTGCTCCAGCAACGCCTGGCTGCACAGCGTCGAATGGCTGGACATCGGCGAGTCCTACCACCCGACGGCGGCCGGCCAGTCCGGCGGCTTCCTGCCGGTCATGAACGGCGCGGCCTGACGCTCAGGAATCCGAGGGGGAGGCCCCGCCCGTCGGGGTCTCCGTCTCACAGCTCACCGAGAACGGCACGGTCCCGGAGGCGGTCCGCACCGGGGAACGCACCTCCACCCCGATCGCACTGCGCAGGGAACCACCCGGGTCGTACGTCGTGACGACCACCCGCTGCTGCCCGGTCCGGCCGCCCCCCGCCGGAAAGGACAGCGTCCGCCAGCCGGGGTCCGACACCCGTCCCGAGGTGGTGACCCAGCGGTAGGAGACCTCCGCCGGGAGGCGGCCCACCGTGAACGTCGCCGTGAACACGGGCGCTTCGCCCCGTGACGGGGGACAGGGGCCCGAGTAGTCGGTACGCGCCCCGGTGACGGTGACCCGCACGCTCTGGGCGGACCGGTCCGCCGTGGAACCGCCCCCGCCTGCCGTGGGCGCGCCCGGGGACACCGGACCCGCTCCCGTGCTCGGCCCGGAGCCGCCCGGGGCCGGGCCGTCCGCGCTCCCGCCGGGCGTTCTCGCACCGCCGCTCGCCCGGGGGCTCCCACCGCCGCCGTCGTTGCCGTGGTGCACCAGCCCGTACGTCACCCCCGCGAGCGCCAGCGCGAGCGCGGCCACACCCGCCACCACGGCCACGGCGGCACCCCGGCCCCGGGTCGGCGGACCGGGCCCGTCGGGGTGCACCGGCCGGGTCGCCCCCTCGGGCGCGGGCACCGTCGGCGCGGGAGCCGGGGAGCCGCCCGGGAAGGCCGCGACCGTCGGCGCGGTGGCGGCGGCGCCGCCCGTACGCGGGCCGCCCGTGCCGATGATCCGCAGCTCCTGTTCCGCGACAGGGGCCGGGATGCGCTCGGCCGGGTCCTTGCGCAGCAGCCCCTCGATCACCGGGGCCAGCGGACCGGCCCGCCGCGGCGGCGGCAACTCCTCGTCCACGGCCGCCCGCAGGGTGTTCAGCGGTGTGTTGCGGCGGAAGGGGGAGTGGCCCTCGACTGCCGCGTACAGCAGCACACCCAGCGACCACAGGTCCGACTCCGGGCCGGGGGTGCGCCCGAGCGCCCGCTCCGGGGCCAGGAACTCGGGGGAGCCGATGACCTCGCCGGTCATGGTCAGCGCCGAACTGCCCTCCACCGTGGCGATACCGAAATCGGTGAGCACCACCCGGCCGTCGTCGGCCAGCAGCACATTGGCCGGCTTCACATCGCGGTGCAGCACCCCGGCCGCATGCGCGGCGCGCAGCGCGGAGAGGACGTCGGCGCCGATGGCCGCGGCCCGCCGCGGGGGGAGCGGGCCCTGCGCGTCCAGCAGGTCCGACAGGGCGATGCCGCGGACCAGTTCCATGACGATCCAGGGGCGGCCGTCCTGGTGGGCCACGTCGTAGACCGTCACCACGCCGCGGTCCGCCACCCGGGCCGCCGCCCAGGCCTCCCGCTCCAGCCGGGCGTACAGGCGCTCCAGCTCGGCGGGCGAGAGTCCCGCGGGGGCGCGCACCTCCTTCACCGCGACCTCGCGCCGCAGCACCTCGTCACGGGCCCGCCACACCGTTCCCATCCCGCCCGCGCCGAGCGGGGACAGCAGCCGGTAGCGGCCCGCGATCACACGTTCACGGCCTGGTTCTTCGGACACGGGCGGTCCCCCTTCGCATCCGGGCGACATCTGCCACACCGCGTGATTTCTCCCCAAAAGTAGCCCAACTGAGCGCAACTGCGGCCCCCTTGGGCCCGGGGCCGCCGCGGCGCTCCGGGGAACGGGCCCACCCCGCTGCCCCGGACGCACCGGTATTCGGAGCGCCCGCCGGGGCGGATCGGTGGCGCGCGGAACTTTTTCCGCGGCCGCCCGGCCCGCGTTTTCGCCCCGCCGATCCGTATCCCTTCCGGACGGTGGGCACAGCACGTGCCACGGGCAGCCGCGCGGGCCGTGCGCGTCGGCGGGGAGGGGGCGGAACAGGTGGAGGCGGACAGACTTCTGGTCCTGGTGGCCGGAGGTGACCAGCAGGCCTTCGAGGAGCTGTACGCGCTGGTGTCCGGGCCGGTGTTCGGCCTGGTGCGCAGGGTCGTGCGCGACCCGGCGCAGGCGGAGGAGGTGACCCAGGAGGTGCTGCTCGAACTGTGGCGCTCCGCACCGCGGTTCGACCCCGGGCGGGGCAGCGCCCTCGCCTGGGTCCTCACCCTCGCCCACCGCCGCGCCGTGGACCGGGTGCGCAGTGCCCGCGCCGCGGGGGAGCGCGAGCGGCGCGAGGCCCGGCGCGCCCACCACCCCGCCTTCGACCAGGTCGCCGAGGAGGTGGAGGCCGGTCTGGAGCGGGAGTGGGTGCGCCGCTGCCTGGACCGCCTGACCGCCCTCCAGCGCCAGTCGGTGACGCTCGCCTACTACGACGGCTACACCTACCGGGAGGTCGCCGAGCGGCTCTCGCTGCCGCTCGGCACCGTCAAGACCCGGATGCGCGACGGTCTCGCCCGGCTGCGCGACTGCCTGGGAGGGACCGCATGAGCATCCTCGACCGCCTGGTGCGCCGCGCGGACCCGCACTCCCTGGTGGCCCCCTATGTCCTCGACGCCCTGGAGCCCGCCGAACGCATCCGCTTCGAGCGGCACCTCGGAGGCTGCGGGCCCTGCGCCATCGAGGCGCGGGCGCTGTCCGAGGACGCCGTGCGCCTGGCCTGTTCCACGGCCGCGCCCGCACCGCCCGCCCTGCGCGAGAGGGTGCTCGCCGCCGTGCGCACCACCCCGCAGGACCACGCGCACGCCGAGCACGCGGCCGCGGACGGCGCGCACCGGGGCCGGGCGTCGCATCTGCCGCCGCATGTCTGGGGGGCCGCACCACCGCCCGCGCGGGCCCGTGCGCCCCGGCTGCGTCCGCTCTTCGGGCCGCTCGCCACCGCGACGGCCGCGGCGGCCATGGTCGTCGCCGCGCTCTTCGCCGTGCAGTCGGCGCGGACGCAGGCCGGACTCGACGCCGAGCGCGACCGGGCACGTGAGATCGCCCACGTTCTGGCCGCTCCGGACGCGCGCGCGGCCCACGGTAGGGAAGCCGGGGGCCAAGGAATCGGAGTAATCGCCTCCGCATCCGAGGGGCGCGCCGTCGTCACCCTCAGCGGACTCGACGCACCACCGCGCGGGCGTGTGCACCAGCTCTGGCTGATGCGCCCCGGTGCGCCACCGCGCTCCCTCGGGCTGTTCCACGGTGACGCGCCTGTCGTCGCGAGCGGCCTGGGTCCCGCGTCCTCGTCACTCGCCGTGACCGTAGAACCCGACGGGGGCTCAGCTCGCCCCACAGGCCTGCCAGTTGTTCAACTCGCCCTGCAATCCGTCGGATTCGGAGAGTAGTCGTCAACGCCCTTGTGGAGAAGGTGAATCCTGTCCCCGTAATACACGCGTGCCGCGAGGGAACGATAGGGTTAGCCTGCCCGGGCCGGGTGGACTCGTACGGGTGGGGAGTGACATGGAACAGATAACAGTGCGCAGCAGGGCGAGGGTCCCTGCGATCACTTGCGGGAGCAGTGCGACCAGTGCGCGCCTCGACCGCCATCTCTCGGTGCTGGGCGGCCCTGCCGTGCCGCAGCGCGAGACGGCGGAGGCGACGTTGCTGATGCGCGAGCTGACCGCACGTGGCGCCGCGCACCAGCGCAGCGTACGGGTGACGCGCGTCAGCAAGGTGTCGCTCTTTGCGCCGCTGCGCCGACTGCGCCGTTCGCTGTTCGGCGGGCACTGAGCGCTCCGGCGTTCCTCATGGCGTCCGCGACGCGGGCGCCCCAGGGCCCGTACTCAGGCCGCCACACCGTCCCGGCGCAACGCTGCGATCTCTTCGTCCGTCATCCCCACGGCGCGCAGCAGCGCCCCGGTGTGCTCCCCGAGTGCGGGCACGTCCCCCATCCGCGCCTCGTCCCCGCCCGGCAGCGTGATCGGCGGCAGCAGCGCCCTGAGTGTCCCCACCTCGCTGCCCACCTCCCGCCAGCGCTCCCGCGCCGCCAACTGCGGATGCCCGGCCAGCTCCCGGAGGTCCCGCAGCCGCGCGCAGGCGATACCCGCCCGCTCCAGCCGGGCCATCGCCTCCTCGGCCTCCAGCGCACCCAGCGCCTTGCCCACGAGTGAGTCCGTGCCCTCCCGGTGGGCCACCCTGGCCGCGTTCGTGGCGTACGAGGGGTCGTCGCCCAGCTCCGGCTGCCCGAGCACCTCCTCGGCCAGCCGCCGCCACTCCCGGTCGTTCTGCACCGACAGCAGCACCCGGCCGCCGTCCGCCGTCGGATAGGCGTCATAGGGGGCGATGACGGCGTGCGCCAGCCCGGTCCGCGCCGGTGGCGTGCCCTCGTGCATCGTGTGGTGCAACGGATGCCCCATCCACTCCGCCAGCGCCTCCAGCATGGAGATCTCCACCGGGCCGCCCCGTCCGGTCGTGCCCCGCCGGACGAGCGCCGCCAGCACCCCCGAGAACGCGTACATGGCCGCCGCGATGTCGGCCGCCGGAATGCCCGCCTTGACGGGCTGTCCGGGCGTCCCGGTCACCGAGACCAGTCCCGCCTCGCACTGCACCAGCATGTCGTATGCCCGTTTGTCCGCATACGGTCCGGATGCCCCGTAGCCCGAGATATCCACGGCCACCAGCCGCGGATGCGCGGCGCACAGGGTGGCGGCGTCCAGGCCGAGCCGGGCGGCGGCGCCCCGGGCCAGGTTCTGCACGAAGACGTCCGCGTCCGCGATCAGCCGCCGTAGGACCTCCAGCCCCCGGGGGTCCTTGAGGTCCAGGGCGATCGACTCCTTGCCCCGGTTGCACCACACGAAGTGCGAGGCCAGGCCGCGGGCGGCGGTGTCGTAGGCACGGGCGAAGTCGCCGCCGTCGACCCGCTCGACCTTGATCACCCGGGCGCCGAGATCGGCGAGCTGGCGGGTGGCGAAGGGGGCCGAGACGGCCTGTTCGACGGCGACGACGGTGAGTCCCTCAAGGGGCAGCGGGAGGCGGTCCATGGGCGCGATCATGACCCGCCGGGTGCCGCCTTGTCAGCAGTCCGTCACCGGGTCCGTGCGTACCGGTGCACGGCGGAGGGCGCGAACACCGCGATCAGCACCGCGCACCAGAGCAGCGCCCCGGTGACCGGATGCGCCACCGGCCAGGCCGCGTTCGGGGGGACGGGGGTGTCCCCGAAGAGGTGTCGCAGGGCCGTGGTGACCGCGCTGATCGGGTTCCACTCCACGAGGGTGCGCAGCCAGCCCGGCATGCCCTCGGCCGGGATGTACGCCGTGGACAGCAGCGGCAGCACAAAGGTCGTGCTGGCCAGCTGTCCGGCGGCCTCCTCGGTGCGGGGCAGCATCCCGAGGAACATGCCGGCCCAGGTGCAGGCGAACCGGAACAGCAGCAGCAGACCGAGCGCGCCCGCCGCCCGGGCCCAGGACCCTTCGATCCGCCAGCCCATCGCCGTCCCGGCCAGCAGCAGCGGGACGGTTCCCGCGGCGGAGACGAGGAGGTCCGCCAGCGCCTGTCCGAGGGGCACCGCGGCCCGGCTCACCGGCAGGGTGCGCAGCCGGTCGGTCACCCCCCGGTGGATGTCCTGGGCGGTCTGGAGCATCCCGGTGGTCAGCCCGCCCGCGGCCGTGGCCGCCAGCAGCCCCGGCAGCAGAAAGGAGCGGTACTGCTGCCCGGGCATCGCGACCGCGCTGCCGAAGACATAGCCGAAGAACAGCAGCATGGTGAGGGGCATGGTCTGGGTGAGGACCACCAGGCCCGGGTTGTTGCGGATCCGCCGCAGATGCCGGCCCAGCATCGCGGTGCCGTCGTACGCCAGGGCGCTCATGCCACACGCTCCGTACTGCCCGTCAGGCGGAGGAAGACGTCGTCCAGGGTCGGCGGCCGGATGCTCGCGTCAAGCAACGGCACCCCCGCCGTGTCGAGTTCGCGCACCAGGCGCGGCAGGGTGAGGGTGGGGTCCCGGGTGAGCGCGCCGACGGCGTTGCGGCCGTGGTCGAGCGAGGGCTCGGCGCCGGTCAGCCGGTCCAGCACGCCCGCCGCCCGCAGCAGGGCGTCCGCCTCGGCGACGACGACCTCCGCGTACGCCCCGATGAGCGCCTTGAGTTCGGAGGGCGAGCCGGTGTGCGCCGCCCGTCCGCGCTCCACCAGGACGACCGTGTCCGCGAGCTGGTCGGCCTCCTCCAGGTACTGCGTGGTCAGTACGACGGTGGTGCCCTCGGCGGTGAGGTCGCGCACCGCGTCCTGGATCAGGCCCCGGCCGACCGGGTCGAGGCCCGTGGTGGGCTCGTCCAGGAAGAGCACCTCGGGCCTGCGCACCAGACCGGCCGCGAGGTCCAGCCGCCGCCGCATCCCGCCGGAGTACGCGGCCGCGGCCCGGTCGGCGGCCTCGGCCAGGCCGAAGCGCTCCAGCAGTGCGTCGGCCCGCGCCGCCGCGTCCCGCACCCGGTGCAGCCGGGCGAACAGCCGCAGGTTCTGCCGCCCGGTGAGATCCCCGTCGACCGAGGTCTCCTGCCCGGTCACCCCGATCCTGCGGCGCACCGCCGCGGGCTCCCGCAGCAGGTCGTGGCCCGCCACCCGTGCCGACCCCGCGTCCGGGCGCAGCAGGGTGGTCAGCACCCGCAGGGTCGTGGTCTTGCCCGCCCCGTTCGGGCCGAGCACCGCGCAGACGGTTCCCCGGGCGACCGCGAGATCCAGGCCCCGCAGGGCGTGCGCATCGCCGAATCGCTTCTCCAGACCTTCACTAAGTACAGCGTACGTAGTTGCCATGAGCCGACCATAGCGCACTACGTACGGTGTACGTAACTACGATGGTGGGCGAGGTGATGACGGATGACGGGCCGAGCGGCCGGACCCCATGTGATCTGGGCGCGCCCCGAGCGCACGGGCCGCGGCCCCAGGCCCGCGTACACCCGCGCCGACATCGCGGCCGCCGCGGTGCGCATCGCGGACGCCGAGGGGCTGGACGCCGTCTCCATGCGGCGCGTGGCGGCCGAGCTGGGCTGCGGCACCATGTCGCTGTACAACTACGTCCCCCGCAAGGAGGACCTGTACGAGCTGATGATGGACGTCGTGGGCGGTGAGCACGAGCTGTGGGAGCCCGTGGGGGACTGGCGTGCGGACATGCTGCGCATGGCCCACCAGACCCGGGACCTCATGCACCGTCACCCCTGGCTGCCGCGCATGATCTCCGGCCACTACGGCTTCAGCCCCACGGCGCTGCGCTATCTCGAACACTGCCTGTCCTGCCTGGAGCCGCTGACGGCGTCCGCGGGCGCGAAGCTGGAACTCATCGCCATGGTCAACGGCGTGGTGACGACGGCCGTCTCCAACGAACTGGCCACCGCGGAGCGCGCCCGCACCCTGCCCTGGTCCGCGGAGCAGGAGCAGCAGGCGCGGATGGCCTATCTCGGCGGGCAGCTCGCGACCGGGTCCTATCCGCGGCTGGCGGCGGCCCTGACGGAGGCCGCCGGGCCCGTGGACCTGGACGCGGTGTTCCAACGGATCGTGGAACGCGTGCTCGACGCCTTCGAACCCAAGAGCCCGGGCGTGTAGCCGGGTCGGGAGCGGGTCCGGGGGGCGGGCCGGGAGTCGGGCCCGGAGTCAGGCTGGGAGCGAGGTCGGGAGCCGAGCCGGGAGCCGGGCTTCAGAGGAGTGCGAACTGCCCCTCGGGGCCCTCCTCGTGGTGGTCGAGCACGGAGGCCGGGCGGCGGGCCGCCGCCGGGACCGGCAGTACGCCCGCCGTGCGCAGCTCTTCCGCGGTGAGCGGCTCGGCGGGTTCCAACTCCCCATACCGCGGCCGATGTTCAGCGAGGAGGGCCAGCACTGTGATCAGCTCCAGCAGCTCCGAGGTCCATGCCTGGGGCCACCCCGCGGGGCGGATCGCCGTCAGGGTGCCGGGCTGCCCCGGCGCGATCCGGGCCGCGAACCACTGCTCCAGCACCCGGACCCCGCCCGCCTCGAACTCCCAGGCCCCGGCAGGGACCGGCGAGATACGGCCCTCGTCGAGATGGAGGGTCTCCTCGGCGGGGTCGTAGCGCAGGGTCAGGGGGCGGGAGGGCAGCGGGGAGCGGACGTAGGGGCGACGGCCGCCCGGCAGCTTGGGGCGCTCCCCGTCGCGGCGCATCAGCCACAGCGCCCGGCGGCCCAGTTCCACCCCGTGGGACCAGTGCTCGGGGCTCCCGGTGAGGGGAACGGCGAGTCCGGCCGGGCCTGGCCGCGCCGCCGCCGTGATCCAGGCGAGCACGTCCGGCGGGGAGGGCCTCAGGCCCAGCCGTGCGGTCAGCTGCTCCAGCAGGCCGGGCGCCAGGTTCGGTTCGCTGCCGCCCGGGCGGCGGTACAGCGGGCGGACGCGCCCGGTGCGCAGCAGCGGCGGCAGGGAGGTCGCGAGCAGGGCCGGCCCGCCCGGCTCCGCCGCCGTCTCCACCGCGAACACCTGGTGCCCGTCCGCGACCCGCCACAGCTCGGGGCGGGCCGTGTCGAGGAGCCGGTGGTCGGGGATCAGCCACTGCTCGTCGAAGGGGCCCGCGAGCACACGGACCGGCTCCGGGCAGGGGCCGACGGCACGGACCAGCTTCTCGGTGCCGCCTCTCCGGCCCGGCAGTTGGGCGACCGCGGAGTGCAGGGTACGGGAGCGCGTCGGCTCGAACAGCGCCTCCCGGTCGGGTCCTTCGGCCGTCAGCAGGGCGTCCCACCGCGCCGTGAGGCAGGCCGCGTCGGGTGCCAGCGGCCAGGCGCGGCCCGGCCGCAGCGGTGCGACGGACCACGGCATGAGGTCCGCGAGCAGCGGAGCGTCGTCGAGCGTCACGCCCGGCATCGTACGACGGCCTCAGGTGGCCTCAAGGGTCACCGTGAAGGAGAAGCGGTCCCCCCGGTAGTGGATCACCGCCACGTCCAGCACCCGCCCGCAGCCGTCGTAGGTGACGCCCGTGTAGTGCAGGATCGGGCTGAGCAGCGGGACGTTCAGCAGCCGGGCCGTCTCCGGGTCCGCGAGACGCGCCTCGACCGTGTCCGTGATGCGGCCGATGTCCGCGCCAACCACGTCCCGCAGCACCTTGGTCATCGGCCAGCGCACCAGGTCCTCGGGGTCGATGCGCCGCGCCAGCTCCGGACGGACGTAGTTGCGCGCATGGTTGGTCGGCTCGCCGGTCTTCTCGTCGCCGCGCAGCCGGTGGTAGGTCGCCACCTCGGTGAGATCCGGGAAGTGCTCGGCCAGCCCGGCCGGCACCGGTCCCGTGCCCCGGTCCAGCAGTTCGGTCCGCATCCCGGACTGCTGCGCCACGATCGCGTCCACCGAGCCCAGCAGCCGCACGGGTGTGCCCCGGCGGGCGCTGGGCTCGATGAAGGTGCCGCGTCTGCGGTGGCGGCTGATCAGCCCCTCGTCCTCCAGCTCCTTCAGCGCCTGCCGCATGGTCAGCACGCTCACCCCGTAGTGCCCGGCCAGCTGCTCCTCGGTGGGCAGCCGCAGCGGGTCCTGGGGCGAGCGCCCGAGTATCGAGGCGCGCAGCGACTGCGACACCTGGTACCAGAGCGGCAGTTTGCGGTTCAGGACGACCGAGTCGGGGGCGAAGGAGGTCACGCGCCGTCCGCACCGTTCGGCGAGGGCCGGTGCTCCGGGCGGTAGTGGCGCTCCATGCCCTGCCAGACGTCGTCGTACCCCTGCTGGAGGTGCTCGGCGTGGGCCGCGTGCGGGGTGAGGGTCAGCGGCCAGCGGGTCTCGAACATGAAGGCCAGACCGTCGTCGACCTTGTGCGGCCGCAGCTCGGCCGCGCTCGCCTTCTCGAAGGTCTCCCGGTCGGGTCCGTGCGCCGACATCATGTTGTGCAGCGAGCCGCCGCCCGGTACGAAGCCCTCCGCCTTGGCGTCGTAGGCGCCCTCCACCAGCCCCATGTACTCGCTCATCACATTCCGGTGGAAGTACGGCGGCCGGAAGGTGTTCTCGCCCACCAGCCAGCGCGGCGCGAAGACCACGAAGTCGACGCCCGCCAGACCGGGGGTGTCGCTCGGCGAGGTCAGCACCGTGAAGATCGAGGGGTCGGGGTGGTCGTAGCTGATGGTGCCGATCACATTGAAGCGGCGGAGGTCGTAGACGTAGGGCACATGGTTGCCGTGCCAGGCGACCACATCGAGCGGCGAGTGGTCGTAGACGGCCGTCCAGAGGTTGCCGCAGAACTTGTTGACCACCTCGACCGGGCCCTCGACGTCCTCGTACGCGGCGACCGGCGCCCGGAAGTCGCGTGCGTTGGCCAGGCCGTTGGCGCCGATCGGGCCGAGGTCGGGCAGCCGGAAGGGGGCGCCGTAGTTCTCGCACACATAGCCGCGGGCGCCCGGCGCCCGCCCGTCGCCGTCGTCGAGCAGCTCCACCCGGAAGCGGACACCGCGCGGGATCAGGGCCACCTCGGCGGGCTCCACCCGCAGCATGCCGAACTCCGTGTGCAGCAGCAGCCCGCCGCGCTCCGGCACGATCAGCAGTTCGCCGTCGGCGTCGCTGAAGACCCGCTCCATGGAGGCGTTGGCGTGGTAGAGGTGGACGGCCATGCCGGTGCGCTGGGTGGCGTCGCCGTTGCCGCCGAGGGTCCACAGACCGGCGAGGAAGTCCGTGCCCGCCGCGGGCTCGGGCAGTGGGCTCCAGCGCAGCCGGTTGGGGTCGGGCACGGTCTCGGTGAAGGGCGCCGAGCGCAGGGCGCCGTTGTCGGCGCGGGTGAACGACGGGTGGGCGGCGGAGGGCCGCACCCGGTACAGCCACGAGCGGCGGTTGTGCGCCCTCGGCTCGGTGAACGCCGTACCGCTCAGCTGCTCCGCATAGAGCCCGAGGGGGGCGCGCTGCGGGGAGTTGCGGCCCTCGGGCAGTGCGCCGGGCACCGCCTCCGAGCTGTGCTCGTTGCCGAAACCGGAGAGATAGGACAGCCCCTCCGCGATCTTCCTCGCGTCCCCGCTCATCGCCGCTCCCTCGTCACTGATTCCTATGCATCACCGTAGGATTAGGGAGGCGGGTGCGCAAGAGGGGGGCGCGGTGCGCGAGGGGGAGCAGGGAGCGGGTGCGCGGTCTCCCCGCCCGTGAGGGGGTCCTGAGTGCGGGGCGCGTCGAAATCCGTACAGGTGCACGAGGTTCACCGTCCCCCGGCGGAGAGGCATCATGAAACCCGTGCCCCACGCGACATCGCTGCGCCGCGCGCCCGTACAGCGCCGTAGCGCGGAACGACTGACCAGGATCCTCGACGCCTGCGCCGAACTGCTCGACGAGGTCGGCTACGACGCCCTCAGCACCCGGGCCGTGGCCCAGCGCGCGGGTGTGCCCATCGGCTCGGTGTACCGCTTCTTCGGCAACAAACGGGCGATGGCCGACGCCCTCGCCGAACGCAACCTCGAACGCTTCTCCGAGCGCGTCGCGCGTCGGCTTGCGGAGGCGGGCGGCGCGGGCGGCTGGCGCGCCGCCATGGACGCGGTGCTCGACGAGTACCTGGACATGAAGCGCACCGCGCCCGGCTTCTCGCTCGTCGACTTCGGCAACCAGATCCCGGTCGGCGCGCGCTGCACCGAGCCCAACCACCGGGTCGCCGACCGGCTGTCCGCCCTGCTGCCGGACCACCTCGGCCGGGAGCCGGACGAAGGCTTGCGGCGGGTGGTCCTGGTCGCGGTGGAGACCGCCGACACCCTGGTGCACCTGGCCTTCCGGGTGGACCCCGAGGGCGACGCGGGGATCATCGCGGAGGCGCGGGCGCTGCTGCGGGCCTATCTGGAGCGGGTGTTGGACTGAGGCGGGCGGGCTTCGGCGGGGCCAGCGTCCGTTCCCGCCGAAGCCTGGCGCCGGAAAACTAACGCCGCTAGTTTGGAGCCGTCTGTGGCAGCCCCGCCGGAAGGACGACGATGAAGGCCCATGACGGCATGTATATCGAGGGCGGTTGGCGCCCCGCCTCGGGACCCGGCACCACCGATGTCGTCAATCCGGCCGACGAGCAGGTCATCGGCCGCGTCCCGGCCGGGACCGCCGAGGACGTCGACATCGCCGTACGGGCCGCCCGGCGCGCCCTTCCGGCCTGGGCCGCCACCCCGCCCGCCCGGCGCGCCGAGCACCTCGCCGCTCTGCGGGACGTGCTCGTGGCACGCCAGGAGGAGTTCGCCGACACCATCACCGCGGAGCAGGGCTCCCCGCCCGCGTACGCCCGGACCGTGCAGACGGGACTGCCGATCGCGGTCGCGGGCTCCTACGCCGAACTGGCCGCAGCCCACGCCTTCGAGGAGCGCATCGGCAACTCCACCGTCCACCACGAGCCGGTCGGTGTCGTCGGTGCCATCACCCCCTGGAACTATCCCCTCCACCAGATCGTCGCCAAGGTCGCCCCCGCGCTCGCGGCGGGCTGCACCGTCGTCCTCAAGCCCGCCGAGGACACCCCGCTGACCGCCCGGCTCTTCGCCGAGGCAGTGCACGAGGCGGGCCTACCGGCCGGGGTGTTCGGGCTGGTCACCGGTCTCGGACCGGTCGCGGGCCACGCGCTGGTCGAACACCGGGGCGTCGACCTGGTCTCCTTCACCGGGTCCACGGTGGTCGGCCGCCGGATCGGCGCCATCGCGGGCGCGGCCGTGAAGAAGGCCGCCCTGGAGCTGGGCGGCAAGTCGGCCAACGTCATCCTGCCGAGCGCGGACCTCGCCCGGGCGGTCAATGTCGGCGTCGCCAACGTCATGGCCAACTCCGGCCAGACATGCAGCGCCTGGACCCGGATGCTGGTCCACCGGGACCAGTACGAGGAGGCCGTCGGTCTGGCCGCAGCGGCCGCGGACAAGTACGGCGACCGCATCGGCCCCCTGGTCAGCGCCGCCCAGCGGGACCGGGTGCGCGGCCATGTCGAGCGGGGCGTGGCGGAGGGCGCGCGCCTGGTCGCGGGCGGCCCCGACGCCCCCCGGGAGCGCGGCTACTACGTACGGCCGACCGTCTTCGCCGAGGTCGCCCCGGAGATGGCCATCGCCCAGGAGGAGATCTTCGGCCCGGTGCTGTCGATCCTCCGCTACGAGGACGAGCGGGACGCCCTGCGGATCGCCAACGGCACGGTCTACGGACTCGCCGGGGCCGTCTGGGCGGGCGACGACGCCGAGGCGGCCGCGTTCGCGCGCGGGCTGGAGACGGGCCAGGTGGACATCAACGGCGGCCGCTTCAACCCCCTCGCCCCCTTCGGCGGCTGGAAGCAGTCCGGCGTGGGCCGCGAACTCGGCGTCCACGGGCTCACCGAGTACCTCCAGACCAAGTCCCTCCAGTTCCGGGAAGGCTGAGCGAGATGGTCCGTGCCGCTGTCCTGTCCGCCGTCGGCGCACCACTGGAGATCACCGGCATCGAGCTGCCGGAACCGGGTCCCGGGCGGGTCCGTGTCCGGCTGGCCGCCGCCGGGGTGTGCCACTCCGATCTGTCCCTGGCCGACGGCACCATGCGGGTGCCGGTGCCCGCGGTCCTCGGCCATGAGGGCGCGGGGACGGTGGTGTCCGTGGGGGAGGGCGTCACCCATGTCGCCCCGGGCGACGGTGTCGTCCTCAACTGGGCGCCCTCCTGCGGCGGTTGCCCCGCCTGTGCGCGGGGCGAGGTGTGGCTGTGCGCGCACGCGCTGACCGGCTCGGGCGACCTCCACGCCCGCCGCGCGGACGACGGCAGTGATCTGCACCCGGGGCTCAATGTGGCCGCGTTCGCCGAGGAGACGGTAGTGGCGGCGTCCTGTGTGCTGCCCGCGCCGGACGGGGTACCGCTGGCCGACGCGGCCCTGCTGGGCTGTGCAGTGCTGACCGGCTACGGGGCCGTGCACCACGCTGCCCGGGTGCGGCCGGGGGAGACGGTGGCGGTGTTCGGTGTCGGCGGGGTGGGGCTTGCGGCCCTCCAGGCGGCGCGGATCGCGGGCGCGGAGCGGATCGTCGCGGTGGACGTGTCCCCCGCCAAGGAGGAGCTGGCCCGGCGGGCGGGCGCCACCGACTATCTGATCGCCTCCGACACCACCCCCCGCGAGATCCGCGTCCTCACGGACAAGCAGGGCGTCGACGCGGCCGTGGAGTGCGTGGGCCGCGCGGTCACCATCCGCGCCGCCTGGGAGTCCACCCGCCGCGGCGGCCGCACCACGGTCGTCGGCATCGGCGGCAAGGACCAGCGGGTCACCTTCAACGCCCTGGAGATCTTCCACTGGGGCCGCACCCTGGCGGGCTGCGTCTACGGCAACGCCGACCCGGCCGAGGATCTGCCGGTCCTGGCCGGTCATGTACGGGCGGGCCGCCTGGACCTGGGCGCCCTGGTGACGGAGCACATCACCCTGGAGGGGATCCCGGGAGCCTTCGAGAACATGCTCGCGGGGCGCGGCGGACGGGCACTGGTGGTGTTCTAGGCGACGCCCGCGGGGGCGTGCTTGCGCCGGGCGGTGTTCCGGTGCGTGCGCCTGCTCCGGGGCAGTGTGCCCGAGCGCGCGCTGCTTCGCGGTGGCGCCCGGGGGCTCATGCGCCGGTTCCAGGCGGTGCCCCGGGGGCTCGTGCGCCGCTTCTAGGCGGTGCCCCGGGGGCTCGTGCGCCGGGCCCGGCCGAGGTGGCGGTACTGGCCCTCCAGTCCGTCCAGCAGGGCCGAGAGTCCGGTCTCGAAGGCCCGTTCGTCGATCTTCTCCTGCCGCTCGGCGAGGCGGTGGGCCTGGCCGAGGTGCGGATAGTCGGCGGGGTCGTACGCCGCGGCGTCGTCCACGAAGCCGCCCGCGAAGGAGCCGAGCGCGGAGCCCATGACGAAGTAGCGCATCAGCGCCCCGATGGAGGTCGCCTGCGCGGGCGGCCAGCCCGCGTCCACCATGGCCCCGTAGACCGCGTCCGCGAGCCGCAGCGCGGCCGGGCGGCGGCCGGGGCCGCGCGCCAGCACCGGCACGATGTTCGGATGCTCGCGCAGGGCGGCCCGGTAGGAGACCGCCCAGTCGTGCAGCGCCCGCCGCCAGGGCCGGCCGTCCTCGAACATCGACAGGTCGACCTGGGCGCTCACCGAGTCCGCCACCGCCTCCAGGATCTGGTCCTTGGTGGGGAAGTGGTTGTAGAGGGAGGGGCCGCTCACCCCGAGTTCCGCGGCGAGGCGGCGGGTGGAGACGGCCGCGAGCCCCTCCGCGTCCACCAGCGCCCTCGCCGTGGCGACGATGCGGTCGGTGCTCAGCAGGGGCTTGCGCGGTCGGGCCATGGCGCACATAGTAGGGCTGCGCCTTTAAACTAGCAGCGCTAATTTAAGGGCCTCGGACCTTCCCTTGGGGTGACGCGTCGTGAACCTGGAGCTGAGCGAGGAGCAGTCGGCCGTGCAGCGGCTGGCCGAGGACTTCGTGGCCCGCGAGGTCACCCCGTACGCCGCCACCTGGGACCGGGCCGAAGAGGTCGACCGGTCCATCGTCGGCAAGCTGGGCGAGGTCGGCTTCCTCGGGCTCACCATCGACGAGGCGTACGGCGGCTCGGGCGGCGACCACCTCGCGTACTGCCTGGTGACCGAGGAACTGGGCCGCGGCGACTCCTCCGTGCGCGGGATCGTCTCGGTCTCCCTCGGCCTGGTCGCCAAGTCGGTCGCCGCCTGGGGCAGCGAGGAGCAGAAGCGCCGGTGGCTGCCGGGCCTCACCTCCGGTGCGTACCTCGGCTGCTTCGGCCTGACCGAGCCGGGCACCGGCTCCGACGCGGGCCGTCTGACCACCCGGGCGGTGCGCGACGGCGGCGACTATGTCGTCAACGGCACCAAGATGTTCATCACCAACGGCACCTGGGCCGATGTCGTGCTGCTGTTCGCCCGCTCCACGGACGCCCCCGGCCACCGGGGCATCTCCGCCTTCCTGGTGCCGACCGACAGCCCCGGCCTCACCCGGCGCCCGGTCCACGGCAAGCTGGGCCTGCGCGGCCAGGCCACCGCCGAGCTGGTCTTCGAGGACGTACGGGTGCCGGCCTCCGCGATGCTCGGCCCCGAGGGCAAGGGCTTCACCGTCGCCATGTCCGCGCTCGCCAAGGGCCGTATGTCGGTCGCCGCGGGCTGTGTCGGCATCGCCCGGGCCGCCCTGGACGCGGCCGTGCGGTACGCGGGGGAGCGGGAGCAGTTCGGCGGCCCCATCGCCCGCCACCAGCTGGTCCAGGAGCTCCTGAGCGACATCGCCGTCGACGTGGACGCGGCACGCCTGCTGACCTGGCGGGTCGCCGATCTGATCGACCGCGGGCAGCCCTTCGCCGTCGAGTCCTCCAAGGCCAAGCTCTACGCCTCCGAGGCCGCCGTCCGGGCCGCAGGCAACGCCCTCCAGGTCTTCGGCGGCTATGGCTACATCGACGAGTACCCGGTGGGCAAACTCCTGCGCGACGCCCGGGTGATGACCCTCTACGAGGGCACCAGCCAGATCCAGAAACTGGTGATCGGACGCGCGCTCACGGGGGTTTCGGCGTTCTGAGGGGCGCGGCGCGGCGGGGCGGCCGCACGCCCGGCCCCGTCCCCGCGGAGCAGGCAGGCTAAGCGCTCGCTCACCGTCGGCGGTAAAGTGTTGCCCCGGTCTGGTGAGAGGGGCAAGAGGGCGATGACAACGGCGGAGGAGACGGACGGCGGCGAGGCGCAGCCGTGGGCCGAGGTCACCCCGGACGCGGCCCGGCGGCTTCTCGTGGCCGCGGTGGAGGCCTTCGCCGAGCGCGGCTACCACGCGACGACCACTCGTGACATCGCGGGCCGCGCGGGCATGAGCCCCGCCGCGCTCTACATCCACTACAAGACCAAGGAAGAGCTGCTCCACCGCATCAGCCGGATCGGGCACGAGAAGGCCCTGGAGATCCTGCGGACCGCGGCCCGGCGCGAGGGCACGGCGACCGAGCGCCTCGCCGACGCCGTCAGCTCCTTCGTCCGCTGGCACGCCGGGGGGCGCACCACCGCCCGGGTGGTGCAGTACGAGCTGGACTCGCTGGGCCCGGACGCCCGCGCCGAGATCCTCGCCCTGCGCCGCAAGGTCGACGCCGAGGTGCGCGGGGTCATCGAGGACGGCGTGGCCACCGGCGAGTTCGACGTGCCGGACGTGCGGGGCACCACGCTGGCGGTGCTCTCCTTGTGCATCGACGTGGCCCGCTGGTTCAGCCTCGACGGCCCCCGCACCCCCGACGAGGTCGGCGCGCTCTACGCCGACCTCGTGCTGCGGATGGTCGGGGCGCGGCCCTGAGCCGGTCGCGGAAGGCTCAGAGGTAGTAGCGGGAGACCGACTCGGCCACGCAGACCGGCTTCTCGCCGCCCTCGCGCTCCACGGTGAAGGCGACGGTCACCTGGACCCCGTCCCGGACGTCCTCGACGCCGGTGATCACCGCGGTGGCGCGCACCCGGGAGCCGACCGGTACGGGGGCGGGGAAACGGACCTTGTTCGTCCCGTAGTTGACGCCCATCCGCACGCCCTCGACCTGGATCAGCTGCGGCGCGAAGAGCGGCAGCAGGGACAGGGTGAGATAGCCGTGGGCGATGGTCGTGCCGAAGGGGCCCGAGGCCGCCTTCTCGGGGTCGACATGGATCCACTGGTGGTCGCCGGTGGCCTCCGCGAACAGATCGATCCGCTTCTGGTCGATTTCCAGCCAGTCGGTGTGGCCCAACTGCTCGCCCACCGCAGCTTTCAGGGCGTCGACGGATGGGAAGGTCCTCGGCTCTGCCATGGTCCCGGCCTCTCGCGTGATGCATCGGTATGCCTAAGCAACTGCTTAGCATGGTCGGGAGTCGGGGCTCTGTCAACGGACCGGCCCTGAGGGGGGTGCGGACGCCCGGGTGTGGACAGCCCGCACCGCAGGCCGCCCACGGGGGGGGTGCGACATCCCCGGCGCACCCCCGCGCCTCGGGGCCTCTCGTGTGGGTCACGCCGGGCTCGGCCCGATCCGGACGAAAGACCCTCGGCGTGGCCGTCACGCCGATACGAGCATCCGGGTGCGCCTGGCGTCCGCCAGGGCCCCTGAGGTCAGCACGGGTTCCGGGACCACGATGCCGCAGTCCGTGCAGACCGGACCCGACGACGGCTCGTGCGCCAGGTCGTACCTCCACAGCAGCCGCTCCCCGGTGCACACCGGGCAGGCCGTGCCCGGCTCGCGCTCCAGCGCGGCGATGAGCCGCCGCAGCACCTCGGCCAGCGGCTCATGCGGATGGACCTCCGGGTCGTCGCACCAGGCGACGCCGAAGCCGCCCCAGGTCAGCCGGTGCCAGTCGTCCACACTGCCCGGCCGGCGCAGTCCGTCGTGCTTCTCCTTCCTGCGGCGCTCGGTGAAATCGGCCTCATAGGTGAGCCAGACGGAACGGGCCTCCTCCAGCTCCACCAGTGCGGCCACGAGCCGCACCGGATCGGGGGAGCGGTCCTCGGGGCCGAAGGCGGCCCGGGAGCACAGATGGTCCCAGGTCGCCCGATGCCCGTAAGGGGCGAACTTCTCCAGGCACTTGCGCAGTGAATAGCGCCGCAGTGCCAGATCGCACCTCGGATCTCGTACCTGTCTCGCCAGACTCCGGAAACCGGCCATCGCCCTGCACCTCCGTCACACCAGCAGCTGTACTTCGGTTACCTCGGCGTCGTCGTACGGACGTCGCCGAATAGACGTATCGACAAGCAATTCGGCTCCATCCTTCGTCGAAGACCTCCCCGCGTTGTTTCGTTCGAGCGATTGAAAGTTGACGCATGTTCATCTTCAATCGCCGGGATACCGGCGGTAACGTCCGGCCGCCCCCACTCCGTCGGGAGGAGCTGCCATGCCACAGAGCACCCCACGCAACATCCTCGACAGACTGA
The DNA here is from genome assembly GCF_044548405.1 of Streptomyces sp. NPDC052040. NCBI lineage: Bacteria > Bacillati > Actinomycetota > Actinomycetes > Kitasatosporales > Streptomycetaceae > Streptomyces > Streptomyces sp. NPDC052040. Next base: position 340,937 of record NZ_JBIUBV010000004.1, on the reverse strand, counting down.
GAACTCCTCGTAGATACCCGAAGTTCCTCAAGACCGCTTCGATATGCCTCCTCGTGGGCGGTCTTTTGTCGCCAATCTCGGCGACGGCCGCCTCCGGCACCCCCGCGGCGGCCCCCGCCGCTGCCCCCAACGACTACTGCGGCGGCCAGTGTTCGGACATCCTGCCGCCCGGCGAGAACGGCAACGCCACCCTCGCCCAGATCCTCCTCAACCAGGCCTTCGGCACCCAGCCCGGCCACGCGGAGGACCAGCTCGGCCCCTACGCCAACCTGGCCTCGGGCTACGCAGGACTCACCGACGCGAAGATCAACACCTTCTTCAACGACGCCTCCTTCGGCGTCCCCTCCGACCAGGTCGCCTCCACCGAGAAGCCCGGCGGCCGCGGCGACGTGACCATCGTCCGCGACAAGAAGACGGGCGTCCCGCACATCACCGGCACCACCCGCTATGGCACCGAGTACGGCGCCGGATACGCGGCGGCCGAGGACCGGCTGTGGCTGATGGACGTCTTCCGGCACGTCGGACGCGGCCAGCTGACCTCCTTCGCCGGCGGCGCCGCCGCCAACCAGGGCCTTGAGCAGCAGTTCTGGCGCAACGCCCCCTACACCGAGGCCGACCTCCAGGCCCAGATCGACCGGGCGGTGGCGAACGCCGGGGACCGCGGCAAGCAGGCCCTCGACGACGTCAACGCCTACATCTCCGGCATCAACGCCTACATCGACGCCTCCGACTCCGGCCGCTACTTCCCCGGCGAGTACGACCTCACCGGCCACAAGGACCCCATCACCAACTCCGGGACCATCGAACACTTCAAGGTGACCGACATGGTCGCGCTCGCCTCCGTCATCGGCGCGCTGTTCGGCTCCGGCGGCGGCGGTGAGGTCAACAACGCCATCTCGCTGCTCGCCGCCCAGGACAAGTACGGCGTGGCCGAGGGCACCAAGGTCTGGGAGTCCTTCCGCGAGCGCAACGACCCCGAGGCCGTGCTCACGGTCCACAACGGCGAGAGCTTCCCCTACGCGACCAGACCCGACAGCCCCAAGGGCGAGGCGCTGCCCGACCCCGGCTCGGTGACGGCGGAACCGCTGGTCTACGACCGCACCGGCAGCGCGAGCGCGTCGAGCTCCACCCGCGCCTCCACGTCCGCGGCGGACACGGCCCTCACCTCCGCCCGGCGCGGCATGTCCAACGCCCTGGTGGTCAGCGGCAAGTACACCGCGAGCGGCCACCCGATCGCCGTCTTCGGCCCGCAGACCGGCTACTTCGCGCCACAGCTGCTCATGCTCCAGGAGATCCAGGGCCCGGGCATCAGCGCCCGGGGCGCGTCCTTCGCGGGCCTCGGCATGTACGTCGAACTGGGCCGCGGCCAGGACTACTCGTGGAGCGCCACGACCTCCGGCCAGGACATCATCGACACCTACGCCGTCGAACTGTGCCAGGACGACTACCACTACCTGTACCACGGCACCTGCACCGCCATGGACAAGATCGAGCAGAAGAACGCCTGGTCCCCGACGCTCGCCGACGGGACCGCGGCGGGCTCCTACACGATGCGGGTCTGGCGGACCAAGTACGGCCCCGTCGAGTACCGCGCGACCGTCGGCGGCAAGAAGGTCGCCTACACCACCCTGCGCTCGTCGTATCTGCACGAGGCCGACTCGATCATCGGCTTCCAGATGCTGAACGACCCCGGCTACGTCAAGGGCCCGCAGGACTTCGAGAGCGCGGTGCAGCACATCAACTACACCTTCAACTGGTTCTACGCCGACTCCCGGCACACCGCGTACTACAACAGCGGCGACAACCCGGTGCGCGCCGACGGAGTGGACGCCGAGTTCCCGGTGTGGGCGCAGCCCGCCTACGAGTGGCGCGACTGGGACCCGGCGGTCAACACCGCCGACTACACACCCCCGTCCCGGCACCCCAACTCCCTCGACCAGGACTACTACATCTCCTGGAACAACAAGCAGGCCGCGGACTACACCTCCGCTCCCTGGGGCGAGGGCTCGGTCCACCGCGGCAATCTGCTGGAGGACCGGGTGAAGAAACTGGTGGCCGCGGGCGGGGTGACCCGCTCGGCGCTGACCAAGGCCATGGCGGACGCGGCGCTGGCCGACCTGCGGGCGGAGGACGTACTGCCGAAGCTGCTGAAGGTCATCGGCAGTTCGGCGGTCACCGACCCCACCGAAGCGGCGGCGGTGAGCAAGCTGTCGGCCTGGGTGTCGGCGGGCGCCCGGCGCACGGAGACCTCGGCCGGTTCCCACACCTACGCCGACTCCGACGCCATCCGCATCCTGGACGCCTGGTGGCCGCTGCTGGTGAAGGCCGAGTTCGAGCCCGGCCTCGGCAGCGACCTGTACACGGCCCTCGCCGCCAACCTGCCGGTCGACGAGTCGCCGTCGGCCGCGCACGGCCCGACCGGCGCACACGCCGGAAGCTCCTTCCAGTACGGCTGGTGGAGCTATGTCGACAAGGACATCCGAGCGGTGCTGGGGCAGCCGGTGCAGGGCCCGCTGGCGCAGAAGTACTGCGGCGGCGGAGACCTGGGCGCCTGCCGGGACGCCCTGCTCGGCACCCTCAAGCAGGCCGCGGGCATGACCGCGGCCCAGGTGTACCCCGGCGACGACCAGTGCTCGGCCGGTGACCAGTGGTGCGCCGACTCGATCGTCCAGCGGCCGCTGGGCGGTATCAAGCACGGCCGGATCGGCTGGCAGAACCGGCCGACGTTCCAGCAGGTGGTGGAGTACACCTCGCACCGGTAGGCGCGGGACGGCGGCGGACCGGACTCCCGGCCCGCCGCCGGTACCACCCGGGCCGGTTCAGACCACGCGGCCCGCCGCCAGCACCACCCGGGCCAGTTCCGGGTGCACGATGTCGCTGTGCGCGCCGGAGGGCGGTCCGCCGTGGCGGACCACGGCGGACACGTCCACGTTCACCGGGCCCGCCGTGGGCAGGCCCCGCAGGGCGTCGGCGAGCGCAAGACTCCGGGTGCCGTCCACCCCCTGGACGCCGTCGTGGCCCAGCGCGCCCCAGCGCGGCCCCAGCAGCCGGCCGATGTCGAAGTCCTCCGCCGGGAGCCCCGCCAGCGAGCGGTCGTCCCCGGCCATCCGCGAGGCCAGCGGATACATCGTGCCGAGCGCCGAGTCGAAGCGGGAGTGGCAGCACACCAGCGGCCCGTCCACCCGGTCCTGGTATCCGCGCAGGACACCGGCGGCGGCCGGGTCCTCGGGCACCCGGGCCGCGAAGGCGTAGTGGGAGAAGGCGCCCTGGAGCAGGGTCAGGGACTTCACCGTGCGGACGCCGTCCGGCAGCCCGCGCAGCGCGAAGGAGACCAGCCGTCCGCCGAAGCTGTGGCCGACGAGATGCACCCGCACTCCCGGAGCCGTCCGCGCCAGCCGTCCGAGCAGCGGCCCGAGCCCCTTCTCCCCGACGGTGCCCGCCCGCCCTTTCATCGCGTAGTACGTGGCCTGCCGCAGCACCTCCAGGGCCCCGTCCCAGAGCCCCTTGGGCGTGAGCGAGAAGCCTTCCGTGCCATCCGCCGCGGCCGACTCCGTCTGCTCCAGCGCCCGGGCGAACTCCCCGCACACCTCGGTGATGTCCCCGTACAGCAGCTCGGGGCCGCTGCCGGGCGCCGCCCCGGGAGTGGTGTCCGCGCCGCCCGTGGCCTGCGGGCCCTGCGGATCCCCGGCCACCAGCTGCCGCAGCAGCCGCCCGAACTCCGCGAGCGCGTCGGCGCCGTCGGGGCGTTGCTCCAGCAGCCGGGCCAGCCCCGCGACCTCGGCCGCGCGGCCGGGGAAGACCGTCAGCAGCGCCTGTCGGCTGCCGTCGTCCAGGCCCGGCCGCGCGGGCGGGGCAGGGGCCGCCGCGGGCGACGCGGGGAAGTCGGGGACCGGCTCGTCCGCGAACATCATCGACGGCCAGATCACGCCCACATAGCCGAGGCGGGCCTTCGGGGCCAGCGCGGGCACCGGCGCGAAGAAGCGGCCGTAGAGCCGGGTCGCGCCGGAGCGCTCGTTGTTCCAGCCGTGCGCGAAGACCAGCAGGTCCCGCACCCCCTGCCGGGCCGCCTCCGCCAGCAGCCGGTCCCGCTCGGGACCGTCCGGGTCGCCGTCCGCGTCGAAGGTCAGCTCCCAGTAGGGACTCACACCGATCGCCGGTTCCGCCATGACGGACCCCTTCCGGGTCGGGCCGGATGCACTGTGCCCGCATCGTCCTGCCGCCGCCGCGACTTGACCATAGGCTCGGCCGCCCCCGGGGGCGGACCCCGCTGTCCCGCCCCGCCTTCCGCGGCGGAGGGGGCCCTTCCCCCGGTACATACCGACTGGTTAGTCTGGAGTTCGCAGCAGAGCCGACTGCTACAGAGCCGAGTCGCTTCGCGTCGAAGGAGACCGATGGTGGAAGCCGTGCAGGATGCGGGAGTGGTCGTCACCGGGGCGGGCGGCGGAATCGGGGCCGCCCTGGCCCGCCGGTTCGCCGCCGAGGGGGCGCGGATCGTCGTCAACGACATCGACGCGGAACGGGTGAAGGCCGTGGCCGACGAGATCGGCGCTTACGCCGTCCCCGGCGACGCCTCCGCGATCGTGGCCGAGGCCCGGGACGCCCTCGGCGGCACGGTCGACATCTACTGCGCCAACGCGGGCCTCGGCTCCGGCGGCACCGAGGCGGCCGACGAGGAGGTGTGGGAGCGGGCCTGGGACGTCAATGTCATGGCCCATGTCCGCGCCGCCCGGGCCCTGCTGCCCGACTGGCTGGAGCGCGGCCGGGGACGCTTCGTCTCCACCGTCTCCGCCGCCGGACTGCTCACCATGATCGGCGCCGCCCCCTACAGCGTCACCAAGCACGGGGCCTACGCCTTCGCCGAGTGGCTCTCGCTGACCTACCGCCACCGCGGCCTCGCGGTCCACGCCATCTGCCCCCAGGGCGTGCGTACCGACATGCTGACCGCCGCGGGCAGCGCCGGTGAACTGGTCCTCGTACCGACCGCGATCGAGCCCGGACAGGTCGCCGACGCGCTCATGGCGGGCATCGCCGAGGACCGCTTCCTGATCCTGCCGCACCCCGAGGTCGCCGAGTACTACCAGGTGCGCGCCGCCGAGCCGGACCGCTGGCTGACCCAGATGAACCATCTCCAGCAGAAGTGGGAGGAGGCCCGGTGACCACGTCCCGCTACGCCGCGAAGCCCTGGCTCGATCTCCTCGGCGACGCCCAGCGCGCCCCCGTCCACCCCGCCGACTCCCTGGTCCACGCCCTGCGCACACTCCCCGGGGACCGCACCGCCCTCGCCTACTTCGACGGGCGCATCACCTACGCCGAACTGGACGCCCTCACCGACTCGGTCGCCGGGCACCTCGCCGCCCGCGGCCTCGAACGCGGTGACCGGGTCGCGATCCTGCTCCAGAACTCCCCGCACTTCGTGATCGCCCTGCTCGGGGCCTGGAAGGCGGGCGCCACCGTGGTGCCCGTCAACCCGATGTACAAGTCGGGCGAGGTCACCCACATCCTGAAGGACGCCGAGGTGAGCGCCCTGGTGTGCGCCGACCGCGCCTGGGCCGCCTATCTGCGCGGGACCGCCGTCGGCACACCGGTCCGTACCGTGCTCACCGCCTGCGAGCTGGACCTCCAGATCCGGGGCGACGCACGTGTGCTGACCTTCGAACGCGCGGAACCGGCCGCCGACGCCGACGACCTGGTGGCCCTCGCCCGGCAGGGGCACCAGGCGCCCGAGGACCGCGACCCGGCGCCGGACGACATCGCGCTGATCAGCTACACCTCCGGCACCAGCGGCACCCCCAAGGGCGCCACCAACACCCACCGCAACATCATGTACAACGCCGAGCGGCAGCGCACCGGTTCGGGCCTGCCCGAGGCGCCGGTCTACTTCGCGCTGGCGCCCCTCTTCCACATCACCGGCATGGTGGCGGAACTGGTGGCCTGCCTCCTCAGCGGGGGCACACTCGTCCTCGCCTACCGCTTCGAGGCGGGTGTCGTCCTGGACGCCTTCGCCGAGCACCGCCCGCACTACACCGTGGGCCCCTCGACGGCCTTCATGGCGCTGGCCGCCCACCCCTCCGCCACCCCCGGCCACTTCGCGTCCTTCCAGGCCATCTCCTCCGGCGGTGCACCGCTGCCACCGGCTCTGGTGGAGTCGTTCCGGACGCGCTTCGGGCCCTACATCCGCAACGGCTACGGCCTCACCGAGTGCACCGCCCCCTGCGCCAGCGTGCCCCCGGGCCGCGAGGCCCCCGTGGACCCCGTCTCGGGCACCCTGGCCGTGGGCGTGCCGGGACCCGACACCGTGGTCCGCATCATCGACGACCAGGGACACGAGGTGCCCTTCGGCGCACAGGGCGAGATCGTCGTCCGGGGCCCGCAGGTGGTGCCCGGCTACTGGGGGCGGCCCGAGGCCACCGCCGAGACCTTCCCGGACGGCGAACTGCGCACCGGGGACATCGGCTTCATGGACGCCCAAGGCTGGCTCTATGTCGTCGACCGCAAGAAGGACATGATCAACGCGTCCGGCTTCAAGGTGTGGCCGCGCGAGGTCGAGGACGTCCTCTACACCCACCCGGCGGTGCGCGAGGCGGCCGTCGTCGGGGTGCCGGACGGCTACCGCGGGGAGACCGTCAAGGCGTACATCAGCCTCCGGCCGGGCGCCGCGGCGGACCCGGGGGAGCTGGCCGCGTACTGCAAGGAGAGGCTGGCCGCCTACAAATACCCGCGCCAGGTGGAGATCCTGCCGGACCTGCCGAAGACGACGAGTGGGAAGATCCTCCGTCGGGAACTGCGTTCCCGTACCGAGACCCTCCGGTAGACATCCGGTGGACACCGAGGAAAGGCAGGTGGCGGCAGTGCCCAGAACGACGGACGGGGACGGTACGCCCGTCCCGCAGCGGCTGCTGGCCGCCGCCACCCGGCTCTTCGCCGACCAGGGGTACGACCGCACCTCCGTACAGGAGATCGTTGAATCGGCCGGCGTCACCAAGGGGGCGCTGTACCACTACTTCGGCTCCAAGGACGATCTGCTGCACGAGGTCTACGCCCGTGTGCTCCGCCTCCAGCAGGAGCGCCTGGACGCCATCGCGGACGCCGAGGCGCCGGTCGAGAAGCGGGTGCGGGCCGCGGCCGCGGACGTCGTCGTCACCACGATCGAGAACCTCGACGACGCGATGATCTTCTTCCGGTCCATGCACCAGCTCAGCCCCGAGAAGTACAAGCAGGTGCGCGCCGAGCGGCGCCGCTACCACGAGCGGTTCCGCGCGCTGATCGAGGAGGGCCAGAAGGAGGGCGTCTTCTCCACCGCCACCCCCGCCGACCTGGTCGTCGACTACCACTTCGGCTCGGTGCACCATCTGTCCACCTGGTACCGCCCCGACGGACCGCTCACCCCCCAGCAGGTCGCCGACCACCTCGCCGACCTGCTGCTGCGGGCGCTGCGCCCCTGACGGCACCCGGACGGGAGGAGGGCCGCCCCTCCTCCCGTCCGCCGCTCACCGGTACTGCTGCAACTCCCGGCGGGCCAGGGACCGCTGGTGCACCTCGTCCGGGCCGTCCGCGAGCCGCAGGGTCCGGGCCGCCGCCCACAGCTCGGCCAGCGGGAAGTCCTGGCTCACCCCGCCCGCGCCGTGCAGCTGGACCGCCTTGTCGAGGATGTCGACGACCGTGCGCGGAGTGGCGATCTTGATGGCCTGGATCTCGGTGTGGGCACCCCGGTTGCCGACCGTGTCCATCATCCAGGCGGTCTTCAGGACCAGCAGCCGCAGCTGCTCCACGGCCACCCGCGCATCGGCGATCCAGCCGTGCACCACGCCCTGCCGGGCCAGCGGCTTGCCGAAGGCGGTACGGTCCAGGGCCCGGCGGCACATCAGCTCGATGGCCCGCTCGGCCATCCCGATCAGCCGCATGCAGTGGTGGATACGGCCCGGACCGAGCCGGGCCTGGGCGATGGCGAAGCCGCCGCCCTCCTCCCCGATCAGATGCGACACCGGCACCCGCACCCGGTCGAAGACGACCTCGGCGTGACCGCCGTGGGAGTGGTCCTCGTAGCCGTACACCTGCATCGCGCGCTCGATCCGCACACCGGGTGTGTCGCGCGGGACCAGCACCATCGACTGCTGGCGGCGGATGTCGGGACTGTCCGGGTCCGTCTTGCCCATCACGATGAAGATCCGGCAGTCCGGGTTCATCGCCCCGGAGATGTACCACTTGCGGCCGGTGATGACGTACTCGTCGCCGTCGCGCTCGATACGCGTGGTGATGTTGGTGGCGTCGGAGGAGGCCACCTCCGGCTCGGTCATCGCGAACGCCGACCGGATCTCCCCGGCGAGCAGCGGCTCCAGCCACTGCTTGCGCTGCTGCTCGTCGCCGAACTGGGCGAGCACCTCCATGTTGCCCGTGTCCGGCGCCGCGCAGTTCAGCGCGGTGGGCGCGAGGTGCGGGGAGCGGCCGGTGATCTCGGCGAGCGGGGCGTACTGGAGGTTGGTGAGCCCGGCGCCGTACTCCGCGTCCGGCAGGAAGAGGTTCCACAGGCCCTGGCGGCGGGCCTCGGCCTTCAGCTCCCCGACGACCGCGGGGGTGTCCCAGGGCGAGGCCAGCCGCGCCCGCTGCTCCTCGGCGACCGCCTCCGCCGGGTAGACGTGCTCGTCCATGAAGGCGAGCAGCCTGGCGCGCAGCTCCTCGGTGCGCGCGTCGAATGCGAAGTCCATGGCGGATCAGCCTTCCTGGAGGGTGGTCAGGCCGTGCTCGATGAAGACGGGCACCAGCTCGCCGATGCGGTCGAAGCCCCGGCCGACCGTCTGGCCGAGGGTGTAGCGGTAGTGGATGCCTTCGAGGATCACGGCGAGCTTGAACCAGGCGAACGCCGTGTACCAGGAGATGGCGGTGAGGTCCCGTCCGGAGCGGGCCGCGTACCGCTCGATCAGCGCGGCCGGGTCCGGATGGCCCTCGGCGGTGGCGGTGGTGGAGATGGGGGAGTCCGCGAGCCGCAGGGGCACGCTGTACATCGCCAGCAGGCCCACGTCGGTGAGCGGATCGCCGAGCGTGGACATCTCCCAGTCCAGCACCGCCGTGATCCGGTCGTCCTCGCCGAGCAGCACATTGTCCAGGCGGTAGTCGCCGTGGATCACGGTGGGCGCGGGGGAGGCGGGCAGCGCGCGGCCGAGCGCCACGTGCAGTTCGTCGATGCCCGGCAGCTCGCGGTTGCGGGAGGCGTCCAGCTGCTTGCCCCAGCGGCGCAGCTGCCGGTCCAGGAAGCCATCCGGGCGCCCGAAGTCGTCGAGGCCCGCCCCGGCGGGGTCCACCGCGTGCAGCTCGACCAGAGTGTCGACCAGGCCGAGCACCGCGTCCCGGGTCCGTTCCGGGCCGAGCGGGGCCAGTTGCCCGGCGGTGCGGTAGGGGGTGCCCCGGACGAAGTCCATGACGTAGAACGGGGCGCCCAGCACCGAGTCGTCCTCGCACAGCAGCACCGGGCGCGGCACCGGGACGGCCGTCGGGTGCAGCGCGCTGATCACCCGGTGCTCGCGCTTCATGTCGTGCGCGGTGGCCAGGACATGCCCGAGCGGGGGACGGCGTACGACCCAGGTGGCCGCCCCGTCCGAGACGGCGTAGGTGAGGTTCGACCGCCCGCCCTCGATCAGCCGGCCGGTCAGCGGGCCTCCCACCAGTCCGGGCCGCTCGGTGTCGAGCAGGCCGCGCAGCCGGTCGAGGTCGAGGCCTGGCGGGTGGTCTGGGCTCATCATTGCTCCTACGCGCGCGGGAAGACAGGACGTGCATCATGATGCCGACCGGTCGGTATGCCGTCCAGTGTGCGGGAGGAACGTGATCGGCGCCACGAGCTGGGCTCGTGGCGCCGGGGGCGGAACGGGAGGAGCGCGGCGGTACCGCCGGACGCTCAGGCGTGGCTGGCCACCATCTCCCCGCCGTTCAGTACGGCCATGTCGTGGAAGGCGGGCAGCGGATCGAGGGGGGCGCCCTCCGGCTGCCCGTCCAGCTCGGCGTAGGCGCGGTGCAGATTGGCCACCAGCCGCTCGCTCTCCCGCCACTCGGCGAACTCCCCGAGATCGGTGGCCCGGGCGGCCTCCAGCGGAGTGTGCCCCTCCGGGTGGTGCTTCTGCGCCACCTCCGCGACGAACCGCAGATAGCGCTCGGTGCGGTCGAACTCCGACGGATCGGTAATCGAGCCATGGCCCGGCACCACCGTCTCGGCGCCCAGACCGCGCAGCACGTCCAGGGCGCGCAGCGAACCGCTCAGCGACCCCATCAGGAAGAACGGGGTGCCGCCCTCGAAGACGAGGTCCCCGGCGAACAGCACCCGCCGGTGCGGCAGCCACACCACGGAGTCCCCGACGGTATGGGCCACACCGGGGTGGATGACCTCCGCGTCGATCCCGCCGACATGCAGCGTCGTGCGGTCGGTGTACGTCAGGTCGGCGCCCTGTATGCGGATGTCCCCGTAGTCGGTCCCGGGCCACACCAGCGCCAGGTTGTGCCCGCTCGCCAGCGCCTCCCGGCGGCAGTCCGCGTGCGAGACGATCGCTGCGGCCGGGGAGAACAGCCCGTTGCCGTAGGTGTGGTCGCCGTGGTGGTGGGTGTTCACCACGAACCGCGGCGCGGGCGCCCCGGTGGCCGCCACCGCGGCGGCCAGGGCGCGGGCGCGCCGCTCCGTGGCCGCGGTGTCGACGAGCAGGGTCGTGGTGCCGTCCCCCACGAACCCCGCGTTGTTCAGACACCATCCGCCGTCCGGCTGGACATAGGCGTGTACGTCATCGGCGAGTGCGCACGTGTACGGCTCGGCCGCGGTCATGGAAACCCCCTGCGTTGTCGTCAACCGATGATCAAGACTGCCAGTCGACGCACGGCCGCCCCGCGCAGGGGGTGCCGGTACGGCGGTGGGGTTCTCGGGTAGCGCGGTCAGAACAGCAGTGCGGCCGCGCACACCGCGAGGGCCACCGTGCACAGGGTCGCGAAGGCGGCATGACGGGGGCTCAGCCGCGGGGGACTGCCGGGTGGCGCGGACGCCAGGGCGCATATGCGCCGCTGGGCGACGGCCAGAAAGCCGGACCAGAGCAGTCCGCAGAGGCAGACCACGGCGAAACCGGCCGCCGTTCCCGAGTGCAGCGCCGCCTTCCCGGCCAGGACGGCGGCCACCGTGCACGACAGGGTCGTACGGCGCCAGGCCAGCCGGGTGCGCTCCGGCTGGAGGCCCGGGTCGCGCTCCGGGGCCGGGGCGCTCATCCCGCCAGGCCCAGCAGCACGACCAGGACCATCGCGACCGCCACCACGGCGACGGCGATGCCCAGCAGGGCCGGGAACCGGGAGGCCGGGAGGTCCTCACCGCGCCGCATCGCCCTCTCGCAGCGCACCCAGTGGTGGACCGCGCGCAGCGAGCACAGGACCCCGGCGGCGAGCAGCGCCAGGGCGAGCCCTACCCGCCAGGCCCAGCGCAGATGAGGCAAAAACTGGTCCACGGCGAAGCCCCCGCCGATCAGTGCCAGCGCGGTGCGCAGCCAGGCGAGGAACGTCCGCTCATTGGCGAGGGAGAAGCGGTAGTCGGGCGTACGGCCTTCCTGCCGGACCTCCCCGGGCGCAAACCACAGCCGGACGTTCCGCACGAATTCGCTCACATCCAGGACCCTACCGGTCACCCTTGGAAGGTTCGTGGGGCGGTTCTGGTCAGACATCTACAGCCGCGGGAGCGCGCCGCCCGGCCGGGGCCCCGGGGTCAGGCCGTGGACCGCCGGTGCTCCTTGAGCCGTTCGTAGGCGGCCAGACCGTCCGGGACCCACTCCCAGTCGGTCAGCCGCCGCTCCACCTCTTCCTCGGGCAGAAAGGCGTGCCAGGCGACCTCCTCGGCCTGGGGGTCCACCGGCAGCTCGCAGCGCACCCGGTAGACCGCGGACCACCAGGTCCGGCCGCCGCCGTCGTCGTAGAGAAAGGTGAAGAGGAACTCCGGCCGGGGCAGCCCCCGGACCCCGAGTTCCTCCTCCGCCTCCCGCAGCGCCGCCTCGTCGTAGCTCTCGCCCGCGCCGACCACTCCGCCCACGAACATGTCGTAGAGGGAGGGGAAGACCAGCTTGGTGGGGGTGCGGCGGTGCACGAAGAGGCGGCCCTCGCCGTCCCGCGCCTCGATGAACACACACCGGTGGCGCAGCCCGCGCGCATAGGCCTCGCCGCGCGGCGACTGCCCGATGACCCTGTCGTTCTCGTCCACGATGTCGAGGAGTTCGTCGGCGGCACTCATGGGCCCATCCAAGCAGCCGGATCCCGGGCCCGCCCGGTCGGGCCCGGCGCCGCCGCGCCTCACCGCGCCTGGAGGTCCCGCTCCCGTTCCGGCTCCGCCGTCCCCCGGGGCATCGCCGGGTGCAGTCCGAGCAGCACGATGCCGCAGACGATGCCCGCGAGCCCGGCCGCCTCCCAGGCCAGGGCGCCCGTGTCGGTGCGCAGCCGGTCGCCCAGGAAGCCCACCCCGCAGGCGATCCCGGCCAGCGGCTGGGCCGCGGTCAGCGCCGGGAGGGACATCCGCAGCGGCGCCGTCTCGAAGGCGCTCTGCACCAGGATCAGTCCCGTCACCCCGAGCACCAGCACCCCGTAGGGCTGCCAGCTGGTGATGAACTCCGCCCAGCCGCCCGCCGTGAACCGCTGTCCGCTGACCCGGGTGAGCGCGTCCTGCACGCCGTAGAGCAGACCCGCCGCGAGTCCGAGCAGCACCGGTCCGATGATCAGGCGCGACTTCTTGGCGTACGTCGTGAGCAGCAGGGCCGCCCCCACCATCACGCCGATGATCACCCAGTGCCGTACGGGATCCGTGACCGCGACGCCCGCCCGGGGACGGCCCGCCACGATGAACGCCGTGACGCCCCCGGCCAGCAGCGCGAGCCCCGCCCACCCCTGGCGGCCCAGCGGCTGCCTGGTCTGCCGACGGGACTCCGCCAGCGCGAACAGCAGATTGGTGGCGACCAGCGGCTCGACCAGGGAGATCTCGCCGCGGGCCAGCGCGACGGCGCTGAGCACCATCCCGGCCACCATCAGGGCGAGACCGCCGAGCCAGCGCGGCATCCGCATCAGGTCCAGCAGCAGCCGGGGGGAGAGGAAGTCGCTCAACGGCGCGTGCTGGGCGGCGTTCTGCTGGAGCACGAATCCGGTACCCAGGCAGAAGGCCGCGCTCACGGCGAGGGCAAGAACCAGTACCGACACGCTGTACCTCGATGATCGGCGGGGTCTCGGGATGCGTATCACGCCGACTGTAACGCCCCCGGCCGGGGCCCGCCCGTGGTTGACCGCATCCGACGGATCCCGCCCGGCCGTGACGGCGGGGCGGGCCCGGCGACGCGTACCCCGGGCCGGACGGTTGACGCCGTCACTCGTCCTGCCGAAGGATCTGACCCGTCGGTAACCCCCCTGAACTCCCAGGTCGTCACGGCGAGAGGACGGGCCCATGGCCTACGACGCTGATGTCATCGTGATCGGTGCGGGCCTCGCCGGGCTGGCCGCGACCGCCGAACTGGCGGACGCGGGCCGCACGGTGATCCTGCTCGACCAGGAGCCCGAACAGTCGATGGGCGGCCAGGCGTTCTGGTCCTTCGGCGGCCTCTTCCTCGTCGACTCCCCGGAGCAGCGGCGGCTGCGGATCCGGGACAGCCACGCCCTGGCCCTCCAGGACTGGACGGGCACCGCCGCCTTCGACCGGCCGGAGGACCACTGGCCGCGCACGTGGGCGGAGGCGTACGTCGACTTCGCGGCCGGGGAGAAGCGGGCCTGGCTGCACCGGCAGGGCATCCGCTTCTTCCCGGTGGTCGGCTGGGCCGAGCGCGGCGGCTACGAGGCCACCGGCCACGGCAACTCCGTCCCCCGCTTCCACATCACCTGGGGCACCGGCCCCGGGGTGCTCGCGCCCTTCGTCCGGCGGGTGCGGGCCGGGGCCGCCCGCGGCCTGGTCCAGCTGAGGTTCCGTCACCGGGTCACCGGGCTCTCCCGCAGCGCGGGCGCCGTGGACACGGTCACCGGGGAGATCCTGGAACCCTCCGCCGTCCCGCGCGGCAAGGCCAGCAGCCGCACGGTCACCGGGGCGTTCGAACTCCGGGCGCAGGCGGTGGTCGTCACCTCCGGCGGCATCGGCGGCAACCACGACCTGGTCCGCGCCCACTGGCCCCGGCGCCTCGGCAACCCGCCCGAGCGCATGGTCTCCGGGGTGCCCGCACACGTCGACGGCGAGATGCTCGGCATCGCCGAGGGGGCGGGCGCCCGGCTGATCAACCGCGACCGCATGTGGCACTACACCGAGGGCCTGCACAACTGGGACCCGGTCTGGGACAACCACGGCATCCGCATCCTGCCGGGCCCCTCCTCCCTCTGGCTCGACGCCCGCGGCCGGCGCCTGCCCGTCCCGCTGTTCCCCGGCTTCGACACCCTCGGCACCCTCGAACACATCATGGGGACCGGCCACGACCACACCTGGTTCGTGCTCGACCGGAAGATCATCGGCAAGGAGTTCGCGCTGTCCGGCTCCGAACAGAACCCCGACCTCACCGGGAAGTCGGTGCGGGACGTGATCGGCCGGGCCCGCGCGGACGTACCCGGACCGGTGCGAGCCTTCATGGACCACGGCGTCGACTTCGTCGTGGAGAAGGACCTCGGAGCGCTGGTGCGCGGGATGAACGCGCTCACCGGGGAGCCGCTCATCGACGAGGCGGAGCTGCGCCGCGAGATCGTGGCACGGGACCGGGAGATCCTGAACCCGTTCACCAAGGACCTCCAGGTGACCGCGATTCGCGGGGCCCGCCGCTTCCTCGGCGACCGGCTGGTCCGCACCGCCGCCCCGCACCGCATCCTCGACCCCGCGGCGGGCCCCCTGATCGCGGTACGGCTGAACATCCTCACCCGCAAGACCCTCGGCGGCCTGGAGACCGACCTCTCCTCCCGGGTGCTGACCGAGGGCGGCGACCCGCTCCCGGGGGTGTACGCGGCCGGGGAGGCGGCCGGTTTCGGCGGCGGCGGGGTGCACGGCTACCGCTCCCTGGAGGGCACCTTCCTCGGTGGCTGCCTGTTCTCGGGACGCACGGCCGGACGCGCGGCGGCCCGGGCCGTGGGGTAGGGCGTGGGCCCGGGCCGTGGGGCCGCCCAGGGGCCCGCTGCCCGAGAACCGGGGGCCGTCTTCCGAGAGCGGCCGGGATCCCGCTTCCCGGGAACCGGGGCCGTGGCCCCTCCCTGAGAACGGGGTGAGAAGAGATGACGGAAGTATGACGTACGCCCGTCCCCCCTGGCCCCGGGGCACCGGAGAGTGTTCGAATCGGTCTGTGAACCCTGAACGACCCGAAGAGCGGGACGCGCCGGAGCCCCCCGACCGGGAGCCCTCCGAGGCCCCCGCGACCGGCACCCCGATAGGACGCCGGGTCCTGCTGGGCACCCTGGGGCTCGGCGCGCTCGGTGTCGTCACCGCGCCCGCCCTCCAGCGCGGTATGGAGGCCTTCCTCGGGAGCGTCTCCCAGCAGGACCCGACGGGCCTGACCGGGCTGCTGCCCAACGGCGGCGGCTTCCGCTACTACTCCGTCACGGCGTCCGTGCCGCACCGGGGCGAGCGTGACTACCGGCTCACCGTCGGCGGCCTGGTCGACCACCCCAGGAGCTTCACCCTCGCCGACCTGCGCGCCCTGCCGCAGACCCGGCTGGTCCACGACGTCCAGTGCGTCACCGGCTGGCGGGTGCCGAAGACACCCTTCGAAGGGGTGCGGCTCGCCACCCTGCTGGAGGCGGTCGGCGTGCGCTCCAACGCCGGGGCCGTCCGCTTCACCTGCTTCGACGGGGCGTACACCGAGAGCCTGACCCTCGACCAGGCGCGCCGCGACGACGTCCTGGTGGCCCTGCGGATGCAGGACAAGCCCGTCACCCACGACCACGGCGGCCCGGTGCGGCTGTATGTGGCGCCCATGTACTTCTACAAGTCCGCCAAGTGGCTCTCCGGCATCACCGTCACCCGGGACGTCCGCCCCGGGTACTGGGAGGACCGGGGCTACGACGTCGACGCCTGGGTCGGCCGGTCGAACGGACGGGACGATGCCCCCACCAGCTGACACCGCACACCCCGTCACCGCCCCTGCCCTGCTGCGGCGCTTCAGCCGCGCGGAGCGCTGGGTGCACCGGCTGACCGCCGCGCTGATGGGCGTCTGCGTCTTCACCGCCGGCTGCTTGTATCTCCCGCCCCTCGCGGAGCTCGTCGGCCGCCGCGAACTGGTGGTCCGGATCCATGAGTGGGCCGGCCTGATGCTCCCGGTGCCCGTCCTGGCGGGCCTGGTCTCCCGCGCCTTCCGCACCGACCTCGGCCACCTCAACCGCTGGGGCCCGCACGACCGGATCTGGCTGCGCGCCGCCCTGCGCCGGGACCGGCGCCGCGCGTCCCGCCCCGCGGGCAAGTTCAACGCGGGGCAGAAGACCTACGCGGCCTGGATCGCGGGCGCCACCCTGGTGATGCTCGGCACCGGGCTGCTGATGTGGTTCACCCATCTCACCCCGCTGATGTGGCGCACCTCGGCCACCTTCGTCCACGACTGGCTCGCCCTGACGATCGGCGTCGTCCTGGCCGGCCACATCGGTATGGCACTCGGAGACCCGGAAGCCCGGCGCGGGCTGCGCACCGGGCTGGTCCGCCGCGACTGGGCGGAGCGGGAACACCCGCTGTGGCGGCCGTAGCCGCCGCAGCGGGCGAGCCCTAGACGACGAGGGACAGCAGGAGCACCAGGGCCCCCGCGACCACCGAGATGATCGTTTCCATCACGGACCAGGTCTTGACGGTCTCTCCGACACTCAGGCCGAAGTACTCCTTCACCAGCCAGAAGCCCGCGTCGTTGACATGGCTGAAGAACAGCGAACCGGCGCCGATGGCCAGCACCAGCAGGGCGGTGTGGGTGGTCGACATGTCGGCCGCCAGCGGCGCCACCAGACCGGCCGCCGAGACGGTCGCCACCGTGGCGGACCCGGTGGCGAGCCGGATCGCCACCGCGATCAGCCAGGCCAGCAGCAGGGCGGGGATCGACCAGTCCTTGGATATGTCCAGCACCATCTGGCCCACCCCGCAGTCGATCAGGGTCTGCTTGAAGCCGCCGCCCGCGCCGACGATGAGCAGGATCCCGGCGATCGGCGCGAGCCCCTTCTCGACGGTCCCGGCGATCCGCTCCCTGGTGAACCCGGCTGGGCGTCCCAGGGTGAACATGCCGACGACCACGGCGGCGAGCAGGGCGATCAGCGGGGAGCCGATCACATCGAAGACCCGCTGCACCTGCTGTGCCGGGTCGTCCACGACGATGTCGACCAGCGCCTTGGACAGCATCAGCACCACCGGGAGCAGCACCGTGGCCAGCGTGGCCCCGAAGCCGGGGCGCGTCCGGAGTTCCTCGGAGGCGCGCGGCGGGAGCATGCGCTCCGGGACCGGGGCGTCCACCCAGCGGGCGGCGACCTTCGAGAACAGCGGGCCGGCGATGACCACCGTCGGGACGGCGACCAGCACGCCGAGCGCCAGCGTCACCCCGAGGTTGGCCTTGAGGGCGTCGATCGCCACCAGCGGCCCCGGGTGCGGAGGGATCAGGCCGTGCATCACGGACAGGCCCGCCAGTGCCGGGATGCCGATCCGCATCAGGGAGTAGTTGCCGCGCCGGGCGACCATCAGCACCACCGGGATCAGCAGCACGATGCCGACCTCGAAGAACAGCGGCAGGCCGATCACCGAGGCGATCAGCACCATCGCCCACGGCATCGCACGGCCCTTCGCCCGGGCGAGGATGGTGTCGACGATCTGGTCCGCGCCGCCGGAGTCGGCGAGCAGCTTGCCGAGGATCGCGCCCAGGGCGATCAGCACGCCCACACCGGCCACGGTCGAGCCGAGACCGGTGGTGAAGCTGGTGATGGCCTTGTCGAGCGGTGCCCCGGCGAACGCGCCGAGCGCGAGCGAGCCGATGGTCAGGGCCAGGAAGGCGTGGAGCTTGAATTTGGTGATGAGCAGCACGATGACGGCGATGCCCGCCAAGGCCGCGATGCCGAGTTGAGCGTGGCCCGCCGACGTGATCGGCTCGACGGTGTCCGCTGCCAGCATCTCGACGCTGAGTCTGGTCACGGGGGTCCCTTGGGTGAGGAGAGGAACTCTCGGTTTCTGGTGGGACGGCCCCCGGCGCCGCCGGTCCGGGGAGGACGGCGCGCGGGGACCGGGAGGTTACTGCGAGGGCTGGGCGGAGGACCGCTCCAGGGCGCCCAGGGCGTCCACGGCGCGGGCGGCGATCTCCTCGGGGCTGCCCGAGACGTCCACCGCCACTCCCGCCTCGTCCGGCTCCAGCGGCTGGAGCGTGGCGAACTGGGAGTCCAGCAGGGCCGTGGGCATGAAGTGCCCCCGCCGCTGCGCCATCCGGTCCTCGATGAGGCCCCGGTCGCCCGTGAGGTGCACGAAGACCACGCCGGGAGCGACGGCCCGCAGCCGGTCGCGGTACGCCCGCTTCAGGGCCGAGCTGCTGACCACCCCGCCGAGCCCCGCCCGCCCCTGCGCCCAGGTGCCGATGGCGTCCAGCCAGGGCCACCGGTCCTCGTCCGTGAGCGGGACGCCCGCCGACATCTTGGCGATGCTGGCCGGGGGGTGGAAGTCGTCGCCCTCGGCGTACGGAACGCCGAGCCGGGCCGCGAGCAGGGGGCCGACCGTGGTCTTGCCCGTGCCTGCCACGCCCATGACCACGACCACAGGGGGGGTGCGCACTTGGTGCATCGTGCTCTCGCTGTCTTCGTCGACATCTGATGTCGACGTCACTGAAACCGATTAGGTAGGACTAATTCAAGTCTCTGTGACAAATAAGTCTGACTTTTTCTTCCCGTGACCCGCCTCGTACGCTGAGTACATGACCACTCCGGGCCGGGGGCTGCACGGCCGTGTACTGGACACCCTCGGCCCCGCGATCACAGCGGGCGAGTACCCGCCGGGCAGCGTCCTGCGCACCGACGAACTCGCCCATCACTTCGAGGTCTCCCGATCCGTGATGCGGGAGGCGGTCCGGGTGCTGGAGTCGATGCACCTGGTGGAGTCCCGCCGCCGGGTGGGTGTCACGGTCCGGCCCAAGGCCGAGTGGAACGTCTACGATCCCCAGGTCATCCGGTGGCGCCTGGCCGGTGCCGACCGTCCGCACCAGCTGCGGTCGCTCACCGTGCTGCGCTCGGCCGTCGAACCGGCCGCCGCGGGCCTGGCCGCCCGCAACGCCACGCCCGCGCAGTGCGCCCGGCTGACCGAGTGCGCCCTCGGCATGGTCGCCAACTCACGCGGCCATCAGCTGGAGGGTTACCTCCTCCACGACGTGGCCTTCCACCGGACGGTGCTGACCGCGTCCGGCAACGAGATGTTCGCCCGCCTCGGCGACGTCGTCGCGGAGGTCCTCTCGGGACGCACCCACCACGATGTGATGTTCGAGGACCCCGACCCGGCCGCGGTCACCCTGCACGTCCGGGTCGCGGAGGCGGTACGGGAGGGCGACGCGGCCCGCGCGGAGCAGCTCACCCGGGAGATCACCGTCGGCGCCCTGCACGAGCTGGACATCCTCGCGCCGTAGGCCCCTCCGGGTGGTGCTCAGTCGGGGAAGTCCCCGTCGATGTACACCCAGGCCCCGTCCACCCGCTCGAACCGGCTGTGCTCCGTGAGGGCGCCGCCCCGGTAGGAGGCGCGGAAGGTCACCGTGCCCGTCGAGTGGAAGGCGGACCCGTCCGCCGTCCCCAGGATCTCCAGCCCCGTCCAGCGCGTCCCCGGGTCCAGGTCCAGCCGCGCGGGCCGGGTGCGCGGATGCCAGGTCCGCAGCAGATACCCCGCCTCCGCCCGGACGAAGGCGCTGTACCGCGACCGCATCAGCGCCTCGGCGGTCGGCGCCGCCGCGGCCCCCGAGTGGAAACGGCCGCAGCACTTCTCGTACGGCTCGAGCAGCCCGCAGGGGCAGGAATGCGTGGTCATGACCGCCATTGTGCCCGCCCGGCCCTCCGGTCCCGCGGGCCGGGCGGCCGGGCGCCCCCGGCGCAAGACCTCCCCCTTGCGTGCGCACCCGTCCCATCGGAGTCACAGTGGAGGAAGGGCGCGCGCGCCCCGTGCGGTGCCGCACCGCACCGGCGTGAGGAGGTACGGAAGATGACGTCGTTCCGAATCGCCCCCGGCCGCCCGCCCGCCGCCAAGGAGTGGAGCCTGCGCCTCTACCTCTCCGAGCACGACCCCTCCACCACGGCCCGGGTCGTCCTGGACACCGGCGACAATCTGCTGGAGAGCTGCGCCGCGGCACACCGCAACCCCTACGACATGGCGGTGCCCGAGATCGGGGACGAACTCGCCGCCGGGCGGGCCCTGATCGCACTGGGCCGGAAGCTGCTGCGCGCCGCCGCGGGCGACATCGAGGAGACCGGGGCCCCGGAGGAGGCACCGCCCGCACCGCTGTGGCTGTCCCGGGAGTGAGGAGGGCCGAGCCGTGCTCTTCATGGACCGTCAGGAAGCGGGACGGCTGCTGGCCGCGCGCCTCGAACACCTCCGGGGCCGCGACGCGGTGGTGCTGGGGCTGCCCAGGGGAGGCGTCCCGGTCGCCTTCGAGGTCGCCCGGGCGATCGGTGCCCCCCTCGACGTCTGCCTGGTCCGCAAACTCGGCGTGCCGTTCCAGCCCGAGCTGGGCATGGGCGCGATCGGCGAGGACGGCGTCCGCGTGATCAACGACGCGGTGGTCCGGGAGGCGCGTGTCACCCGGCAGGAACTCGGTCAGGTCGAGGAGTACGAACGGGGCGTCCTCGAACAGCGGGGCCGCCGCTACCGCGGCACCCACGACCCCGTGTCCGTCGAGGGGCGGACCGTGGTCGTGGTCGACGACGGGGTGGCCACCGGCTCGACCGCACGGGCCGCCTGCCGGATCGCCCGCGCCCGGGGGGCCGCGCGGATCGTCCTCGCGGTGCCCGTCGCCCCGGACGACTGGACCGAGCGGCTGGCCGACGAGGCCGACGAACTGGTGGCCGTGGCGGCGCCGCGGGACTTCTTCGCGATCGGCCAGTTCTACGCCGACTTCGCCCAGACCGACGACGAGGAGGTCGCCGACTGCCTGCGGCGCGCGGCGGGCCGCCCCGCGGCACCCGGCCGGGCGGCCCCGGGCACCGAGGTCGAGGTGACCGCCGGTCCGGTGCGGCTCGGCGGTCTGCTGACCGTGCCGGACGACGCGCCCGGCATCGTGGTGTTCGCCCACGGCAGTGGCAGCAGCCGGCACAGCCCGCGCAACCAGTTCGTGGCGTCGGGCCTGAACCGGGCCGGACTCGGCACCCTGCTGTTCGACCTGCTCACCGAGGAGGAGGAGCAGGACCGGGCCAATGTGTTTGACACCGGTCTGCTGGCCGGACGCCTCACCGACGCCACCGCCTGGCTGCGCACCCGGGCTGGGCACGAGGGGTGCGCCGTCGGCTACTTCGGCGCCAGTACCGGGGCCGCCGCCGCCCTGTGGGCCGCCGCGGAACCGGACGCCCGGATCGCCGCGGTGGTCTCCCGCGGCGGCCGCCCCGACCTCGCGGGGCTCCGGCTGCCCGCGGTGACCGCGCCCACCCTGCTGGTCGTCGGCGGCGCCGACCCGGTCGTACTCGACCTCAACCGGCAGGCCCAGATGCGGCTGCGCTGCGAGCACCACCTCGCCATCGTCCCCGGCGCCACCCACCTGTTCGAGGAGCCCGGCACCCTGGAGGTGGTGACCGACCTGGCCCGGGACTGGTTCACCGACCACATGGCCCCCGCCCACGTCTGACCGCCCCGCGCCCCTCGCACCCCGCACGGACGCGGCCTTAGCGTGGGAGGGTGGACGAGGGCCAGGCCACCGCCACGCTGTTCCTCGGCGGTGATGTCATGCTCGGCCGGGGCGTCGACCAGATCCTTCCGCATCCCGGTGACCCGGCGCTGCGCGAGGCATACGTCCGCGACGCCCGGGACTACGTCGCCCTGGCCGAGGCGGCCAACGGCCCGGTGCCCCGGCCGTCCGGCTTCGAGAGGCCCTGGGGCGAGGCCCTGCCCGTCCTCGATGCCGCCGCGCCCGAGGTCCGGGTGATCAACCTGGAAACCTCCGTCACCCGCCAGGACGACTTCGCGCCCGGCAAGGGCGTCCACTACCGCATGACCCCGGCCAACCTCCCCTGCCTCGCGGCCGTCCGCCCGGACGTCTGCGCCCTGGCCAACAACCATGTGCTGGACTTCGGCCGCCGCGGCCTCACCGAGACCCTCCACGCGCTCGCCGCGGCCGGACTGCGGTCGGCGGGCGCGGGCCCCGACGCGGCCGCGGCCCGGGAACCCGCGGCGGTGCCGCTGGGCGGCGGCCGGGTGCTGGTCTTCTCCTTCGGCATGCCCTCCAGCGGGATCCCCGAGCACTGGGCCGCCACCGGCCGCCGGTCCGGCGTAGACCTCCTGTCCGGTCCCACGGCGGCCTCCGCCACCGCCTTCACCGAGCGGCTACGGCACCACCGACGCCCGGGGGACCTGACCGTCGCCTCCGTCCACTGGGGCACCAACTGGGGCTACGACATCTCCCGCGCCCAGATCCGCTTCGCACACGCCCTGGTCGACGCGGGCGTGGACATCGTGCACGGCCACTCCTCCCACCACCCGCGCCCCCTGGAGGCGTACCGGGACCGGCTGGTCCTCTACGGCTGCGGCGACCTCGTCGACGACTACGAGGGCATCGGCGGCCACGAGCGCTACCGGGACGAACTGCGGCTGCTGTACCTGGTCACGGTGGACCGGGCCACCGGCGAACTGGCCGGTGTCCGGATGGTGCCCCTGCGGTCGCGCGCCCTGCGGCTGGAGCACGCCACGTCCGAGGACGCCGCCTGGCTGCGGGACGCCCTCGACCGGTGCAGCCGCGCCCTCGGCACCCGGGTCCGTCTGGACCCCGACCACACCCTGGCCTTCCGCACCCCGCCCCCGCTCACCCCGCCGACCCGGTGAACGCGGCCGGGTCAGCGCGGTCTGCCCCGGCCGAGGAACTGCCGCAGCCTGCGCAGCGGCCAGGTGTTCACGACATCCTCCGGGGTCAGCCAGCCGCGCTGGGCCGTGCCGACGCCGTAGCGCAACTGCGCGAGATGCGGCACCGAGTGGGCGTCGCTGTTCACGGCGAACTTCGCGCCGTGCTCCCGGGCACGCAGGATGTCCTCGTCGCACAGATCGAGCCGGTCGGGCTGGGCGTTGACCTCCAGCGCGGTGCCGGTGCGGGCGCAGGCCGCGAACACCTCGTCCCAGTCCGCGTCCGCGCCCGGGCGCCTGCCGATCAGACGGGTGGTCGGATGGCCGATCACCCGCACATACGGGTTCTCGCACGCCCGCACCAGCCGCCTGGTCATCGCCCGGCGGTCCAGATCGAAATGGGAGTGCAGGGAGGCCACACAGAAGTCGAAGCCCGCCAGGAACGTGTCCGGCCAGTCCAGCTCCCCCTCCGGACCGATGTTCAGCTCCGTGCCGTGCAGCAGCCGCATCCCGCGGTGGACGCCGTCCAGCTCCCGCAGCCGCTCCCGCTGGGCGAGCATCTTCTCGTCCGTCATCCGCTGCATATACAGACGCGGCGCATGGTCGGTGACCGCGTAGTAGGCGTACCCGCGCGCCGCGGCGGCCTCCACCATCGCCTCCAGCGACGCCAGGCCGTCGGTGAGATCGGTGTGGGTGTGCAGATCACCGCGGATGCTCCGCTCGGTGACCACCTCGGGCAGCGCCCCGCGCAGCGCAGCCTCGATCTCCCCGCGGTCCTCGCGGAGCGTCGGGGGAATCCACGGCAGCCCGAGCCGCCCGTAGACCTCCTCCTCGGTACGGGAGGCCAGCGACCGGCCGCTGCCCGCGTCGAAGAGACCGTACTCGGACAGCTTCAGACCCTGACGGACGGCGATGGTCCGGGTGCGGATGTTGTGCCCCTTCGACCCGGTGAAGTACTGCTGCCCGGCCCCCCAGGAATCCGGCGGCAGCACCCGCAGATCGACCTGGACACCCTGGCGGGTGCGGACCGATGTCTTCTTCTCGCCCCGGGCGATCACCTCGGCGGTGGACGGCAGCGCGCACAGGGCGTCCATGAAGGGGGCGGACCGCCGCGCCGCCACCAGCACATCGATGTCCCCCACGGTCTCCCGCATCCGGCGCAGCGACCCGGCGTAGGCACAGCGCGCGCAGCCGGTCACGGCGGACAGCCCGGCGACGATCTCCTCGGCGGTCTCGACCGCCAGATGCAGCGGAATACGGCCGCCCGCCTGCCGCAGCAGGTCGATGCCGTGCGCGATGTTCTTCTGCGTCTTCGCCCCGAAGCCCTTCAGATCACACAGGGCGTCCGCCTCGATCGCCGCCGCCAGCTGCTCCACCGAGGCGATGTGCAGATCCTCGTAGAGCCGCAGGGCCTTCTTCGGACCGAGGGTGGGAATGGTGATCAGCTCCCGCACCCCGGCGGGGATCCGCGCCCGGCGCTCCTCGACCGCGGAGACGGTCCCGGTACGCAGAAACTCGAGCACCTTCTCGGCGATCGACCGGCCTACATTCGGTATCCCGCGCAGCTCGTCGGCGTCCATCCGGGACACATCCCCGGGATACCCGCCGATGGCACGCGCGGCCTTCTCATAGGCGCGCGCCTTGAACGCGTCGCCCGCCGTGATCGCGATGAGGTCCGCGTACTCCCGAAGCAACGCCTCGACCTCGCCATTGGCCCGGGCCACACCCCAAAGTCTAGAAACGCCCCACCACAACGGGCCAGCCCGTACCTGCCCCGACGGCTTCCGCATCCACGACTGGACGTGCGGCGGGTGACGCCACGGCCCGGAAAAGCAGAAGACCCCTGGTGCACAGGGGTCTCAGCTGGTGTCCGAGGGGGGACTTGAACTCTCCTCTCGGGCACCAGCCCACATGCGGTTTGAGCTGGGGAAACACCCGCTCCGAGGCGGGATTTCGACGGGCGCTTCTCCGGTTCTTTCCTGCTGTCTCCTGCGGCTTCGGGGCTCTGTTGGTCATCCGTTGGTCACGTGACCATCCCGCCGCGCCCCGCCTGATCACGCTTTCTCGATCGCCTCGAAGATGTCGGCGTCCGTCTCCTGCTGCCAGGTCGGGAGGTCGGGCCAGTCAGCGACGTAACCCGGCTTCGGGTCCTCGAAGTGCTTGAACATCTGCGCCGCCCAGCACGTCGCCACGAACCGGCTCTTCTGCTCGCGGGTCAGCCGCGACGCGTGCCCGTCGCTGATCTCGATGAACTGGCGCACCTGGTCGAAGACAGACCCGGCGGCCTCGCGCTCCCACTGCGGCGTGTCCTCCCACGGGGTCACATAGCCTGGCTTGGGCTCCCCCGGGAAGTGCTGTCGCACCCCGGAGATCCACGCTTCCCTGAACAGTCGTGCACCTTCGACCTGCGGCATGGCAACCCCTCTCGTCATGACGTGCCCAGTGCGGTGATCTCCGCCCCGAGGTCCGCCACCCGCTGGTCTCGACGCAGGGGGCCGACCTCGCCGCACAGGGCTTGGAGTCTACGGGCGACGTAACCGGAGGAGGAGGCGCGGGCCAGCCGCAAGGCTTCCCGGCCGTACTCGATGACTTGCTCGGCGTCGCGGCGCTTGGCGCCGATGACGGCCAGGTCGGCCAGCACCGTGCCCCTGCGGCGGAAGGACTGGCCGGAGGAAAGTGCCCCCTGCGTGAGAGCGGCCTTCAACGCTTCATCCGCCAGGTCGAGATGGCCAAGCTGTACGTAGCGGGCTCCCCGTTCCTCGGCGAGCCTGGACCCGTCGAAGCGCAGCCACCCTCCGTTGACGCTTCCGACCGGTAGAGCGGTGACTTCCTCGGCTCGGTCCATGGCCCTTTCGCAGGAGGCCAGGTCACGGAGTCCGGCGTATGCCTCGGCCTGTACGGAGGCGACCCAGTGGCGGGTTGACAATGCGCTGTCTCCCCGCTCGGCCAAGGTGCGCGCGGCTTCGAGGATCTGTGCCGCCTGACTGTAGCGGCGCTCCGACATGTCCACGTAGGCATGACGCACCAGGGCGCACGCCCACAGGTCGTAGGCCCCGGCGTCCTTGCTGACCGATGCGGCAAGGGCATACGAGGCTGCCGCGTCGGAGTACCTGTTGGCGTCGAAGGCCACTTCCCCGGCGAGTTGGAGGAGGTCGGCTGCGGCGTTCAGCAGCGGGCGGGAGTTGCCTCGGGTGTCACCGGCGAGAGTGTCGTTGAGGGTGGTGAGCTGGTCACGGACCAGGAGGTAGACGGCTCCTTTTGAGCGGGCCAGTTGGTAGACCTGCCACAGGTGGGTGTTCATCCGGGCGAAGTCCTCGGGTGCGCCCCGGCGCACGCCGTCTTTGAGAGCTTCGGCGTCATCGATCGGCAGGGCGGTCAGCGCCCCGCTGACGGTGAGGATGCGGAGGAATTCGCGGCGGATCATCTCGTCAGGTTCTCCCGCGCTCGGGCCGTTACTGGGCGCTCGCCTCACCTCTTCCGGGCTGGATCTCTGCGGCCCCGTCAAAAGGGCGTCCAGCTCCTCCCGGCTGAGTTCGAGGGCTTCGGCCAGGCCCGGTCGTTGGGGCGGCTGAGGGGTGCTTCTGCCGCTCTCCCAGCGCCCGATGGTCGTGCGGTCCACCCCGAGTAACTCGGCCAGTTGTTCCTGACTGTAGCCCAGGGACCTACGCCGTTCCGCCATGCCCATGGCCGTCCCTCTCCCTGACCCGCGCGGCCCTGCCCCGTGCACGGAAGTGCATCAAGACTGCCGCATCGATGCCGTGGGATGAACGGCCTTCTGGCGCTTTTCTTGGAGTTGTCGCAGAACAGCGCAGGAGCGGACGGAGAGAGGCCGCAGACATGGCAGCGAAGGGCCACACGGACAGTGCACGTCACGGTGCAGGAGCGGCCGGCGGCCGTCATCGCAGGGAGCGGCACGACCCGAT
Source organism: Streptomyces sp. NPDC052040 (assembly GCF_044548405.1). Taxonomy (NCBI): domain Bacteria; kingdom Bacillati; phylum Actinomycetota; class Actinomycetes; order Kitasatosporales; family Streptomycetaceae; genus Streptomyces; species Streptomyces sp. NPDC052040. The sequence continues at coordinate 314,051 of NZ_JBIUBV010000004.1, read as the reverse complement.
GGGAGCCGTGCTGGCCGGAACCTGGGCGTTGGGCAACCTCCTGACGCTGTTCCTGCTTGGCGCCCTTGCCAGCCAACACGTGGCACCGGAGGGCCATCCGTCGCGCCTGGCCGACTGGTCGGCGCCGGACCAGGAAGTGACCGGCTGACGCACTGCGCATGGATCACCTGACGATCCGATCCAATCCCCTCCCGGGGCCGCGTCGCCTCCGGGAGGTCGCACCACCGTGGTGGGGAAGCCACCCCGCCACGCTCGGCAGTTAACGAACGGAGATGAGAACCATGGAGGACCGTTCCCAGCTCGAACCGGAGCCGACGGAGGAGGTCGTATCCCTGGAGGACGCGGCACTTCTGACGAAGGGCGGCAGTAGCTCCAGCGTCGAGAACAAGCGATCGCCCTACGGGGGCTGACGCCCGGCGGCGGCATCCCTGCGCGGGGTGCCGCCGCACGTTCTTCCACTCCAAGAGGAGGTGACGGCATCCGTTGGTTCGGCGGGGCGATCGCCCCCTACGCACCGGCCCCGAGACCGGCGACCGCTGATGTCCTGTGGCTCGGGCCGGAGACCTGGACCGTAGGCACTCCGGTGCGCCAGGCGAGGGACGGAGACGGGCGACGACTGGCCGTGTTCGGGCCGTGTGGAGCGACGGACACGCAGCTCGTAAGGTTGGTGCGCTCGCCGGACTTGCGAGAGTTCGATGCGGCGGCCTCGGCGTGGTCTGGCTCGTACGCCCTGCTTCTCGACGACGGGGCCGGATCAGTCAGCCTCTGGGCCGACGCGGCAGGCTCCTGCCCGCTGTACGTGGCGGAGGTCGGTGGCGCGCTGGTCTGGGCGTCGAGTTCCTTGGCGCTGGCCTCCCTGCTGGGCAGTCGTCCGGACACGGCTTGGCTTGCGGCTCACTTGGCACACCCCACAGCTTGGGCGGCTGGGCGCTCGGCCTGGACAGGGGTGAAGCAGGTACCACCCGGGCACCGCTGGACGGCTCCACGCGACGGGTTGACCTTCTCTACCCCGTACTGGCGGCCCGTTTCCTCCACCTGGCCGGAGGCGGTAGACAGGTTGCGGCTCGACCTGTCGGACGGAGTGCTGATCCGGGTGAGCGGGCGTGCTGCGTCCTCCGACCTGTCCGGCGGCCTGGACTCCAGCACCCTCGCGGCCTACGCGGCACAGTGCGGGCCCGTCCTGGGCGTGACCTTCCATCCCAAGGGCCGGGAGTACGGCGGGGACGTGAGCCACGCGCGCAACGTGGCCAGTGCGTTCCCCTCCATCCGGCACCGGTTCATGGCACTGGGGCGTGAGCACCTGCCGTTCACCGACCTGGAGGCCCTGCCCCTGACCGACGAACCGGCACCGTCCGCCGTGACGATCGCACAGCTTTGCCACCAGTTCGCCCTACTCGCGGAGGAGGGCGTCTCCGTACACCTGACCGGGGACGGTGGCGACACCCTGTTCATGCCGCCCCCCGTCCACCTGGCCGACCTCGCCCGATCGGGCCGCCTTCTTCGCCTGGCGCGTGACGCCCAGGCGTGGGGACGCCTCTACCGTTCAAGCCCCTGGCCTGTCGTGGCGGCAGCCTGGAACGCACCCGACCGGCTGGCAGGCGGGGAGCTGGCGAAGCCCTGGCTCACCCATCAGGCGACCGTGGTCGCCGCGTCCGTCATCTCGCCGGAGACGGGCGTTGACGGCCTCGGCTACGCCGACCGTCACCTACTCGGTGAGGCGCGCTACGTCGGCCGTACGGCCGCGTCGGAGAACCAGCTAGCCGCTACGTACGGCATCGAGATGCACAACCCCTTTACGGACGCCCGTGTTCTCGAAACCGTGTTGTCGGTCCCCGCCTCGGAGCGGTGGTCCGCCCGACGGTACAAGCCGTTGCTCAGCGATGCGGTTACCGGCCTTCTTCCGGATGCGGTCGTAGGGCGTGGGTCCAAGGGGTTGTTTGCGGTGGACCATCACCACGGACTGCGGGCCAACCAGGCGATCGTCCTGGAACTGGCGGACGGTCGCCTGGCAGACCTCGGTCTGGTGCGCCCTGCGGTCCTGCGCTCACTTCTGCGACGTGCCGTACTGGGCGTGGAGGTCCCCTGGGGTCTGCTCGAACCGCTCTTCGGCGCAGAACTGTGGCTACGGGCCAGCGACATTGCCACCGAACAAGTCCGCTGGGAGGGCAAGCCGTGAACATCCCCGTCCCGAGTCGCCACACCCGGACCGCGTTGGCCGGAGCGGTGGGCGTGGTCGTCAACTACCACACAGGATCGACTGTGGTCCTTACCGGGGAATCCCTGTCGCGCTGGCTCGACTCCCTGGAAGAGGGCAACGCACCAGCCGCCGTCACAGTCCGGCCCTCCGAGTCCTCGTGGGGCACGAGTGAGGCACCCGCTCACCTGAACGCTGCGGATGTGACGCCGTGGTCGTGGCGCATGGCGGCGACCGTGGCCCTTGGGGTCACCCTCACGACGCGCCACCTGGGACGCAGGCGTACGCGCTTCGGCCGCCTGGTCCGCTTGGCGGAGGGGGGCCGCACCCTGCCCCCACCGAGCCGGGCACACGCCCGCCTGGCGGTCCGTTCAGTCCGCTGGGCCGCCCGCCTCTTCCCCGCCCGTGTCGCGTGCCTGGAGGAGTCAACATCTGCCGCACTCCTGCTCGCGGCGGGCGGACGCGGCGGAGCTTGGCGCCATGGGGTCGCCACCGACCCGATCCGGATGCACGCCTGGATCTGCGACGTTCACGGTCAGCCCGTCGAGGAACCGGACCAGACTGGGGAGTACACGCCCGTCAACAGGGCGGGGCCAACGTCGAAGGGGTGCCCATGACCGAGCCGCACATCCTGATCCCGGGCAAACGCGTCAGCCTGGCCATGCCGAACCGTGACCACCTGTCCGACTACCACCGCTGGGAGAACGACCCCGGCACCATCCTGGGCTTTGGCACGCAGGTCCCACAGTCCTGGGAGGTCCGTGCCGGCGGTTGGGAGGCGACCGGACGGAACCGTGACTTCCCCCAGTTCGAGGTCATCACGACCGACGACCGGACCCCGGTCGGCCTCACGTCTCTCCAGATCGACCCGGCGGTACGGACCGCCGAGTACGTCATCCTGCTCGCACCCGAAGCACGGGGGAAGGGACTGGCGACGGAGGCCACGGCCCTGACCCTGCGGTGGGCGTTCGAGTACGCCGCACTGCGGATGGTCTGGTTGAAGGTACTGGAGCCCAATACGACCGGGGTCACCGCGTACGAGAAGGCCGGGTTCAAACCCGCTGGCCGTCTCCGTCAGTCCGGCTACTGGCGGGGCCGCCCCTGTGACGAACTCCTGATGGATGCCCTTGCCGAAGAGGCTCCTCCCGCTCCGGCGGCCGGAAGTTGAGCTATCACCGGGACCCCGCCCCACCTAGGACAGGGCCCCGAACGGCTTTTGCCACCGATGTGCGCCCGTCTCAGACACTTTCACCGATATGCCGGTACAAGGTGGCCCGGGAGATCCCCAGGGCCTCGGCGGATGCCATCCGCCTGGAGGGTGGCGGACAGGGACATCAGCTCTGCCACGTTACGGGCAAGACGCTTCATCTCGACCCCGGTCAGGATGACCGGATGGCCAGGAGCAGCCTGCCTGATCTCCCGCGCCAGGGTGACAGCCTTCTCCAGTTCCGGCGGCACCTTCACACGGGTACGGATCTTCTCGGAGAACACGCGTGTGCACTGGGCCTCGGCAAGGGCGTCCAACTGGGACCGGAGTTCCTGCCCCACGGTGGAGCAACGGTCGTAGCCGAACCGGATCGCTGCGCCCGGTGCGGCGTCGGGCACCTGGGGGACGGGTGCGCCCTTGGCCACGGCTTGCCGGGATTTGCGGTCGGCCGGGGTCTCAGCTCCGCGCAGACGGCGTCGACGTCCCAGTAGACGCGCCCCACGACCGACACACCGCCAGTCGGCCACCAGGGCCGACGGGGGCTTGGCGCCGGTTGCCGTTCCGATGTTCCTCAAGCCCCGGTTCGCCCGGCCGGAAGCTCGCGTGTCTGTCCCTGTCCGCCCACCCCAGCGCGGCGAAGTACACGCGGAGGTGGGATCTTGCGCCATGCGTCGGTACTCATGCTGGGGGACGCCGCCCCACGGGCACCCAGGACCGAAGCTGATGGCCACCGCGCTCCCTCCTGGGCGGCGCACCCGGGTGCGTCAGTCGCCGGGCTGCACCATGGCGCGCTTGGGCAGGCGTCGCGCCGAAGGGGCGAAGAAGCCGGCCGCTTCCAGTGCTGCCCGAATCGGCCTGTCATCCCCAGTCTGACCAGGAAGTTCGCTCGACTGTTGGTCACGTGGTTGGTCACACAACACCCCGGAAAAGCAGAAGACCCCTGGTGAACAGGGGTCTCAGCTGGTGTCCGAGGGGGGACTTGAACCCCCACGCCCGATAAAGGGCACTAGCACCTCAAGCTAGCGCGTCTGCCATTCCGCCACCCGGACAAGGTGTCTGTCGTGCGGGGCCTGCCCCGCGGCGACGAAGGAAACATTACCAGGCTTTCGGGGGCGTTCGATCACACCCCGTCCCGGCGTGAACGGTGCGTGACGGGCCGTGCGGTGCCTTGGGGTGCAGCCGGGGTCGGAGGGAGGATGGGGGGACCACCAGCAGTGACAGCGGGAGGAAACAGCGTGACCGAGACGGACACGGCCAGGGGCGTCACCGGCGAGGACGAGGTTGTGGACCTCTGCCGCGAGCTGATCCAGATCGACACCAGCAACTACGGCGACCACTCCGGCCCCGGAGAGCGCAGGGCCGCCGAATACGTCGCCGAGAAGCTGGCCGAGGTGGGGCTCGAACCGCAGATCTTCGAGTCGCACCCGGGCAGGACCTCCACGGTGGCCCGGATCGAGGGCGAGGACCCGTCGCGGCCCGCGCTGCTGATCCACGGGCACACCGATGTCGTACCGGCCCATGCGCCGGACTGGACGCACCACCCGTTCTCCGGCGAGATCGCCGACGGATGCGTGTGGGGCCGGGGCGCGGTCGACATGAAGGACATGGACGCGATGACCCTGGCGGTCGTCCGCGACCGGCTGCGCAGCGGGCGCAGGCCGCCGCGTGACATCGTCCTCGCGTTCCTGGCGGACGAGGAGGCGGGCGGCACCTATGGCGCCCGGTATCTCGTGGACCACCACCGCGGTCTCTTCGAGGGCGTCACCGAGGCGATCAGCGAGGTGGGCGGTTTCTCCTTCACCGTGAACGAGCAGCGGCGCCTCTATCTGATCCAGACCGCCGAGAAGGGCATGCACTGGATGAAGCTGGCCGTGGCCGGTACGGCGGGCCACGGTTCCATGATCCACCGGGACAACGCGATCACCGAGCTGTCCGAGGCGGTCGCCCGGCTGGGGCGCCACACATTCCCGGTGCGGGTCACCAGGACGACCCGGGCCTTCCTCGACGAACTCGGCGACGCGCTGGGCACGAAGCTGGACCCGGAGGACATGGAGTCGACCCTCGCCCGTCTCGGGGGCCTCGCCAAGCTCATCGGCGCGACCCTGACCAACACGGCCAACCCCACGCAGCTGAACGCCGGTTACAAGGTGAACGTCATCCCGGGCGAGGCCACGGCCCATGTCGACGGGCGCTTTCTGCCCGGCTTCGAGGACGAGTTCCTCGCCGACCTCGACCGGATCCTCGGACCCCGGGTGCGGCGGGAGGACGTGCACGCGGACAAGGCCGTCGAGACGGGCTTCGACGGAGCGCTGGTGGAGGCGATGCAGTCCGCGCTCCAGGCCGAGGACCCGGGCGCGAAGGCCATCCCCTACATGCTCTCGGGCGGGACGGATGCCAAGTCCTTCGACGAAATCGGCATCCGCGGCTTCGGGTTCGTGCCCCTGAAGCTGCCGCCGGAGCTGGACTTCGCGGGCATGTTCCACGGTGTCGACGAGCGGGTGCCGGTGGATGCGCTGAAGTTCGGTGTGCGGGTGCTGGACCGGTTCATCGACGCCTCCTGAGCAGCGGCCCGGTCTCCTCGCTGAAACGACAATGCATTAATCGCCAGCGCGTACGGGGGCCGACCGGGACGGGTGAATGCGACCATAAGCTCGTAGCTCCATTACTCCCTCCTCGTTACACGGGGTGCGGTCCGAGGCTTGGACCGCTTTGCCTACGAGGAGGAATAATGCTCAAGAAGGTTGTCGCTGTCGCTGCTGCCACCGGTGGTCTGGTTCTTGCGGGTGCTGGTCTGGCTGCGGCCGACTCGGGTGCCCAGGGTGCCGCCGTGCACTCCCCGGGTGTTGTGTCCGGCAATGTCGTCCAGGTTCCCGTGCACGTCCCGGTGAACGTCTGTGGCAACACGATCTCGGTGATCGGGCTGCTGAACCCCGCCTTCGGCAACACCTGCGTCAACAGCTGACGTTGTGCTCATCCCTTGAGGACCTCTGAGGGCCTCACTCCATGAGGAACCTCGTGCCATGAGGGGCCGCGCCCGATGAGGGGCCCCGCCCCGCGAAGGGCTGAGTCCGTCGGCCCCGGAGCGCGTGCCACGTGCTCCGGGGCCGACCGGTTCCTCCGCGTCCCGGCCCCTGAGGGCGGGCGCGCTCCAGAAGTTTCAGGACAACGTCGAAGGCAGGGAATCCAGCAATGCGACAGGTCACCCGCAAGGGCCTGATGACCGTGGCGGCGGCGACCGGCGTCCTCGCCGTCACCGGTGGCTACGCGCACGCCGACTCGGCGGCGAACGGATCGGCCACGGGCTCGCCCGGCGTGCTGTCCGGCAACACCGTGCAGGTCCCGGTGCACGTCCCGGTGAACGTCTGCGGCAACACCGTGAATGTGATCGGGCTGCTCAACCCGGCGATGGGCAACGCGTGCGGCAACACCGGCGGCGCGCACACCGGCGGCGGCTCCCACGCGGTGGGCCGGACCGGCGGTTCACCGGGCGTCGGCTCCGGCAACACCGTGCAGGTGCCGGTGGACGTGCCCGTCAACGTCTGCGGCAACAGCGTGAACGTGATCGGCGGCGGCAACGGGGCGCTCGGCAACCACTGTGGCAACCCCGGCGGCAGCCAGGCGACCACCCCGCCCGGGGGAGGCGGAACTCCGGGCCACCCGGGTCACCCGGGTCACCCGGGTCACCCGGGTCACCCGGGTCACCCGTGTCACCCCGGCCACCCGGGTCAGCCCACGAATCCGGGCAACCCCACCAACCCCGGGAACCCGAGCAACCCCGGGAACCCCACTCAGCCCGGCACCCCGGGTAACCCCACTCACCCCGGGACCCCCGTCCACCCCGGTACGCCCCAGCAGCCGGGGGGCGGCGGCACTCACCATGTCTCCCAGCCCGCGGGGTCCTCGTCCCTGACCCGGCCCGCGACCGGCGCGCAGCTCGCCCACACCGGTAGCGACCTGCCGCTCGGCGCGCTGGCCCCGGCGAGCGCCGGAGCGCTGCTCGGCGGCGCGCTGCTCTACCGCCGGGCCCGCGCCCAGGCCTGAGGCACCATCGGACCCGCCCGGGCCGGGCACCGATCGGCGAACCAGGCGAATCAGGGGAAACGCGGACCGTTGCCGCGTGTGCCCAAGGAGTGACCGGGGGTCGGCCCATGGGAGGCCCCCCAACGGATCGGGCCCCGCGAACTCCGCGGGGCCCGATCCGTTTCAGCCGCCTTCACCTCACCATGTGGCACGCACCTGGCGGATGATCCGCCGACGCAGCCGCACCTTGCGGCTGCCGTCACGCAGCAGGCTCAGGCGGTCCAGCTCCCAGTGTCCATACTCGGCGTGGTCCGTCAGCAGACGTGCGGCGTCCTTGCGGGACACCCCACGAGGGACGAACACGTCGACAAATTCGTATTCCGGCATCGCATCTATTGTGCGGGCTGGGGCCCGGTACGGATAGCGTCTGCACTATGTCTGATGCTGCGCAGCCCACCGCTGCCGAGGTACGCGCCGCCGCCGAGGCGGTCAAGACCGCGCTCGACCGCCACCTGGCCGCGGTCGAGCGCAGGACGGGCGAGGACGACCCGGCCGTCTACGAGGCGTTCAACGAGCTGGCCGCCGCGGCGGAGGAGTACGACGAACTCCTCTACGACCGCTACGACGAGGTCACCCCCTTTGAGATCCCCGGTGCGGAGGAGGCCCTTCCGCCGTACACGGGCCCCGAGGAACCGACGGCGCTGAGCGTGCTGATCCGCCGGGACTACTCGGTGGCGGAGCCGCAGCGGCTGCTGGCGCAGGCGCGGCGGGTGGAGGACGTGGACGAGGCCGGGCCGATGGAGTCGTCGGCCGACACCGTCCATGGCGCGCTCGGTGTGCTCTTCGGGGAGTTCGAACCCGACGAGATCGCCTCCCGGCACAAGGAGTTCGGCCTCGAAGAGGGCGACTCCACCCTGTGGGTGACCGCCGCAGAGGAACCCGCCGAGCCCGGGGAGTGGCTGGAGACGCCCTTCGAGCAGGCCGACCCGCAACGGATCATCTGCCGTTTCGACGTCAGCGCGGTCTTCGACGACGAGACGGACGACGACGAGATCGAGGACGATCTCGTACTGGATCCGGACCTGCACGGCGCGTTGGACGACGAGGACCTGGAACCACTGGACGCCGAACGCTAGAGACCCGGTCCGCCGGGCACATGTCCGACCATCCGGCACATGTGCCCGGCGCCGCGGTCAAGGCGTTCGTCAGGTGCGCGTCAGGCATCAGCCTTCAGGCGCCGTGCCCTCAGGCGTCGTGCCCTCAGCCGTCGGCACCTGGGGCCGGAGGAGTTCGGGCAGGCGGGTGGTCCGGGGCTTCGCCGGGATCTCGGCCACGGCCCGCGGCAGTGCCTGCTCCACGCCGTGCACCACGGACAGATGGCGGACCGCCCGCCCGAAGGCCGTGTACACCCAGGGGCGGCTGAGCGCCTGGGCCGCGTCGCCTGGCAGCACCACGACCACCGCGGGCCAGCGCTGCCCCGCCGCCTGGTGCGCGGTCATCGCCCAGCCGTGCCGTACGGACTGCTCCACCCGCTCTCTGGGCACCACCACGGTCTCGCCCGCGCACTGGAGATGCAGCCCCTCCGCGTCCGCCCTCAGCACCCGGCCCGGCAACGCGCGGCCCGGGGCGGGGGAGTGGACGACCTTGTCCCCGGGGTCGAAGCCGCCGAAGCGGCCGGGGCCGGGGTTCAGCCGCTCCTTGAGTGCCGCGTTGAGCGCACGCGTCCCCGCCGTGCCCCCGTGCCCCGGCGTGATCACCTGCGTCTCCTCGGGCGGTACGCCGATCGCGCGCGGCACCGAGTCCGCCACCAGCTGCACCGTCCGGTGCACCGCCTCCGCGGCGTCCCGGACCGGCACGATCACCACTTCCTTGCCCGGCGCGTCGACCTGGGGGAGCTCGCCGACGCCGATCGAGGAGACCAGTTCACCGAGCGGCCCCGGGTCCGGGGTCCGCGAGGCGACCGACGGACACACCCGTGCCGCCAGCAGATCGCCGAACACCCGTCCGGGACCGGCCGACCACAGCACCCCTGGGTCACCGCTCAGCACCAACCGCGCTCCGTCGGGCAGCGACTCGACGAGCAGCGCCGCCGTCTCGACGTCCAGCTGGGGCGCGTCCAGGACGATGAGCAGATCGAGGTCCAGCGCGCCGTCCGCGTCCCGTCCGGGGCCCTCGGCACCCGACAGCAGTCCCGCCACCGTGGCGAGCGGCGCCTCCGCCCGCTCTCCGGGAGCGTCCTGTGGGCCGGGCTGTGCGAGCAGCGCGGCCAACTGCTCCCGTCCCGCCGGAGTGTGAGCCGCGGCCCAGGCGCGTACCCCGAGCCGACGCGCCTCGCGCAGCAGGGCGACGGGCTCGGCACGGGACGCCTCTCCGCCGGTGTGGAGCACCAGGCCGTGGCTCCCTGCGGCACGGATCAGCTCCGTCGCCGAACCCCGCGCCGAGCGGGCCGCCCGCTCCCAGTCGTCGGCCGGACCGTCCTCCTTCGGCGGGGAGTTGACCAGCCGGGCCAGTCCGTCGGCGAGGCTCTCCTCCGCGAGCGCATACCGCTCCAGGCCGATCAGGGCGCGAACCGGGTGCTCCTCCCCGTCCGCGTCGTCCTCGCCCGTCTCCCGGCCCTCGCCGCCGCTGTCCGCATCCTCCCCGGGCCCTGTCTCCAGGGCGTCCTGGAAGACCAGGACCTCGCCCTCGGTGATCGCGCTCTGCACGGCCGCCTCCGGATCGGGCACCGCGCGCTGTGCGAGCGCCGTCTGGAGAGTGGAGACCTCCAGCGCCGTATGCCCGGCCAGGGCCGCCTGCTCCAGCAGCCAGACCGCCACCGCGCGTCCCCGGCGTTCGTCGTCGGGGCGGCACTCGGCGCCGAGCAGGGCCCGGGCGAACCCGTCCGCCTGCTCGGGCCGCACTCCGGGAAGCCGCAGCAGCAGCCAGGGGTCCTCGCGCAGCCGGCTCTCCGTGCCGTCGCCGAAGGCCTCGGCGGCCTGGGGTACCAGGGACTCCGGAGCGCCGCCCTCGGCCAGCACGGACCGCACGGCTGCCAGGGTCTCCGCGGCGGGGGCCGCCGCCACCGGGGGTGCCGAGGGCCGGGTGCGCTGCACGGGCTCGGGGGCGGTCCGGCGCGGGGAGGGCGGGGGCTCGCTGAAGGCGCTCGCCACCGGCTTGGCACCGCTTTCCACGGCCCGTACGGCCGCGAGCAGGTCGGCGGCCGTCCCGCTGAGCTTCCCTCCGGCCTCGATGGGCCCCTTCTTCTCCGCCTTCCGCCGCTCGATGCGGTCCCGCTCCAGCTGCTGAGCCGCCAACTCGGCCGCGGCCTCGGACACCTGAGCGGAACCATCAGCACCGGCGTCGGCCGAAGCACCCTCGGCATCGGCGTCGGCCGAAGCACCCGTGCCGTCGGCATCGGCGCCCGCGTCGGCCGAGCCACCCCCGGACCCCGACTCCGAGCCACCCCCACTCTCGGCGGCCCCCGCGGCCCCCTCCTCACCCGAGCCGGAGGCGGCCCTCTGCGGATTCTCCCGGGTGCCGTCCAGGGGCTCCGGGTCCGGCCCCCCGGTCCGTTCCCCCGGGTGGGAGTCCGTCTCCGTGGCTTCCGGGTCCGTGCTCACAGCGTGCTCCAGTCGTGATCGGGATAGCGGTGCACCGGGGCCGACACATCGTCCAGCGCCCGGCAGATCTCGTCAGGAAGACTAAGCGTCTCCACTGACAGTGCCGCCGTGAGCTGCCGCGCGTTGCGCGCCCCGACGATCGGCGCGACCACCCCGGGCCGGTCGCGGACCCAGGCCAGCGCCACCTGGAGCGGTGTCGTGGCGAGGCCGTCGGCCGCCGTCTGCACCGCGTCCACAATGCTGTTCGCCGTGTCGTCGAGATAGGGCGCGACAAACGGCGCCATGTGCTCCGAGGACCCGCGGGAGTCGGCCGGAGTCGCGTTCCGGTACTTGCCGGTGAGCACCCCCCGGCCCAGCGGAGAGGACGGCAGCAGCCCGATCCCCAGGTCCAGCGCCGCGGGCAGCACCTCGCGCTCCACGCCCCGCTGGAGCAGCGAGTACTCCATCTGACTGCTGGCGATCCGGGTCCGCACACCTGGCGCCGCGAGCTGCCAGGTGGCAGCCTTCGCGAGCTGCCAGCCGCAGTAGTTGGACACTCCCGCGTATCTCGCCCGGCCGCTGGCGACCGCCAGGTCGAGTACGCCGAGGGTCTCCTCCAAGGGTGTGTGCGGGTCGAAGGCATGCAGATGCCACACGTCGACATGGTCCGTGCCGAGGCGGGCGAGCGAGGCGTCCAGCGCATCCAGCAGATGCCCCCGGGAGCCGTCGGAACGGCGGTCGGGGTCGGCCACACTGCCCGCCTTGGTGGAGATGACCAGGTCCCGGCGCGGTATCAAGGAGTCCATCAGCTTGCCGAGTACATATTCGGCCTCCCCGTCCCCGTACACGTCCGCCGTGTCGACGAGGGTCCCGCCCGCCTCCCAGAACACCTTCAACTGCTCCGCGGCGTCGCGCTCGTCCGTGTCACGCCCCCAGGTCAGCGTGCCGAGTCCGATGCGGGACACACGAAGGCCCGTACGCCCGAGATGCCTCTGCTCCATGGACGCCGACACTACTGTCCGGAACCAGCCGCGTGGGCGGCCTGTGGACAACGGTCTTCCCGCCGCGCGCGGCGGCTTCCGGCGGCGGCGCGACCGGCGCCGCGCCCGCGGCCGCGCGCCGCCCGTGGTGCGCCGCGCTGGTTTCCGCCCGGTGCCCGCCCGGCCGGACAACCCTCCCCTATCCGGCCGCCCCGCGCTAAGGTCTGCGCACAAGGGACGTTACTGATCGGTAAGGGGAATCGGCCATGCAGCTCGGGATCAACCTCGGCTACTGGGGCGCCGGAATGGACGCGGACAACCTCGCCGTGGCCCAGGAGGCCGACCGGCTCGGCTACGCGGTGTGCTGGGCCGCCGAGGCCTACGGCTCCGACGCGGCGACCGTGCTCACCTGGGTCGCCGCCCAGACCGAGCGCATCGACGTCGGCTCCGCGATCTTCCAGATCCCGGCCCGGCAGCCCGCGATGACCGCGATGACGGCCGCCACCCTCGACTCGCTGTCGGGCGGCCGCTTCCGCCTTGGGCTCGGTGTGTCCGGACCGCAGGTCTCCGAGGGCTGGTACGGCGTCAAGTTCGACAAGCCGCTCGCCCGCACCCGCGAGTACGTGGAGATCGTGCGCAGGGCGATGACGCGGGAGCGGCTGTTGTACGAGGGCGAGCACTGGACGCTGCCGCTGCCGGGCGGCCCCGGCAAGCCCATCAAGCTCACCGTGCACCCGCAGCGCGAGCACATCCCGCTCTACATCGCCGCGATCGGCCCCAAGAACCTGGAGCAGACCGGCGAGATCGCCGACGGCGCCCTGCTGATCTTCCCCTCGGCCGACCACATCGAGGACACCGCCATCCGGCATCTGCGCGCCGGGCGGAAGAAGGCCGGCAAGACCCTGGACGGCTTCGACGTCTGCCCCACCCTGCCGATCGCTGTCGGCGACGACAAGGACGTGACCTCGCTCGCGGACACCTTCCGCCCCTACACCGCCCTCTACGTCGGCGGCATGGGCAGCCGCAAGCAGAACTTCTACAACCAGCTCGCCCGGCGCATGGGCTACGAGGAGGCGGCCGCCGAGGTCCAGGACAAGTACCTGTCCGGCGACAAGCAGGGCGCCGCGGCCGCCGTACCGCACGAGCTGATCGACCGGACCACCCTGCTCGGCTCCGTCGACCGCATCGCCGACCGGATGAAGGCGTACGCCGCGGCCGGTGTCACCACGCTCACCCTCTCGCCCGCGGGCTTCACGCTGGACGAGCGGATCGCCTCGCTCCGGGCGGGATCCGAGGCCCTGGAGCGGGCCGGACTCGCCTAGGCGAACAGGCGGAGGCGAGAAGTCTGCGGCCGTGGTGGGGGCTCGGGGGTCCTCCCCGCCACGGCCGTCACGGGGAACAACGCGTCAGCGGGCCGTCGGTTACGCATGCCCCGCCCCCGGCCGCACGTCCGTCGTTCGGCGCAGTGCGCCGCCGCCCGTGTTGCCGCCGTACCCGCCTGCCACTCGACTCGTTCTTTGCGGACCCTGAGAAACTGCGCGGCGAGGAGCCGCTCACCGTGCGGGACGTCGTCACCTATCTCGCCCACAGCAGGGTCACCGAGCAGCGCGCCTGCGAACAGATGAACCTGCTGCGCCGGCACTGCGGCGACCATCCCGAGGTGGGCCGCGCCGTCCGGATGATCTCCGACGACGAGGACAACCACCTGGCCTGCTGCCACGAGGAGCTGCTGCGTCCCGCGGGCGCCGGGCACGGCCACGCCATCCGGCGGACGCTCCGCGCCTGCGCCCTGGCCGAGATCCGGGTCCACCGCGATGTCGGTCTCGCCGTGATGGCCCGCATGGCGCGGATCCTGGGCCGGCCGAGGGCCAGATCGGCGCTGCTCGCGGCGGGCATCCACACGATGTACGCCTGCGAGCGGGCCGGTGGCTGGCGCCGCATGGTGTTGCTGCGGATGCCGGAGCGCCGCGACGCGCTGGGCGGCCCGGCCGCCGCGGCCCCCGAATACGTCTGAGCCGGGGGCCGGGAACGGCCCGCTACAGCCAGCCCCGACGCTTGAACAGCCGGTACAGCAGCACCTCCAGCACCACCATCACCAGGATCACCGCCGGATAGGCCGCCACCCAGTGCAGCTCGGGCATGTGCTCGAAGTTCATGCCGTAGATGCCCGCGATCATCGTCGGGACCGCCGCCATCGCCGCCCAGGCCGAGATCTTCCGCATGTCGTCGTTCTGCCGCACGCTCATCTGCGCCAGATGCGCGGACAGCACGTCCGACACCAGCCGGTCCAGAGCCTCCACGGACTCGTTCACCCGGGTCAGATGGTCGCTGACGTCCCGGAAGAAGGGACGCGACCGCTCCTGCACGAACGGCACCACCGCCCCCGACGGCCCCTGCCCCGCCAGCCGGGTCACCGGGGGCGCCAGCGGGACCGTCGCCCGGCGGAACTCCATGACCTGGCGCTTGAAGGTGTATATCCGCGACGCCGTGTGCCGGGAGCCCCCGTCCGCCGGGGAGAAGACCTCCGCCTCCAGCTCCTCCAGATCGGTCGCCAGTTCGGTCGCCACCTCCAGATAGCGGTCGACGACACAGTCCGCGATGGAGTACAGCACCCCCGTGGGCCCGTGCCGCAGCATCTCCGGCTGCTCCTCCAGATGCTTGCGCAGGGCACTGAGCGGCATGTCCTCGCCATGGCGCACGGTGACCACGAAGGAGTCGCCGAGGAAGACCATCAGCTCCCCGGTGTGGACCGTGTCGTTGTGCTGCTCGTAGGAGACCGGTTTGAACACCATGAACAGCGAGTCGTCGTAGACCTCCAGCTTGGGCCGCTGGTGCGCCTTCAGGGCGTCCTCCACGGCCAGCGGATGCAGTCCGAACTCCTCGGTGACCAGGTCGAACTCGCTCTCCGTCGGCTCGTAGAGGCCGATCCACAAAAAGGCGTCCCCGACGGAGCGCGCCTGCTGGAGCGCGTCGGACAGGTCTTCGGGCCCCTCGGTGCGGCGCCCGTCGCGGTAGATGGCGCAGTCGACGATCACGGAGCGCATTCTCCCTTCGGCTCGTTCCCGGTGCACCCGGGGGTCCCTCCACCCGTTCGCGCGCCTCCCGCAGCAGGGCGGCCCGGGGTGCGGGCCACCCCCGTACGCTGGACGGCATGCCCACGTTGATCCTCGTCCGGCACGGACGCTCCACCGCCAACACCGCGGGACTCCTCGCCGGCTGGACGCCCGGCGTGGCCCTCGACGAGCGCGGCGCCGCACAGGCCGCGGCCTTGCCGGGACGGCTCACCGAGCTGCCCCTCGCCGAGGTCGTCACCAGCCCCCTGCAACGCTGCCAGGAGACCCTGGAGCCCCTGCTCGCCGCCCGGCCGGGGCTGCGGGCGCACACCGACGAGCGCATCGGCGAGTGCGACTACGGCGACTGGTCCGGGCGCAAGCTCGCCGAGCTGAAGGACGAGCCCCTGATGGAGGTGGTGCAGGCCCACCCGTCGGCCGCCGCCTTCCCCGGCGGCGAATCGATGCGGGCGATGGCGACCCGGGCCGCGGAGGCGGTACGGGAGTGGAACGCGCGCGTGGAGCGCGACCACGGCGCCGACGCCGTGTACCTCATGTGTTCGCACGGTGACGTCATCAAATCGCTTGTCGCGGACGCTCTCGGACTTCATCTCGACCTCTTCCAGCGGATCTCCGTGGAACCTTGTTCCATCACCGCGATCCGTTACACCCGGCTGAGGCCGTTTCTCGTTCGCCTCGGCGACACCGGGGATTTCGCCTCCCTGGCACCGCGCGCCGAACCCGCCGGGCCGGACGCCACGGTCGGGGGTGGTGCGGGCGCACCGTGATCGTCGGCCGCAGTAGGGTGAAGCGGTCGCACCAGCGCAGTAGTTGTCAGCAACCGGAACGGGCCGACCCCAACAGCCGGTCCCGGTCCCGATCCAATGGAGACAGGACGTGTCCCGTCAGGTGTTCCTCTACGACCCCCCGGACCGTTTCGTGGCCGGTACGGTCGGGCTGCCCGGGCGCCGCACCTTCTTCCTCCAGGCCACGGCCGGACCCCGGGTGACCAGTGTGGCCCTGGAGAAGACCCAGGTCGCGGCGCTCGCCGAGCGCATGGACGAGTTGCTCGACGAGGTCGTGCGGCGCAGCGGCGGCAGTGCCGCCGTCCCCGCCGTGGCCCCCACGGAGATCTCCGACACGGGCCCGCTGGACACACCGATCGAGGAGGAGTTCCGCGTCGGCACCATGGCCCTGGCCTGGGACGGCGAGGAACAGCGCATGATCGTCGAGGCCCAGGCGCTCGTCGAGCTGGACGCCGAGTCCGACGAGGACCTCGCCGAGGCCGAGGAGCGGCTGCTCCAGGACGAGGAGAACGGTCCGCCGATGCTCCGGGTCCGGCTCACCGGCACGCAGGCCAGGGCCTTCGCCAAGCGGGCCCTCGACGTCGTCAACGCCGGGCGGCCGCCGTGCCCGCTGTGCAGCCTCCCGCTCGACCCGGAAGGACATGTATGTCCGCGCCAGAACGGATACCGCCGCGGAGCGTGACCACCGCCGACCTGCTCGCCGAGGGCGGGCTGACCGTGCGCGGACGCATCCGCGAGGCCTCCAACGCGGCGCTGTACTGCACGGTCTCCCAGGACGGCCGGGAGGCCGCGTGCATCTACAAGCCGGTGGCCGGGGAACGCCCCCTGTGGGACTTCCCCGACGGCACCCTGGCCCAGCGCGAGGTCGCCGCCTACGAGGTCTCCGAGGCGACCGGCTGGGGCCTGGTGCCGCCCACCGTGCTGCGCGAGGGCCCCTACGGCGAGGGCATGTGCCAGCTGTGGGTCGAGCCGGTGCCCGGCGGGGAGCTGCTGGCGCTGGTGGACGCCGAGGAGCCGGAGCCCGGCTGGAAGGCGATCGGACTCGCCGACGTCGGTGAGGGGCGCACGGCGCTGCTGGTGCACGCCGACGACGACCGGCTCAGACGACTGGCCGTCCTCGACGCGGTGATCAACAACGCCGACCGCAAGGGCGGCCATCTGCTGCCCGCGGCGGACGGCCGGCTCTACGGCATCGACCACGGCGTGACCTTCAACACCGAGAACAAGCTGCGCACCCTGCTGTGGGGCTGGGCCGGAGAGCCGCTGACGGGGGAGGCGGTCGAGGCACTCAAGGGGCTCAAGGAGGGCCTGGAGGAGGGCGCCGCGCTCGCAGAGCGGCTGGCCCGGCTGATCACCCCGGCCGAGGTGGCGGCCACCCGCGCACGGGTTGAGGCACTGCTGATTTCCGGACGTCATCCGGAGCCCACCGGGGAGTGGCCCGCGATTCCCTGGCCGCCCGTGTGAGACGCCCGGGCGGGCGGGCCGCCCGGGGGCTCCGGGGCTCCGCGC
Organism: Streptomyces sp. NPDC052040; assembly: GCF_044548405.1. Lineage (NCBI taxonomy): Bacteria > Bacillati > Actinomycetota > Actinomycetes > Kitasatosporales > Streptomycetaceae > Streptomyces > Streptomyces sp. NPDC052040. Next base: position 296,707 of record NZ_JBIUBV010000004.1, on the reverse strand, counting down.
GGGACCGCGTTCCCGGTCCCGCCTCACGCCACGGCGGGGCTCCGCGCAAGAGTGCGCTCCCGGCCATCCGGTCGGATCCGGTTCGTATACCGAACTTCCGGCCGGTTAGGCTCATGACATGCATGCCTGGCCCGCTTCCGAGGTCCCCGCCCTGCCCGGTCAGGGCCGCGACCTGAGGATCCACGACACCGCGACCGGCGGTCCGGTCACCCTCGACCCCGGCCCCGTCGCCCGTATCTACGTCTGCGGCATCACCCCGTACGACGCGACCCACATGGGTCACGCGGCGACCTACAACGCGTTCGACCTGGTCCAGCGCGTCTGGCTGGACACCAAGCGGCAGGTGCACTACGTCCAGAACGTCACGGACGTCGACGACCCCCTCCTGGAGCGCGCCGCGCGCGACGGCGTCGACTGGGCGGCCCTCGCCGAGCAGGAGACCTCCCTGTTCCGCGAGGACATGACCGCGCTGCGGATGCTGCCCCCGCAGCACTACATCGGCGCGGTCGAGGCGATACCCGGCATCGTGCCGCTCGTCGAACGGCTGCGCGAACTGGGGGCGGCCTACGACCTGGAGGGGGACATCTACTTCTCCGTCGAGTCCGACCCCCGCTTCGGCTCGGTGTCGCGCCTGGACGCCGCCGCCATGCGCCTGCTGTCCGCGGAGCGCGGCGGCGACCCGGACCGCCCCGGCAAGAAGAACCCGCTCGACCCGATGCTGTGGATGGCCGCCCGCGACGGCGAGCCCCGCTGGGACGGCGGCTCGCTGGGCCCCGGCCGGCCCGGCTGGCACATCGAGTGCGTGGCCATCGCCCTGGACCACCTCGGCATGGGCTTCGATGTGCAGGGCGGCGGCTCCGACCTCGCCTTCCCGCACCACGAGATGGGCGCCTCGCACGCCCAGGTGCTCACCGGCGAGTTCCCGATGGCCAAGGCGTACGTCCACGCGGGCATGGTGGCGCTGGACGGCGAGAAGATGTCGAAGTCCAAGGGAAACCTGGTCTTCGTCTCCCGGCTGCGGTACGACGGCGTCGACCCGGCCGCCATCCGGCTCGCCCTGCACGCCCACCACTACCGCTCCGACTGGGAGTGGACCGACCAGGTCCTCCGGGACGCCGAGGCACGGCTCGGCCGCTGGCGCGCCGCCGTCTCCCGGCCCGACGGACCGCCCGCCGAGGCGCTCGTCGAGGAGATCCGTGAGGCTCTCGCCGACGACCTGGACGCCCCGGCCGCGCTCGTCGCGGTGGACCGCTGGGCCGCCCTCCAGGAGGAGAGCGGCGGCACCGACACCGGCGCGCCCGGTGTGGTCTCCCGTGCCGTGGACGCCCTGCTCGGCGTGGCTCTCTGACCCCACGGCGACACGGCCCTGACACAGCACAGCGGCGGGGGGGGGGGGGGCGGGCGGGCGGGGGCGCGGCCCGGGGGGGGGGGGGCGCGCGGGGGGGCGGGGGGGGGGCGGGGGGCGGCCCGCCCCCCCCGCCCCCCCGCCCCCCCCCCCCCGCCCCCCCCCGCGCCCCCCCCGCCCGCCCCCCCCCCCCGCCGCTGTGCTGTGAGCCACTGTGCTGTGAGGGGGAGGCGTCCGGGCCCGCCGACGGCCCGTCAGTCCTCCAGGGAGGACCTCTCAGTCCTCCGGGGAGTCCTCCTCGTCGCCGCCCGTGCGCGGCGGCTTCGGCGGACGGGTGCGGCCGCCGGGGGTGTCCCGCCGGAAGGTGCCGCCCTCGCCGCCGTCCGCGGTGGCGTGCCCGCCCGGCGGACTGACGTCCCGTCGGCGCAGATACCGCTCGAACTCCCGGGCGATCGCCTCCCCGGAGGCCTCCGGCAGCTCGGCGGTGTCCCGCGCCTCCTCCAGGGTCTGGACGTACTCGGCGACCTCGCTGTCCTCCGCCGCCAGCTGGTCCACGCCGAGCTGCCAGGCCCGCGCGTCCTCCGGCAGCTCGCCCAGCGGGATCCGCAGGTCGAGCAGGTCCTCCAGCCGGTTGAGCAGGGCCAGCGTGGCCTTCGGGTTGGGCGGCTGGGAGACGTAGTGGGGGACCGCGGCCCAGAGCGAGACGGCCGGGACACCCGCGTGCGTGCAGGCCTCCTGGAGCACGCCCACGATGCCGGTGGGACCCTCGTACTTGGTCTCCTCCAGGTCCATCCGGCGGGCCAGATCCGCGTCGGACGTGGTCCCGCTGATCGGAACCGGACGGGTGTGCGGAGTGTCGCCGAGCAGGGCGCCCAGGATGACGACCAGCTCCACGCCCAGCTCATGGGCGAAGCCCAGCAGCTCGTTGCAGAACGAGCGCCAGCGCATCGACGGCTCGATACCGCGGACCAGCACCAGGTCCCGGGGCTTCTCACCGCCGACGCGGACCACCGAGAGACGGGTGGTGGGCCAGGTGATCTTGCGGACCCCGGCCTCCAGGAACACGGTGGGGCGGTTCACCTGGAAGTCGTAGTAGTCCTCGGCGTCCAGCGCCGCGAAGACCTCGCCCTTCCACTCCTTGTCCAGATGCGCGACCGCGGTGGAAGCGGCGTCGCCGGCATCGTTCCAGCCCTCGAACGCGGCCACCATGACCGGGTCGATCAGCTCGGGAACCCCCTCGAGCTCGATCACCCAGCGCCTCCTTCCGACGTGCCCTCGTGTACGTCCCAACTTTACGGCGTGCGGCGGGGGCGCTCGCAGCCCCCTTGCACGGGGTGTGAACGGATCACTGCCCCGCAGGGGGCCCTTGAACACCCATGATCGCCACCGAGTGCCCAGCGCACACGTGATCGGGCCCGGTCCGTCACCGTCCCGCGGGCGCCCGGTGACCGGGCCTCAGACCTCCCCGGCCCCCTCGTTCCGCCGCGCCAGCAGCCGCAGCGCCTCCAGGGCGACGACCGCGCCCCGCTCCACGCCCCGGGCCACCACCTGACGGTGCGGGTCGTAGCCGCCCGTGGAGAAGGGCGCCTCCGCGTCGACCAGTTCATCGGCGTTGACCCCGTCGACCACCAGCAGCCCGCCCGCCACCAGCCCGCGCAGCGAGGCCGTCACCAGCAGCGCCGACAGCTCCATCTCGATCGCCGCGAGACCCGCCCGGTCGTAGGCGTCCAACGGGAGCAGCCCGGGCTGGAAGGCCGCCCGGCTCCACACGATCCCCCGGTGGCACGGCGCACCCGCCTCCCGGGCCGCGCGGAGCAGCGCGAGCACCGCCTCCGGTGCGGCCACGGCCGGATACTCGGGCGGCAGCAACTGTCCGGTGACACCGTCGTCGCGGACCGCCGCCTCCGCGACCACCAGGTCCCCGTCGCCGATCCCCGGCCGCATGGCGCCCGCCGTGCCGAGCCGCAGCACGGTCCGGATCCCCGCGTCCGCCAGCTCCTGGAAGAGCAGGATCGCGCCCGGCGCCCCCACCCCGTGCGAGGCGACCGTCACCGGCAGGCCCCGCCGGCCACCCCGGAAGACCCGGTACTCCCGGTGGTACGACACCTCCTCGGCGCCGTCGAGCAGCTCCGCGACGGCCGCCGCGCGCGCCGGGTCGCCCACCACCACGGCGTACGGGGGCAGCCCGGTGCGCGGGACACGGGTGACGGGCGACAGGTCCTGGGTCATCGGGCGGCTCCGATGGGTCGGCGAGGCCGGGCGGCACGGTGCGCGGAGGCCCGGGCGCACCGCACACACCGTACGCGCGCCCCGAAGTGATGACGGGCAGTCAGCACCCGGTGTCGCAACGGGAGTTCGGGCCCTTCCGGGGCCGGGGTACGCGGAAGGGGCGGCTCCGTGCGGGGAGCCGCCCCTCGTCCTGTGGCGGACCTACTTCTTGTCGAGCAGGTTCTGCACCTTGCCGCGCACCTCGTCCGAGGCCAGGCCGCGGATCGTCAGGGTGGTGCGGCGGCGCAGCACGTCGTCCGCCGTCTCGGCCCACTCGTGGTCGCGGGCGTAGACGACCTGCGCCCAGATCTCCGGCGCGTCCGGGTGGACGCGCTCGCCCAGCTCCGGGTTGTCGTTGGCCAGCCGCGCGATGTCGAAGGCCAGCGAACCGTAGTGGGTGGCCAGGTGCTTGGCGGTGTCGGGCGCCATCCGCGGCCCGGGCGCCGGGCCGTCGGTGACCAGCCGGTGCGCGACCGCACGCGGGTTGGCGATGCCCGGCAGCGGCAGCTTCTTGGGCAGCGTGGCGATCGGCTCGAAGTCGTCGCCGAGCGGACGGCCCGGCAGGGCCTCCAGCTTCTGCATGATCGTGCGGCCGATGTGCCGGAAGGTGGTCCACTTGCCGCCCGCCACGGACAGCATGCCGCCCCGGCCCTCGGTGACCACGGTCTCCCGCTTGGCCTTGGCGGTGTCGCCGGGGCCGCCGGGCAGCACCCGCAGACCGGCGAAGGAGTAGGTGATCAGCTCACGCCGCAGCTGCTGGTCGCGGACCGAGAAGGCGGCCTCGTCGAGGATCTGGTCGATGTCCTTCTCGGTCACCGAGACGTCGGCCGGGTCGCCCTCGAACTCCTCGTCCGTGGTGCCGAGCAGCAGCATGTCCTCCCAGGGGAGGGCGAAGGTGATGCGGTACTTGTCGATCGGGGTCGCCAGCGCGGCCTTCCAGGGGGAGGTGCGCTTGAGGACCAGGTGCGCGCCCTTGGACAGGCGTATGGAGGGCGCCGCGTCGGGGTCCTCCATACGGCGCAGGTGGTCGACCCAGGGGCCGGTGGCGTTGAGCACCAGCCGCGCGTCCACCCCGAACTCGTCCCCGGTGAGCCGGTCCCGCAGCTCGGCACCGGTGACCCGGCCCCGGGTGAAGCGCAGACCGGCGACCTCGGCGTGGTTCAGGACCACGGCGCCCGCCTCGACGGCCGCGCGGACCGTCATCAGCGCCATCCGCGCGTCGTTCATCTGGTCGTCGCCGTACACGGCCACGGCCTTGAGGTTCTCGGTACGCAGCTCCGGCACGTCCTGCTGCGCCCGGCCCGGGGACAGCAGATGGCCGACGCCGTCACCGAACGCCGACAGCGCGGAGTAGGCGAAGACGCCCGCACCGAGCTTCGCCGCGCCGTGCGGGCCGCCCTTGTACACGGGGAGGTAGAACGTGAGCGGGTTCGCCAGGTGCGGTGCGACCTGGCGGGACACCGCACGGCGCTCGAAGTGGTTCTCCGCCACCAGCTTCACCGCGCCGGTCTGCAGGTAGCGCAGTCCGCCGTGGAGCAGCTTGGAGGAGGCGGAGGAGGTGGCGCCGGCGAAGTCGCCGGCGTCCACCAGGGCCACCCGCAGGCCCGACTGCGCGGCATGCCAGGCAGTGGAGATGCCCAGAATTCCGCCGCCGATCACCAGGAGGTCGTAGGTCGCCTTGGACAACTGCTCCCGGGTCTCGGCGCGGCTCGGGTTGGAGCCGTAGGCCGGGTGGGTCCCCAGAGCCGGGACACTCTGCAGGGTGGTCATTGCGAATTACTCCTCGTCTTCGATCCAGCCCATGGTCCGCTCGACGGCCTTGAGCCAGCTCTTGTACTCACGGTCGCGGGTCTCCGCGTCCATGTGGGGCGTCCACTCGGCGGCCCGGCGCCAGTTGGCGCGCAGGTCGTCGGTGCCGGTCCAGAAGCCGACGGCGAGACCGGCGGCGTAGGCGGCGCCGAGGCAGGTGGTCTCGGCGACCATCGGGCGCACCACCGGCGCGTCGAGGACATCCGAAAGCGTCTGCATCAGCAGGTTGTTGGAGGTCATGCCGCCGTCGACCTTCAGGGTCGCCAGCTCGACGCCCGAGTCCTTGGTCATGGCGTCCGCGATCTCGCGGGTCTGCCAGGCGGTGGCCTCCAGGACGGCGCGCGCGAGGTGCGCCTTGGTGACGTACCGGGTCAGACCGCTGATCACACCGCGGGCGTCGGAGCGCCAGTACGGGGCGAACAGACCGGAGAAGGCCGGTACGAAGTAGGCGCCGCCGTTGTCCTCGACCGACAGGGCGAGGGTCTCGATCTCGGCGGCGGTGGAGATCAGGCCCATCTGGTCGCGCATCCACTGCACCAGGGAGCCGGTGACGGCGATCGAGCCCTCCAGGGCGTAGACCGGCTTGGCGTCGCCGATCTGGTAGCCGACGGTGGTCAGCAGGCCCGAGTAGGAGTTGATGATCTTGCTACCGGTGTTCATCACCATGAAGGTGCCGGTGCCGTAGGTGGACTTGGTCTCGCCCTCGGAGAAGCAGGTCTGGCCGAACAGGGCCGCCTGCTGGTCGCCGAGCGCGGAGGCCACCGGGACGCCGCCGAGCAGCTCGCCGAGGCGGCCGCCGGTGACCTCGCCGTAGACCTCGGCGGAGGAGCGGATCTCGGGCAGGATCTGCTTCGGGACGCCGATGGACTCGCAGATCTTGTCGTCCCACTGCATGGTGTGCAGGTTCATCAGCATGGTGCGGGAGGCGTTGGTCACGTCGGTGACGTGGTGGCCGCCGTTGGCACCGCCGGTCAGGTTCCAGATGACCCAGGTGTCCATGGTGCCGAAGAGGATGTCGCCCGCCTCGGCGCGCTCCTTGAGGCCCTCGACGTTGTCGAGCAGCCAGCGGGCCTTCGGGCCGGCGAAGTAGGAGGCCAGCGGCAGACCGGTCTCGCGGCGGAAGCGGTCCTGGCCGACGTTGCGGCCCAGCTCCCGGCAGAGGCCGTCGGTGCGGGTGTCCTGCCAGACGATGGCGTTGTGGACGGGCTCACCGGTGTTCTTGTCCCACAGCACGGTGGTCTCGCGCTGGTTGGTGATGCCGATGGCCTTGATGTCGTCGCGGGTGATGCCGGCCTTCTCGATGGCTCCGGCGACGACCTCCTGGACGTTGGTCCAGATCTCGGTGGCGTTGTGCTCGACCCAGCCCGGCTTCGGGAAGATCTGCTCGTGTTCCTTCTGGTCGACGGAGACGATGCGGCCGTCCCGGTCGAAGATGATGCAGCGCGACGAGGTGGTGCCCTGGTCGATGGCGGCGATGAAGGGGCCGGCGGTGTGTGCGTCGGTCACGGTGTGCTCCTGGGATTCCATGGATATGAGGGGCGGTCTGTACGGCGCAGTCTTCTCAGGCGAAGGCGACGTTGTATATGCCTGCGGCGATCGCGCCGCCGATCAGTGGACCGACGACCGGAATCCAGGCGTAGCTCCAGTCGGAGCCGCCCTTGTTAGGCAGGGGGAGCAGGGCGTGCACGATGCGGGGGCCGAGGTCACGCGCCGGGTTGATCGCGTAGCCGGTGGGGCCGCCCAGGGAGAGACCGATCGAGACCACCACGAGGGCGGTGATCAGGGCGCCGAGGGTGCCGAGGCCGTTGCCCTTGTCGTTCAGGCCCTGGGTGAGGACCGCGAGCACCAGTACGACGGTGCCGATGATCTCCGTGGCCAGGTTCATCACCGCGTTCCGGATCTCCGGACCGGTGGAGAAGATGCCGAGGACGGGCCCGGCCTGGGTCTCCTGGGCCTCCACGGACTTGGTGTCCTGCGCCCCCGGGCCCCCGACGATCTCTCTGTCGGTGAGGTGGGCGTGGAACTGTCCGTAGTACGCGACCCAGACCAGGGCGGCACCGATCATCGCGCCGAGCAGCTGGCCGCCCCAGTAGAAGGGGACGTTGTTCCAGCCGCCGTTCTTGATGGCGAGCGCCAGCGTCACGGCCGGGTTGAGGTGCGCGCCGGAGAGGGGTGCCGAGGTGTACACCGCCGTCAGTACGGCGAAGCCCCACCCGAAGGTGATGGCGAGCCACCCGGCGTTCCGGGCCTTGGAGGCCTTCAGCGTGACGGCGGCGCAGACGCCGCCACCGAGCAGGATGAGTATGGCGGTACCGATGGTCTCGCCGATGAAGATGTCGGAGCTGGACACCCGCGACTCCTTTGTCCTTCGTCCAGGGGAAGGCGAACCCCGGGTCCCTCCGGTGGTCCGCGCCCTCGGGGGTGAGGGCGATGTCGGCCCGTGGCGCTGTCACACTCTAACGCGTATTGCCGGTAGGTGTTCGACAATGCCGACCGATGGACGGGAGTCTCGCTTCCGGTTCACCAGGTCGTCAAGAGTTCGGTAATCGAATGCAGGATCGTTATTGATCGCCGTGAGTTATCGATCTTGAGGATCGGTGCGTACCGCGTGCGAGCAGGTACGTTTCGTGGTCACCGGATGTGGCGAACGCAACCGGGAGAGGGTTTTCCGGCGGTTTCCGCTACGTCGGGTGACCTCCGCGGGGCTCCGGGTGCGACGGCCGGGTGTGACAGAGGACTCGGTGGTGGGGGAGCGGGGTAGTGCGCGGCGGGGTAGCGGTGCGGTGAGGCGCGCAGCAGTGAGGCGGCGGGCGGCGGGCAGTGGGGCGGCGAGGAGGCAGGCGGCGGTGCGGCGGGCGGCGGTGCGGCCGGGCGCGCGAAAGCGGCCGGTGCGTCGTGCGTGCACCGGCCTGCCGGATGTCATGGGCTCCGCCTCGTGCGGGCGGCCGCGACCGCGCTGTGCACGGTTTCAGGGGTCGGGCGTCCCAGGCGTCCCGGGCGGCTCAGAACCGGCCGGCGCCCAGGTCCCGCGAGACCGCTCGGGCGCAGTCCCGCACCGCCGCGATCATCTCGGGGCGCAGCTCCCCGTCCCGGCACAGCCGCTCCACCGCCCCGGTGATGCCCACCGCGCCCACCGGCATCCGCCGCCGGTCGTGAACGGGCGCCGCCACCGAGGCCACCCCGGTCCAGGTCTCCTCGACATCGGCCGCGTACCCCCGGGCCCGGGTCAGGTCGAGCAGCTGCTCGAGGCCCTCCGCATCGCACACCGTCAGATCGGTGAACGCCTTCCGGTCGCTGTCCAGTGCCTCGCTGTGCGCCACCGGGTCGTACGCCGACAGCACCTTGCCCAGGGCCGTGGAGTGCAGCGGCTGCATGGCCCCGATCTCCAGGACCTGCCGGCTGTCGTCGGGCCGGAAGACGTGGTGCACGATCAGCACGCCCTGCTGGTGCAGCACCCCCAGATAGACGCTCTCGCCGCTCGCCCGGGCCAGGTCGTCCGTCCAGACCAGGGCGCGCGCCCGCAGCTCGTGCACATCCAGATAGGTGGTCCCGAGGCGCAGCAGCTCGGCGCCCAGCTGGTAGCGGCCCGAGGCCGCCTCCTGCTCGACGAAGCCCTCCTGCTGGAGCGTGCGGAGTATGCCGTGGGCCGTGCCCTTGGCGAGGCCGAGTGACGAGGCGATGTCCGACAGGCCGAGCCGTCGCTCACCGCCCGCGAGCAGTCGCAGCATCGCGGCCGCCCGTTCGAGCGACTGGATGTTCCGTGCCATCCCCGTCCTGCCTCCGTCCTCCGACCGACCGCCGACCGTCGTGATACCACCGTTCGGCAATGCCGAACACTACCGGTCGTTGCCGACCTCCCGCTAATGGGTCGACGCCATCCGTTCCGCGAAAGTCTCCGTGCGGGTCACCCGAGCCACGCCTGTCCGCCTCGTGGACGTCCCTGACCGCGCGGCCCGCCGGGGGCTACCCTGGCCGGGTGCGCCTTCCGCGGGAGGCGCAAAGCCGACAGCCGTCGCACCCCAGGGAGCATCTTCCATGGCCTCGTTGCCGAACCCGTCCCTTCCGTCCGTCTCCGACGACCGCCGGACCCGAACCGAAGCCCTCCGGGAGGCGCTCGCCACCCGTGTCGTGGTGGCCGACGGCGCGATGGGCACGATGCTCCAGGCGCAGGATCCGACCCTGGAGGACTTCCAGGGTCTTGAGGGCTGCAACGAGGTCCTCAACCTCACCCGCCCCGACATCGTCCGCTCCGTCCACGAGGCGTACTTCGCGGTGGGCGTCGACTGCGTGGAGACCAACACCTTCGGCGCCAACCACTCGGCCATGGCCGAGTACGAGATCGAGGGCCGGGTCCACGAGCTGTCCGAGGCGGGCGCCCGGATCGCCCGCGAGGCGGCCGACGTGTGCGCCGCGGACGACGGGCGCACGCGCTGGGTCCTGGGCTCCATCGGCCCCGGAACCAAGCTGCCCACCCTCGGCCACATCCCCTACCTCACCCTCCGCGACGGCTTCCAGGCCAACGCCGAGGGCCTGCTCGCGGGCGGCGCCGACGCCCTCATCGTCGAGACCACCCAGGACCTGCTCCAGACCAAGGCCTCGATCCTGGGCGCCCGCCGCGCCATGGAGGCCACCGGCACCGAGGTGCCCCTGCTCTGCTCGATGGCCTTCGAGACGACCGGCACCATGCTGCTGGGCTCCGAGATCGGCGCCGCGCTGACCGCGCTGGAACCCCTCGGCATCGACATGATCGGCCTGAACTGCTCGACCGGCCCCGCCGAGATGAGCGAGCACCTGCGCTATCTCACCCGCCACTCGCGCATCCCGCTGCTGTGCATGCCGAACGCCGGACTGCCGGTGCTCACCAAGAACGGCGCGCACTTCCCGCTCGGCCCCGAGGGCCTCGCCGACGCCCAGGAGAACTTCGTCCGCGACTACGGGCTCTCCCTGGTCGGCGGCTGCTGCGGCACCACCCCCGAGCATCTGCGCCAGGTCGTCGAACGGGTTCGCGACCTCGCCCCGGTCGAGCGCAGCCCCCGCCCCGAGCCGGGCGCCGCCTCCCTCTACCAGAACGTGCCGTTCCGTCAGGACACCTCGTATCTGGCGATCGGCGAGCGCACCAACGCCAACGGCTCCAAGAAGTTCCGTGACGCCATGCTGGAGGCCCGCTGGGACGACTGCGTGGAGCTGGCCCGCGAGCAGATCCGCGAGGGCGCCCACCTGCTCGACCTGTGCGTCGACTACGTGGGCCGCGACGGCGTCGCCGACATGCAGGAACTGGCCGGCCGCTTCGCCACCGCCTCCACCCTGCCGATCGTCCTGGACTCCACCGAGGTCGACGTCATCCGGGCGGGCCTGGAGAAGCTCGGCGGCCGGGCCGTCATCAACTCCGTCAACTACGAGGACGGCGACGGGCCCGAGTCGCGGTTCGCCCAGGTGACCCGACTCGCCCGCGAGCACGGCGCCGCCCTCATCGCGCTCACCATCGACGAGGAGGGGCAGGCCCGTACGCCGGAGAAGAAGGTGGAGATCGCCGAGCGGCTGATCGCGGACCTCACCGGCAACTGGGGCATCCACGAGTGCGACATCCTCATCGACACCCTGACCTTCACCATCTGCACCGGTCAGGAGGAGTCCCGCAAGGACGGCATCGCCACCATCGAGGCGATCCGCGAGCTGAAGCGCCGCCACCCCGATGTGCAGACCACACTGGGCCTGTCGAACATCTCCTTCGGCCTCAACCCGGCCGCCCGCATCCTGCTCAACTCGGTCTTCCTGGACGAGTGCGTCAAGGCCGGGCTCGACTCCGCCATCGTGCACGCCTCGAAGATCCTGCCGATCGCGCGCTTCGACGAGGAGCAGGTCACCACGGCCCTCGACCTGGTCTACGACCGCCGCGCCGAGGGCTACGACCCGCTCCAGAAGCTGATGGCGCTGTTCGAGGGCGCCACCGCCAAGTCGCTCAAGGCGGGCAAGGCGGAGGAACTGGCCGCGCTGCCGCTGGACGAGCGTCTCAAGCGGCGCATCATCGACGGCGAGAAGAACGGCCTGGAGACCGACCTCGCCGACGCCCTGGAGACCCGCCCGGCCCTCGAGATCGTCAACGAGACGCTGCTCGACGGCATGAAGGTCGTCGGTGAGCTGTTCGGCTCCGGCCAGATGCAGCTGCCGTTCGTGCTCCAGTCCGCCGAGGTCATGAAGTCGGCCGTGGCGTATCTGGAGCCGTACATGGAGAAGACCGACGAGGCGGGCAAGGGCACCATCGTGCTCGCCACCGTGCGCGGCGACGTCCACGACATCGGCAAGAACCTCGTCGACATCATCCTGTCCAACAACGGCTACAACGTCGTCAACCTCGGTATCAAGCAGCCGGTCTCCGCCATCCTGGAGGCCGCCGAGGAACACCGGGCCGATGTCATCGGCATGTCCGGGCTCCTGGTCAAGTCCACGGTGATCATGAAGGAGAACCTGGAGGAGCTGAACCAGCGGGGCCTTGCCGCCAGCTACCCGGTCATCCTCGGCGGCGCGGCGCTCACCCGGGCCTATGTCGAACAGGACCTCCACGAGCTGTACGAGGGAGAGGTCCGCTACGCCCGCGACGCCTTCGAAGGCCTGCGCCTGATGGACGCCCTCATCGGGGTCAAGCGGGGCGTGCCCGGCGTCGAACTGCCCGAACTGCGCCAGCGCCGGGTGCGGGCCGCCACCGTGCAGGTCGAGGAGCGGCCCGAGGAGGGCCATGTCCGCTCCGACGTCGCCACCGACAACCGGGTGCCCGAGCCGCCCTTCCGGGGCACCCGCGTCATCAAGGGCATCCCGCTCAAGGAGTACGCCTCCTGGCTGGACGAGGGCGCGCTCTTCAAGGGCCAGTGGGGTCTGAAGCAGGCCCGCACCGGCGAGGGGCCTACCTATGAGGAACTGGTCGAGAGCGAGGGGCGGCCCCGGCTGCGCGGACTGCTCGACCGGCTCCAGACCGACAACCTCCTCGAAGCCGCCGTGGTCTACGGCTACTTCCCGTGCGTGTCCAAGGACGACGACCTGATCGTCCTGGACGAGGCGGGCAACGAGCGCACCCGGTTCACCTTCCCGCGCCAGCGCCGCGGCCGCCGACTGTGCCTGGCGGACTTCTTCCGCCCCGAGGAATCCGGCGAACAGGACGTGGTGGGCTTCCAGGTGGTCACCGTCGGCTCCCGGATCGGTGAGGAGACCGGGCGGCTCTTCGAGTCGAACTCCTACCGCGACTATCTCGAACTGCACGGCCTGTCCGTGCAGTTGGCGGAGGCGCTCGCGGAGTACTGGCACGCACGGGTGCGCGCCGAACTCGGCTTCGCCGGTGAGGACCCCGCCGAGATGGAGGACATGTTCGCGCTGAAGTACCGGGGCGCCCGCTTCTCCCTCGGCTACGGCGCCTGCCCCGACCTGGAGGACCGCGCCAAGATCGCCCGGCTGCTGGAGCCGGAGCGGATCGGCGTCCAGCTCTCCGAGGAGTTCCAGCTCCACCCGGAGCAGTCCACGGACGCGATCGTGATCCACCACCCGGAGGCCAAGTACTTCAACGCCCGGTGACCCCGGGCGGGGCCCGCCTCCTCGCCCCGGCTTCCCCCGGCACCCCCGCCGGACCCCGGCCCGGGCCCGACCCGGCGGCCCCCGGCCCCGCTTCCCCCCAGCCGGGGCGCCCTCCGCCCGCGTACCCGCAGGTCGGGGGTGCCCCGACGTGCTCCACCACGCACTCCCGCCGCGGCCGACGTACACTGGTCGGTCCACCGCAGGCCGGTTCCCCCTCCGGGAACCGGCCTGGTCGTCCCTTGAAGGAGGTATGCCGGATGACCACCACGGTCCCCGCACCCGGAACCCGAACGGCCGAAGGCTCCGCCCTGCAAGCCGTGCTCCTCGACATGGACGGCACGCTGGTGGACACCGAGGGATTCTGGTGGGATGTGGAGGTCGAGGTCTTCGCCTCCCTCGGCCACACCCTCGACGACGCCTGGCGCCATGTCGTCGTGGGCGGCCCGATGCAGCGCAGCGCCGGTTTCCTGATCGAGGCCACCGGCGCCGACATCTCCCTCGACGCCCTCAGCGTGCTGCTCAACGACGGCTTCGAGAGCCGTATCGACCGCAGGCTGCCCCTGATGCCCGGCGCCGCCCGGCTGCTGGCCGAGCTGGCGGCGCACGACATCCCCACGGCCCTGGTCTCCGCGTCGCACCGGCGCATCATCGACCGGGTGCTCGCCGCGATCGGACCCCAGTACTTCGCGCTGACCGTCGCCGGTGACGAGGTGGAGCGCACCAAGCCCTTCCCGGACCCCTATCTGCTGGCGGCCTCGGGCCTCGGCGCCGAGCCCGGCCGGTGCGCGGTCGTCGAGGACACCGCCACCGGGGTCGCGGCCGCCGAGGCGGCGGGCTGCAAGGTGGTCGCCGTGCCGTCGGTCGCACCCATCGCACCGGCCGCCGGACGCACCGTGGTGACCTCTCTCGAGGGGGTCGACCTGGCATTTCTCCGCGGTTTGATGACGGAAATGCGCTGAGCGTTCACCCAGCGTGCGGCCCGAATGGACGCATTACCGGGGAGTGTCCAGTCGAATAAATTAATACCCGGCCGCCAGGCCGAATTCGGGTGCGTTCCACCGGACTTGGGGTGTGACGTTCGCCACCCGCGAGGGGGTCGACAGGTCGGGTGAAGTGTGCTGATCCCCCCGCTTCGGGGGCGGTCGGCGCACCCTTGTGTCCCGATTGGTGAAACGCTGCACGAATCCTTCCCTGCGCGGTTTTTCGGTGCGTCCGCAACCGGTTCCGCAGCGTGATGGGAACTCAACTCCGGTGACGGTGAGCCCTCGTGCGGGCGCGGTCTAATCTCGTCGCGAGAACATCGCCACAACCCCGTGATCCCTCGCACCACCATGCTTGACGGGTACACGGATCCAACAGCCCTGGAGAAACTCGAGCATGAACCGCAAGACTTTGGTGCTGCCGGCCGTCGTCGGTCTGCTCACCCCCGTCCTCGCTGCCTGCGGCGGGTCCGACAGTGGGGGCAAGAGCGGTGATGCCATCGTCGTCGGAACCACCGACCGGTTCGCCGCCTCCAGCGACGCGCCCGCGCCCTTGGACCCGGCGTACGCGTACGACGTCGGCAGCTGGAACATCCTGCGCCAGACCGTGCAGACGCTGATGGTCCAGCCCCGGGGCGAGGGCGACCCCGAGCCCGAGGCCGCCGAGAGCTGCGGCTTCACCGACACCGGCAACGAGCGCTACGCCTGCAAGCTGCGCAGCGGACTGAAGTTCGCCAACGGCGACCCGGTGACCGCGGCCGATGTGAAGTTCTCCATCGACCGCGCCCTCTCCCTGAAGGCCGACAGCGGTGTCTTCGCGCTGCTGTCCACCATCGACACCGTCGAGACGCAGGGCGACAACCAGGTCATCTTCCATCTGAAGACCGCCGACGCCACGTTCCCCTTCAAGCTGTCGACGCCGGTGGCCGGCATCGTCGACCCGAAGGACTACCAGAAGAACAAGCTGCGCGACGGCTTCCAGATCGACGGCTCGGGCCCGTACACCATGCAGGCCGAGGTGTCGAACAACGAGATCGTCAAGGCGACCTTCAGCAAGAACCCCCACTACGAGGGCCTGCTGAAGCCCAAGAACGACCAGGTGGTTCTCCAGTCCTTCAAGGACGCCGACACCATGGGCGCCGCCCTCAGCAAGGGCGACATCGACGTCATGACCCGCACGATGTCCCCGGAGCAGATCCGCAAGCTCCAGAACGACACCACCGGGGACGTCAATCTGGTGGAGATGCCGGGTCTGGAAATCCGCTACCTCGCCTTCAACACCGACGCCGCGACGGTGAAGAGCAAGGCCGTCCGCGAGGCCATGGCCCAGGTCATCGACCGCAACGCGCTGGTCTCCAAGGTCTACGGCTCCCAGGCCCAGGCCCTGTACTCGCTGGTCCCGGCGACCATCACCGGGCACTCCAACTCCTTCTTCAACAAGTACAGCGACCCGAGCGTGGCCAAGGCCCGCACGCTGCTGGACAAGGCGAACATCACCACCCCGGTGAAGCTGACGCTGCATTACACGACCGACCACTACGGCTCGGCCACCGCCAAGGAGTTCGAGGTGCTCAAGGAGCAGCTCAACGGCAGCGGTCTGTTCGACGTCACCATCCAGGGCACCCCCTGGGACAAGTTCCGCCCGGCCGAGAAGAAGGGCGCCTACGACGTCTACGGCATGGGCTGGTTCCCCGACTTCCCGGACGCCGACAACTACCTGGCGCCGTTCCTCGACAAGGACAACACCCTCGGCTCGCCGTACGTGAACACGGAGATCCGCAACACGCTGATCCCGCAGTCCCGTCGGGAGGCCGACCGCCTCACCGCGTCGAAGAGCCTCACCGACATCCAGGACATCGTCGCCGACGAGGTGCCGATCCTCCCGCTGTGGCAGGGCAAGCAGTACGTCGCCACCCGTGACGACATCACGGGCAGCGAGTACGCGATGAACTCCTCCTCCACGCTCCAGCTGTGGGAGCTGAGCCGCGGTGTGAGCGGCTGACCCCAGTAGTGCCACGAGAAGACCCCCGGGCCGTCCGGCCCGGGGGTCTTCCGTATGTCCTGGCGTGTCCGCGAGGCGGAGCGCACCGGAACCCGTCCGGCGCGGGCGCGGCTACTGCGCGCCGGGGCGCACCAGCCCGCTCTCGTACGCGTACACCGCGGCCTGTACCCGGTCGCGCAGCCCCAGCTTGGTCAGCACATGCCCCACATGCGTCTTGACCGTGGTCTCGCTGACGAACAGGTCGGCGGCGATCTCGGCGTTGGACAGCCCGCGCGCCACCAGCTTCAGCACCTCCACCTCGCGCTCGGTGAGAGTGCCCAGGGTGTTCGGCACCGGCTCGTCGCCGGACGGCAGATGACCCGCGTACTTGTCGAGCAGACGGCGCGTGATGCTCGGGGCGAGCATCGCCTCGCCCCCCGCGACCACCCGGATCGCCTGCACCAGCTCATCGGCCGGGGCGTCCTTGAGGAGGAAGCCGCTGGCCCCGGCGCGCAGCGCCTCCACCACGTACTCGTCGAGGTCGAAGGTGGTCAGCACCAGCACCTTCGCCGGGCCGTCCCGCCCGGGCCCGGTGATCTGCCGGGTCGCCTCCACGCCGTCCATCCGCGGCATGCGGATGTCCATCAGCACCACATCGGGCTGGAGCGCGCGCACCTGGTCGAGGGCCTGGAGGCCGTCTCCGGCCTCGCCGACGACCGCGATGTCCGGCTCGGCCTCCAGGATCATGCGGAAGCCGGTGCGCAGCAGCGGCTGGTCGTCGACCAGTAGGACGCGGATGGCCACGTAAGTCTCCTTCGCTCGTCCGGGCCCATTCTGCCCTGCCCGGCGCATCCCGGTCCGGGCACCCCGAGGGCCCCGCCCGGGGGAGTGAGCCCGCTCCCGGGTCCGTCAGCCCGCCGCGGGCGGCGCGCTCTCCCCGGGGGCGGCCCCCGGATCCGCGGCGGTGGTGCGCACCGCCAGCGGGTACGGCGGGGGAGTGCCGCCGAACTCCGGGCAGACGGCCTGGTGGTCGCACCAGCCGCACAGCTTGGTGGGCCGCGGCCGCCAGTCACCCGTCTCGGTCGCCAGCCGGATCGCCTCCCACAGCGCGAGCAGTTTCCGCTCGACCCGCTCCAGATCGGCGAGCACCGGGTCGTACGTGAGTACGTCGCCGCTGCCGAGATACACGAGCTGGAGCCGCCGCGGCACGACCCCCTTCAGCCGCCACACCACCAGGGCGTAGAACTTCATCTGGAACAGGGCGCTCTCGGCGTACTGGGGCCTCGGTGCCTTGCCCGTCTTGTAGTCGACGATCCGCACCTCGCCGGTGGGCGCGACGTCGACGCGGTCGATGATCCCGCGCAGCCTCAGCCCGGACGGCAGCTCCGCCTCGACGAACAGCTCCCGCTCGGCGGGCTCCAGCCGGGTCGGGTCCTCCAGCGTGAACCAGCGCTCCACCAGCCGCTCCGCCTCGCCCAGCCACCGCGCGAGACGCTCCCCCTCGGGGTCGTCCGCGAACAGCTCCGAGACCTCGGGCCTGGTCTCCCGCAGCCGGTCCCACTGGCTCGGGATCAGGGACTTGGCACGCGGAGCGGTCCGCTCCACCGCGGGCGCGTCGAACAGCCGCTCCAGCACCGCGTGCACCAGCGTGCCCCGGGTCGCCGCCTCACTCGGCTTCTCCGGCAGTTTGTCGATCACCCGGAAGCGGTAGAGAAGCGGACACTGCATGAAGTCGCCGGCGCGCGAGGGCGACAGCGACCCCGGGGGAGCGGGGGCCACGGCGGACTGCCCGGCGGAGCCGTCGGTGCTGGTATCCATGGCCCCAGACCATACGGCCCGCCACTGACAGTGACCCAACCGCTCCCGGCCCGGCCCGTCGCCTCCCCGGCGCCAGGGCCCTGGACGGCCGGGTACGGCAGGGGTCCGCGCGGCGAATGGTCCGGGCGACCGCGGGGAGAACGGAGGGGGTGCCGGGGCGGAACGCGACGCGACGGCCGAATACCATCGACCCAGACCCTCCCGCCCGGCACCGAACCGGGCCCGGGAGACGCTTCGATCGAGGGGACATCGTGGACGAGAGCGGCGGGAGCGGACGGCCGCGCCCCGGCAACGACGAGTCGACCGACCACGAGGCGCCCCCCACGGCACGCCCCGCCGACGCCCCACGCCCCGGCCCGTCGGCCCCGGCCCACCCGGCCGACGGCACACCCGCTCCGGCCGACGGCACACCTGCCCAAGCCGACGGCACGGCGACTCCGGCCGAAGACGGCACGGCGACCGCGGCCGGTGCCGATCCGGCAGCCGCCACCGGTGCCGACAGCGCCCGGCCCGTCCTGCACGACGCCGAGCCCGCCCCCGGATCCCCGTCGGCCCCGGTTCACTCCGACGGCCGAACGGGCTCCGAGCCGCTCCTCGCCGCCACCCCGGAGCCCGGCCCCGAGCCGCACCCCACCGCCTCCCCGGCGCCCGACCCCGGGCACCCCGGGGACACCTCCCCACCCCGGCCCACCGCCTCCCCGGCGCCCGACCCCGGGCACCCCGGGGACACCTCCCCACCCCGGCCCACCGCCTCCCCCGAGCAGGCCCGGCACCCGGACCCCGCCGAGGACCCGCACCCGGCCCCCACGGAAGACCCCACCCCCGCGGAAGCCCCCCACCGGGCCGACGACCCGACCGCCTCCGCCCACGACCCCCACACCCCCGCCCGCGCCCTCGCGCACGGCGGAGCCACCGGCCCGGGCCGCCCCCCGAGGCGCCCCCGGGAGCCCGGTGGCGGCATCCTCATGGGGCGGCCGTTCGGCGTCCCGGTCTATGTCGCCCCCAGCTGGTTCCTCGTCGCCGCCCTGATCACCTGGGTGTTCGGCGGCCAGCTCGACCGCGTGCTGCCCCAGCTCGGCGCCGCCCGCTATCTCGTCTCCCTCTTCTTCGCGGTCGCCTTCTACGCCTCCGTCCTCGTCCACGAACTGGCCCACACCGTCGCCGCGCTGCGCTTCGGGCTGCCGGTGCGCCGCATCCAGCTCCAGTTCTTCGGCGGCGTCTCCGAGATCGAGAAGGAGGCCGAGAGCCCGGGCCGGGAATTCGTCCTGGCCTTCGTCGGCCCCCTGCTCTCCCTCGTACTGGCCGGGATCTTCTATCTCGCCATGGGATCCGTGCGGTCCGACACCGTCCCCGGTGTCCTGCTGGCCGGACTGATGATCTCCAACGTCATCGTGGCCGGCTTCAACTTCCTGCCCGGTCTGCCCCTGGACGGCGGCCGCATGCTGCGCGCCGTCGTCTGGAAGATCACCGGGCGGCCGATGAGCGGCACCGTCGCCGCCGCCTGGGTCGGCCGCGCCCTCGCCATCGCTGTCCTGATCGGCCTGCCGCTGCTCACCCAGTCGGGCGCCCTCGGGACCACCGCCGAGGACAACGTGGGCATGGACACCGTCACCGACGCCCTGCTCGCCGCCATCCTCGCCGCGATCATCTGGACCGGCGCGGGCAACAGCCTCCGCGTGGCCCGGCTCCGCGAACACCTCCCCGAGCTGCGCGCCCGTACCCTCACCCGCCGCGCGGTCCCCATCGAGACCGACACCTCCCTCGCCGAGGCCCTGCGCCGGGCCAACGCCGCGGGCGCCCGGGCCCTCGTCGTCGTCGACGGACAGGGCCGCCCCCTCTCCCTGGTCCGCGAGTCCGCCATCGTCGGCGTACCCGAGCACCGGCGCCCCTGGGTCAACGCCAGCGAACTCGCCCAGGACCTGACCGAGGGCATGCACGTCTCCGCGGAACTGGCGGGCGAGAACCTCCTCGACGCCCTGCGTGCCGCCCCCGCCACCGAGTACCTCGTCATCGAGGACAACGGCGAGATCTACGGCGTGCTGTCGGCCGCCGATGTGGAGCGCGCCTTCGTCAAGGCCATGGCCCGCCCGAGCTAGGCCCGAGCCCCCCCGGCGTGGTCGGCGGCCCCTCCGGCGACCGGTAGTCTGGTCACATGTCCGAACCGACCGGTGCCGCCCGCCGTCGCGGGCCCTTCAAGGTCGGGGACCAGGTTCAGCTGACCGACCCCAAGGGCCGCCACTACACGTTCACGCTCGAAGCCGGGAAGAACTTCCACACCCACAAGGGTTCCTTCCCGCACGACGAACTGATCGGTGCTCCCGAGGGCAGCGTTGTCCGCACCACCGGGAACGTCGCCTACCTCGCGCTGCGCCCCCTGCTCCCCGACTATGTCCTGTCCATGCCCCGCGGGGCGGCCGTCGTCTACCCGAAGGACGCGGGGCAGATCCTCGCCTTCGCCGACATCTTCCCCGGCGCCCGCGTCGTGGAGGCGGGTGTCGGCTCCGGCTCGCTCAGCAGCTTCCTGCTGCGCGCCATCGGCGACCAGGGCATGCTGCACAGCTATGAGCGCCGTGCCGACTTCGCCGAGATCGCCCAGGCCAACGTCGAGCGCTACTTCGGCGGTCCGCACCCCGCCTGGCAGCTCACCGTCGGCGACCTCCAGGACAATCTGAGCGACACCGACGTCGACCGCGTCATCCTGGACATGCTCGCCCCCTGGGAGTGCCTGGAGGCCGTCTCCAAGGCGCTGGTCCCCGGCGGCATCCTCTGCTGCTACGTGGCCACCACCACCCAGCTCGCCCGGACCGTCGAGTCCATCCGCGAGATCGGCTGCTTCAACGAGCCGAGCGCCTGGGAGTCGATGATCCGCAACTGGCACATCGAGGGCCTGGCCGTCCGCCCCGACCACCGGATGATCGGCCACACCGGCTTCCTGCTCACCGCCCGCCGCCTCGCCGACGGAGTGGAGCCGCCCATGCGCCGCCGCCGCCCCGCCAAGGGCGCCTACGGCGAGGACTACGCCGGACCCAACGCGGACGGAGGCGCCGGTCGCTGACCCGGCCCCGCATCCCGTACAACGCACGAGCGCCGTGGCCCAGTTCCCGCATTCCCTGCGGAACTGGGCCACGGCGCTCGCCCGTTGAAGCCCCCGGGCATCCCGGGAGCTGACGCTCCACCAGAAGCGGGTACCCGGCGTTTCCCTCGCACTGTGACGTGTGGCACGATGCGGGACACCCCACCGGCACAGCCCTCACAGGAGACACTTCTCTCGTGCAGCACCCCGCCGTTCCGGAACTCGCACACACCACCACCCGGCCCGTCCACTGGCTGGCCACCGCCACCGCCGTCTACGGCGTGATCGCCCTGACCTCCGTGCTGCACCCCGGCTCCGCGACCGCCGCCCAGCCCGAGGTCCGGACGAAGGCGGCCCCGGTCACGGCCGCGCCCCCCGACCCGGCCAAGGTCCACTTCCCCCTCGACTGCGGTCCGACCAAGGTCCTCGTCGTCAAGAGGGCCACCGGCGACCTCGACGGGGACGGCCGCCCCGAGACCGTGGCGGTGGTCCACTGCGACGCCGGCATGGGCACCCCGCCCGACTCCGTCTATGTCCTCACCCGGGCCGCCGACAGCGGTGAACCCCGGGTCGTCGCCACCCTCGTCGGCCCCAAGGAGCGCCTCACGGTCACCGCGATCGCCGTGCGTGACGCCTCCGTCACCGCGACGACCCTCGGCTACTCCTCGTCGGACGTACCGAGTTGCTGCCCCGATGTGAAGGCCTCTACCGAATGGCAGTGGAGGGGCGGCGCGTTCGTCCGCTCCGCCCCTTCCGAGGCGCGGACGGTGTGACCCGGGCCGTGGCGCCGGGCCACGGCATCGCCCCCTCGGCTCATGGCCGTCCGGGGGCGCCCAGGGGTCGCAGGGGCGAAGTCCCTGTGAGAAAACAGACAGCCATGACAGCCTGTCGTCCTACGATCACTCGGCGTCCGGGCCGTAGATCTCCACTTTGTCCGAAACCCGGCGTACATGGATGCACTCGCCGGGGCACTCCCGCGCCGAGTCGACCACGTCCGTGAGAAGCGGCAGCGGCACGGGCGTTGTGGCCCCCGCGGCCTGGAGCAGCTCGTCGTCCGCCCCCTTCACATAGGCCAGACCGTCGATGTCCAGCTCGAACACCTCGGGCGCGTACTGGGCGCAGATGCCGTCACCGGTACACAGATCCTGGTCGATCCAGACCTCCAGCTCCCCGCCGTCGACTCCGGCCTGCTGCACGGTCACCTCTCCTGCCCTTTTCTGCGCAGAGCCACCCCGGGAATCCGGCCAGCCCTGACGGGTGTTGAACACCCCGAGCCTACCTTCGCCCGCTTTCCAATCATGTTCGGTGGGTATTCCCCTGGCGTGAGGGAGAGCGCAAGGGTGAAGATCGGACACACCTCGACAGTCTTTGTGATCTAGGGGTTTCAATCGACACCCACCCAGGTAGGGTCTGGAAACGTCCAGCTCCCCTTGGAGGAGGTGAGGACCGTGGCAGCCCACGACGACGACATTAACCGCGGCATCCGCCCGGGACGCGGGTCCGAGGACCCGGCCGGGCAGATCGCCTACCTTGAGCAGGAGATCGCCGTCCTGCGACGCAAGCTCGCCGACTCTCCGCGACACACGAGGATTCTCGAAGAGCGGATCGTCGAGCTGCAGACCAACCTGGCCGGCGTGTCCGCGCAGAACGAGCGGCTCGCCAACACGCTCCGTGAGGCCCGCGACCAGATCGTGGCCCTCAAGGAGGAGGTCGACCGGCTCGCGCAGCCGCCGGCCGGCTTCGGTGTCTTTCTTCAGGCGAACGAGGACGGCACGGCGGACATCTTCACCGGGGGCCGCAAGCTCCGGGTGAACGTCAGCCCCAGCGTGGAGCTGGAGGAGCTGCGCCGCGGCCAGGAAGTCATGCTCAACGAGGCGCTCAACGTGGTCGAGGCCATGGAGTACGAGAGCGTCGGCGACATCGTCACCCTCAAGGAAGTGCTGGAGGACGGCGAGCGCGCCCTGGTGCTCGGGCACACCGACGAGGAGCGGGTGGTGCGGCTCGCGGAGCCGCTGCTGGACGTCACCATCCGCCCCGGCGACGCCCTGCTGCTCGAACCCCGCTCCGGCTACGTCTACGAGGTCGTGCCCAAGAGCGAGGTCGAGGAGCTGGTCCTCGAAGAGGTCCCCGACATCGGCTACGAGCAGATCGGCGGCCTCGCCGGACAGATCGAGGCCATCCGCGACGCGGTCGAGCTGCCGTACCTCTACCCCGACCTCTTCAAGGAGCACGAACTGCGCCCGCCCAAGGGCGTCCTGCTCTACGGTCCGCCCGGATGCGGCAAGACCCTCATCGCCAAGGCCGTGGCCAACTCCCTGGCCAAGAAGGTCGCCGAGGTGACCGGTCAGGCCGCGGGGAAGAGCTTCTTCCTCAACATCAAGGGCCCCGAGCTGCTCAACAAGTACGTCGGTGAGACCGAGCGGCAGATCCGCCTGGTCTTCCAGCGGGCCCGGGAGAAGGCCAGCGAGGGCACCCCCGTCATCGTCTTCTTCGACGAGATGGAGTCCCTCTTCCGCACCCGCGGCTCCGGTGTCAGCTCGGACGTGGAGAACACCATTGTCCCCCAGCTGCTCGCCGAGATCGACGGTGTGGAGGGCCTTCAGAACGTGGTCGTCATCGGCGCCTCCAACCGTGAGGACATGATCGACCCCGCGATCCTGCGGCCCGGCCGGCTGGACGTCAAGATCAAGATCGAGCGCCCCGACGCCGAGGCGGCCAGGGACATCTTCGGGAAGTACCTCACCGAGCGGCTCCCGCTGCACGCCGACGACGTCAGCGAGCACCGGGGCGACAAGGCGGTCACGGTCCAGGGCATGATCCAGACCGCTGTCGAACAGATGTATGCCGAGTCCGACGAGAACCGCTTCCTCGAGGTCACCTACGCCAATGGCGACAAGGAAGTCCTCTACTTCAAGGACTTCAATTCCGGCGCCATGATCGAGAACATTGTCGGCCGTGCCAAGAAAATGGCGATCAAGGACTTCCTTGAGCACAGCCAGAAGGGCCTCCGGGTCTCCCACCTCCTCCAGGCCTGCGTGGACGAGTTCAAGGAGAACGAGGACCTGCCCAACACCACCAACCCGGACGACTGGGCCCGCATCTCCGGAAAGAAGGGCGAGCGGATCGTATACATCCGTACCCTGATCACCGGAAAGCAGGGCGCGGACACCGGACGCTCCATCGACACGGTGGCAAACACCGGTCAGTACCTGTAAAGGCAGGGCGGCTGCGGGTGCCCGGCGACGGGACCCGCAGCCGACGCTTTTCCGGACACGGCCGGAGCAAGGCAATGACGCAAATGATCTCCCCGCCGACGCAAAGGCGTTCTAGGCTCTTTCGTACCGCCGCGTCGCGCCGTGCGGGGACGGGCACCGCACGCGCACCGGAGCACCAGCGGTACATGAGCGCCGCCCCCGACCGAGGGCGCCGCCCGGCAAGGAGGGCCGCATGACCGTACGGCGAGTAATGGGCATTGAGACGGAGTACGGCATCTCCGTCCCCGGCCACCCCAATGCCAATGCCATGCTCACCTCGTCCCAGATCGTCAACGCCTACGCCGCGGCGATGCACCGGGCCCGCCGGGCTCGCTGGGACTTCGAGGAGGAGAATCCGCTGCGGGACGCGCGGGGCTTCGACCTCACCCGCGAGGCCGCCGACGCCAGCCAGCTCACCGACGAGGACATCGGCCTGGCCAACGTGATCCTCACCAACGGCGCGCGGCTCTACGTCGACCACGCACACCCCGAGTACAGCGCCCCCGAGGTGACCAACCCCCGCGACGCCGTCCTCTGGGACAAGGCCGGTGAGCGGATCATGGCGGAGGCGGCGGAGCGGGCCGCCCAGCTCCCCGGCGCCCAGCCGATCCACCTCTACAAGAACAACACCGACAACAAGGGCGCCTCCTACGGCACGCACGAGAACTACCTGATGAAGCGGGAGACCGCCTTCTCGGACATCGTGCGCCACCTCACGCCCTTCTTCGTCTCCCGCCAGGTCGTCACGGGCGCCGGCCGCGTGGGCATCGGCCAGGACGGCCATGAGCACGGCTTCCAGCTCAGTCAGCGCGCCGACTACTTCGAGGTCGAGGTCGGCCTGGAGACGACACTCAAACGGCCCATCATCAACACCCGGGACGAACCGCACGCCGACGCGGAGAAGTACCGGCGCCTCCATGTGATCATCGGCGACGCCAATCTGTCCGAGATCTCGACCTATCTGAAGCTGGGCACCACCGCCCTTGTCCTGTCGATGATCGAGGACGGCTTCATCGCCGTCGACCTTGCCGTGGACCAGCCCGTACGCACCCTCCACCAGGTCTCCCACGACCCCGGTCTCCAGCGCCTGATCACGCTCCGCAGCGGCCGGACACTCACCGCGGTCCAGCTTCAGATGGAGTACTTCGAGCTGTCGCGCAAATACGTGGAGGAGCGCTTCGGGGCCGACGCCGACGACCAGACCAAGGACGTGCTGGCCCGCTGGGAGGACACCCTGAACCGCCTGGAGCGGGACCCCATGAGCCTCGCCGGTGAGCTGGACTGGGTGGCCAAGCGGGAGCTCATGGAGGGGTACCGGCGCCGGGACGCCCTGGACTGGGACGCGGCCCGGCTGCACCTGGTGGACCTCCAGTACGCCGACGTACGCCCCGAGAAGGGCCTGTACAACCGTCTGGTGGCCCGCGGGCGCATGAAGCGGCTCCTGGACGAGACCGAGGTCGAGCGGGCCCGTACGAAGCCGCCGGAGGACACCCGTGCCTACTTCCGCGGCCGCTGCCTGGAGCAGTACGCGGACGATGTCGCCGCGGCCTCCTGGGACTCGGTGATCTTCGATCTGCCGGGCCGGGACTCGCTCCAGCGGGTCCCAACCCTGGAACCGCTTCGCGGAACGCGTAATCACGTCAAGGAGCTGCTGGACCGCTGCCGCACGGCGGAGGACCTGGTCAGGGTGCTCTCGGGCGGCTGATCGGGTTCACGGGCGGCTCCACCGGGCAGGGTAGTAAGTCCCGGCGCCCGGGAATCATCGAGGCGGTCCCCGTGCGTTGGAGCAACCGCGGGGCCGATGTCGGACCGGGCTTGTAGGGTCTGATCATCATCGATCGGCAGGAATGCCGACCATGTCGGGCGAACTGAGCGGGGTGAGGGTAATGGCTACCAAGGACACCGGCGGCGGACAGCAGAAGGCCACACGCTCCACTGAGGAAGTCGAGGAGCAGGCGCAGGACGCGCAGGCCACCGACGACCTGAAGGAGCGGCAGGAGAAGCTGAGCGACGACGTGGACTCGGTTCTCGACGAGATCGACGACGTGCTCGAGGAGAACGCCGAGGACTTCGTGCGCTCCTTCGTGCAAAAGGGCGGGGAGTAGCGGGAAGCGTCCGGGCGGCGTCGTGCGGAACGAGGCACGGCCCGCCTCGGCGTGTCCCGTTCCGCGCCGGGCCGCGGACCGTCCGCGGCACGGCCCTGCGTCCCGGAGACCGCACGACGCGTCGTACTCGGCCGACCGCCCCCCGGGGCGCGTCCGTTGCCGCTGTTTTTCGGCCTCTCCCGCACATGTGGATCACCCCCTTGGTG
The DNA here is from genome assembly GCF_044548405.1 of Streptomyces sp. NPDC052040. Taxonomy (NCBI): domain Bacteria; kingdom Bacillati; phylum Actinomycetota; class Actinomycetes; order Kitasatosporales; family Streptomycetaceae; genus Streptomyces; species Streptomyces sp. NPDC052040. Next base: position 270,308 of record NZ_JBIUBV010000004.1, on the reverse strand, counting down.
CGGGTAGGGTCCGAGGCGTACTGAGCTTCAGCTGCACGGCAGCTGAGACCTACGTGGAAGGAAACGCGTGGAAGCCAACCCTCGTAGCACCGGGCGTCTACCGGCCGCCTTCCTGACGCCCGGCTCGTCCTCCTTCATGGACTTCCTCGGCGACCACCAGCCCGAGCTGCTGCCCGGCAAGCGGCAGCTGCCGCCCACCCAGGGAGTGATCGAGGCCCCGCACGGCACCACGATCGTGGCCACGACGTTCCCGGGGGGCGTCGTGCTCGCGGGCGACCGCCGCGCGACCATGGGCAATGTGATCGCCCAGCGGGACATCGAGAAGGTCTTCCCGGCGGACGAGTACTCGGCGGTCGGGATCGCCGGCACGGCGGGCCTCGCCGTGGAGATGGTCAAGCTGTTCCAGCTGGAGCTGGAGCACTTCGAGAAGGTCGAGGGCGCCCAGCTGTCCCTGGAGGGCAAGGCGAACCGGCTGTCGACCATGATCCGTTCCAACCTCGGCATGGCCATGCAGGGCCTGGCCGTGGTCCCGATCTTCGCCGGGTACGACGTGGACCGCGACCGGGGCCGCATCTTCTCGTACGACGTCACGGGCGGCCGCTCCGAGGAGCACGGCTACGCGGCCACCGGCTCCGGCTCGATCTTCGCGCGCGGCGCCATGAAGAAGCTCTACCGTGATGACCTGACCGAGGAGCAGGCCACCACCCTGGTGGTCCAGGCCCTCTACGACGCGGCAGACGACGACTCGGCGACCGGTGGTCCCGATGTCGCCCGCCGGATCTATCCGATCGTCACCGTGATCACCGAGGACGGCTTCCGCCGTCTCACCGAGGACGAGACGGGCGAGCTCGCCCGCACGGTCCTCCAGCACCGCCTGGAGCAGCCGGACGGCCCCCGGGCCGCCCTGCTCTGACGGGCCCCGTTGGTCGGTGAAGGTGATCGAGTGACTTCGACAGAAAGGGACGGATAACCGGTGTCGACGCCGTTCTATGTCTCCCCCCAGCAGGCCATGGCCGACCGGGCGGAGTACGCCCGCAAGGGCATCGCGCGCGGCCGCAGCCTGGTCGTGATGCAGTACGCCGACGGCATCGTGTTCGTCGGCGAGAACCCGTCCCGCGCGCTCCACAAGTTCAGCGAGATCTACGACCGGATCGGTTTCGCCGCGGCCGGCAAGTACAACGAGTACGAGAACCTGCGCATCGGCGGGGTCCGGTACGCCGACCTGCGGGGCTACACCTACGACCGGGGCGATGTGACCGCCCGGGGCCTGGCGAACGTGTACGCCCAGACACTGGGCACCATCTTCTCCAGCGCCGCGGAGAAGCCGTACGAGGTGGAACTGGTGGTCGCCGAGGTGGGGGAGACCCCGGAGGGCGACCAGATCTACCGGCTGCCGCACGACGGTTCGATCGTGGACGAGCACGGCTCGGTCGCGGTCGGCGGCAACGCGGAGCAGATCAGCACCTTCCTGGACCAGCGCCACCGGGACGGAATGACCCTCGCGGAGGCGCTGAAGCTGGCGGTGCAGGCCCTGTCCCGGGACACCAACGGCAGCGAGCGGGAGATCCCCGCCGAGCGCCTCGAGGTCGCGCTGCTGGACCGTACGCGCCCGCAGCAGCGCAAGTTCCGGCGGATCGTGGGCCGCCAGCTCGCCCGGCTGCTCCAGGCGGACGGCGCCTCGACGGCCGCGGAGGCGGAGGACGAGTCCGCGGAGGACGAGGAGTGATCCGGCGTCGCGCTCCCCGCGGAGCGTGACGCCGCAGGTGCGCCGCAGCCGCGCCGCCCAGGCCCTCCCGGCCGGGGCGGCGCGGCTGCGGCGTATCAACGCCCGGGGAGGCCCCTCAGGGGCCCGGAGGGGCCGTGGACCCCCGTACGACGAGTTCCACGGGGATGTCCCCCTGCTGCGGCGTCCCGCCCTCCAGGACGGCGAGGAGGGCTTCCATGCCGCGCTCGCCGAAGAGTTCCGCGTCCAGCCGGACCGTGGTCAGTTCGGGGTCGAGCGCGCTCGCCAGGGCGAGATCGTCGAGGCCGGTGACCGAGAGGTCCTCGGGGATGCGCAGTCCCAGGCGGCGGGCGGCCTTGTAGGCGCCCGCCGCGAGCTTGTCGTCGTCGCAGACCAGGGCGGTGGGCCGGGGCCCGGGCGCGGCGAGGGCGGCCTCGGCGGCGGCCAGGGCGCCCTCGATGGAGATGGGGGCGCGGGTCGTCGCCAGGGTGGCACCGGGGACCGCGGTGAGGCGCCCGGCCAGCTCCTGCGCGCGGATGTGGAAGGTCCAGGAGGGGACGTCGGCGGCAAGGTGCAGAAAGCGCCGGTGGCCGAGGGCGAGCAGGTGGCCGGCCACCTGACGCACCCCGTCCGCGATGTCGAGGTTGACGGTGGCGGCGCCCAGGCTGCCCCGGGGGTCGCTGTCCAGCATCACCAGGGGGAGCTGGTCGCCGTGGATGGCGGTGAGGGCGTCGGCGGCCATGGAGGAGGCGATCACCCCGTCCAGGGCGGCCTGCGCGGAGTGGAAGGGGTCCCGGGCGGGTCCGACGCCCTCGGGGGAGGGGTAGAGGACGACACCGAAGCCGTGCCGGGCGGCGACGCGTGCGGCCCCGGTGTAGACACCGGCGAAGAACTCGGTGGTCAGGGCGGGGACGACCAGCAGCACGGTACGGGTGTGGCCGAGGCGCAGATTGCGGGCGGCGAGGTTGGGCCGGTAGCCCAGCTCCCGGGCGGCTTCGCGTACCCGCTCGGCGGTGGCGGCGGAGACCCGGCCGCGCCACTTGTCGCCGAGGACGAGGGAGACGGCGGCCTGGGAGACTCCGGCGGCCTGGGCGACATCGCGGCTGGTGGGTCGCGTGCTACCTGATGCCACCGGGGGCCTGCTCTTTCGTCTGGACTCGTGGACAGCGCACATGGTACGTATGGCGGACGAGGTTATACGTACAACGTCGGTCGGGACCGAGACAAAAAGGGACCGGCACACCACGGGACCGGCGCAGACGAGTCATGCAGCCGGCCCCGGACCGCGGTCACCACGGGCCCTCGCGCACCGGGCGGGAGCCCCGCGCGGCGGCGCGCAGGACGCACAAGCGACCAGAGAAACGACAAGAGAGGACCAAGAGCGGATGGCCGCGGGTTATCTGGAGATCCTGAGGGCGAAGCACGCCGCGCGCCTGCTCGTCGGGACGCTCGTGGGCCGACTGCCCAACGCCACCGCGGCGATCGCGGTGGTCCTCTTCGTCCGGGCCGAGGGCGGCACCTACAGCCTCGCGGGCGCGCTCGCGGCGGTCTACGGGGTGGCCAACGCCGCCGGGCAGCCGCTGCTCGGCCGCCTGGTCGACCTGCACGGCCAGCCCCGCGTCCAGCTGCCCGCCGCGGTCGTCTCGGCGCTCGCCATGACCGCCTTCGCGCTGACGGGCCTGGAACCGCTCCCGGTGGCCTACGCCGCCATGGCGCTCGCCGGACTGTTCACCCCGCCGCTGGAGGGCGGACTGCGGGCCCTGTGGCCGGCGGTGCTGCGCCGCGAGGAGCAGGTGCACATCGCGTATGCGATGGACGCCATCGCCCAGGAGGTGATGTTCACCGTGGGGCCGCTCCTGGTGACGCTGTGCACCTCGCTCTGGTCGGCCCGGGCGGCCCTGATCGTGCTCAGCGCGGTCGGCGTGGCGGGCGCGCTGTCGGTGGTGCTCTCGCCGCCGTCCCGGGCCTGGCGCTCCGCGCCCCGGGCCGCGCACTGGCTCGGCGCCCTGCGCTCCTCGGGGCTGGTGGCGCTGCTGGGCGCCTTCCTGTTCGTGGGCATCGCGCTCGGCTCCATCACCGTGGCCTCGGTGTCCTACGCCGACGGCCACGGCGGGGACGCCGTCTACGGGTGGCTGATGGCGGGCCTGGGGCTTGGCGCGCTGGCCGGGGGCACGGTCTACGGGGCCCGGCAGTGGCGCGGCGCGCCGGAGCGGCGACTGCGCCTGCTGGTGGGCCTGCTGGCGGTGTGTTACCTGCCGCTGATGCTGGTGCCGGGCGCGGTGCCGATGGTCCTGCTGTCCGTGCTGTCGGGGGTGTTCCTCGCGCCGTGCATCGCCTGCGCGTTCATCATCGTGGACCGCCAGGCGCCCGCGGGCACGGTCACGGAGGCCTTCTCATGGCTGGTGACCACCTTCACCGTGGGTGCGTCGGTGGGCACGGGCGTGGCCGGGCCGGTGGTGCAGGAGGGCGGAGCCCGGTGGGGATTCGCGGTGCCGGGCGCCGCCGGAGCCGTGTCCCTGCTGGTGCTGCTGGCCACCGCGCGGCTCCTGGCAGCTCCCGTGGAAGGGGCGGTGGTTGCGGCTTCATCGGAAAATGATCCAAACCGTGCCGTCGAACCCCGTTTCAGCTCGGGGGATCGGGCGTAATGTTCAGTCATGGACCGCCGCATTTTCGGGCTGGAGAACGAGTACGGCGTCACGTGCACGTTCAGGGGACAGCGCCGCCTGTCGCCTGACGAGGTGGCGCGGTACCTCTTCCGCCGTGTCGTGTCATGGGGCCGTAGCAGCAATGTCTTTCTGCGCAATGGCGCCCGTCTCTATCTCGACGTGGGCTCACATCCGGAATATGCCACACCCGAATGTGACAATGTGATCGAACTGGTCACCCACGACAAGGCAGGCGAGCGCATTCTCGAAGGGCTGCTGGTCGATGCCGAACGCCGCCTGCACGAGGAGGGAATCGCAGGCGACGTCTACCTCTTCAAGAACAACACGGACTCGGCGGGCAACTCCTACGGTTGCCACGAGAACTATCTGGTGGCGCGGCACGGGGAGTTCTCCCGGCTCGCGGACATCCTGATTCCGTTCCTGGTCACGCGGCAGCTGCTGTGCGGCGCCGGCAAGGTGCTCCAGACCCCGCGCGGCGCGGTCTACTGCGTGAGCCAGCGCGCCGAGCACATCTGGGAGGGCGTCAGCTCGGCGACCACCCGCTCCCGGCCGATCATCAACACCCGGGACGAACCGCACGCCGACGCCGAGCGCTACCGCAGGCTGCACGTCATCGTCGGTGATTCGAACATGTCCGAGACGACCATGCTGCTCAAGGTCGGCGCCACCGACCTGGTGCTGCGCATGATCGAGGCGGGCACCGTGATGCGCGACCTCACCCTGGAGAACCCGATCCGGGCGATCCGCGAGGTCAGCCACGACATCACGGGCCGCCGCAAGGTGCGCCTGGCCAGCGGCCGAGAGGCCTCCGCACTGGAGGTCCAGCGCGAGTACTACGAGAAGGCCGTGGACTTCTGCGAGCGCCGCGGCATCCGCACGGGCACGGTCGAGCAGGTCCTCGAACTGTGGGGCCGCACCCTGGACGCGATCGAGGCCGAGGACCTCGACCGGATCGGCACCGAAATCGACTGGGTGATGAAGTACAAGCTCATCGAGCGGTACCGGGCCAAGCACAACATGACGATGTCGCACCCGCGGGTCGCCCAGATAGACCTCGCCTATCACGACATCCACCGCCGCCGCGGCCTGTACTACCTGCTGGAGAAGAAGGGCCAAGCCACCCGGATCTGCAACGACTTGAAGATCTTCGAAGGCAAGTCGGTTCCCCCGCAGACCACTCGGGCGCGGCTGCGCGGCGACTTCATCCGCCGGGCCCAGGAGCAGCGCCGTGATTTCACGGTCGACTGGGTCCATCTCAAGCTGAACGACCAGGCGCAGCGGACCGTGCTGTGCAAGGACCCCTTCCGTTCGGTGGACGACCGGGTGGAGAAGCTCATCGCCGGAATGTGAGTGCCGTCCCGGCCGCCGAGCCGGAACGCAACGCGGGCGCCGTACGTTTCCCGTGCGGCGCCCTTCGCACGCCGTAGAGTTGCGCGCACGCCAACCGTCAAGATCGACCGATACGAGGCCCCATCGTGCGCCGACGCTCGCTGCTCCTTGCCACTCTGCCCGCAGGACTGGTCACACTCGCCGGATGCGGCGACAACGGATCGGGTAAGAGCGAGTCCAGCACCAGTCCGTCCCCCTCGGCCTCGGCTCCGTCCGCCGCCCCGCCGCCGAAGATCGTCGAGGGCCCGCTGCCCGCGATCACCGCCGGGACGAAGTTCGGTGAGAAGCCGACCGTGGCGAAGGGCTCCGGCTCCCCGTCCAAGGACCTGGCCGTCAAGACGGCGATCGCGGGCAGCGGGCCGACGGTCGCGGAGAACGACTACATCCAGGCCGACTACCTGGGCCAGATCTGGGACACGGCAAAGGTCTTCGACAACTCCTACGACCGCAAGACGCCGCTGGTCATCCAGCTGGCGCAGGGCGGGATCATCGACGGCTGGCGCTACGCGCTCCAGGGCAAGAAGGTCGGCAGCCGGGTGCTGATGTCCGTGCCGCCGACCTGGGGATACGGCCCGCAGGGCAACTCCCAGGCGGGCATCAAGGGCACCGACACCCTGGTCTTCGTGGTGGACCTCAAGAACACCTTCAACGCCAAGAGCTCCGCCAAGGGCAAGGCCGTGCCCCAGAGCGACGCCAACGAGCCGAAGGTCGGCACCAACACCGACGGCAAGGCCCCCTCCATCACGGTCCCGAAGGTGAAGCCGCCGACGGGACTGGTCGCCAAGTACGTGCTCGAGGGCGACGGCGACCCGGTCGCGGCGGACAGCACCGTCCTGGTGCAGTACAAGGGCGTGCTGTGGGACACCGGCAAGGAGTTCGACTCCACCTATGGCCGCGGCCAGCTGACCTCCTTCTCGTTGCAGCAGGTCGTCAAGGGCTGGGCCGAGGGACTCACCGGCAAGAAGGTGGGCAGCCGGGTCCTGGTGGTCGTGCCGCCGAAGCTGGGGTACGGCAACAACCCGCCGCAGGGCAGCGGCATCAAGAAGGACTCCACGCTGGTGTTCTCGGTGGACATCCTGGCGAAGATGTGACCCCCGCGGCGATGTGAGAATGTCGGTCTTGCCGTAATGGCCTCAACCCCAACACGCAGGAGCTTTTGACGTGAGCATCGAGAAGCCCGAGATCGACTTCCCGGGCGGCGAGCCCCCGGCCGACCTCGAGATCAAGGACATCTGGGAGGGCGACGGTCCGGAGGCGAAGGCGGGCGACGCCGTCTCCGTCCACTACGTGGGCGTTGCCTTCTCCACCGGTGAGGAGTTCGACGCGTCCTGGAACCGCGGCGCCCCGCTGAAGTTCCAGCTCGGCGTCGGCCAGGTCATCGCGGGCTGGGACAAGGGCGTGCAGGGCATGAAGGTCGGCGGCCGCCGCCAGCTGACCATCCCGCCGCACCTCGCCTACGGCGACCGCGGCGCCGGTGCCCGGATCAAGCCCGGCGAGACGCTGATCTTCGTCTGCGACCTGGTCGCGGTCTGAGACGGTCTGCCTGATCACCGCCGCCCGGCTCCCCGATGAGGTGACGCGGGCGGTCGGAAACGATCAACTTGCGCCCATGCCCGGCCGGGCATGGGCGCTCGGCTTTTGCCGTGCCCCGCGCGAGCGGTACGGTCGTCGATCGTAAGCACCATAGGGAAGGCGAAGGGCGTCGATGGCCATTGCCAAGGCCGAGCGGCTGATGAACCTGGCGCTGTGTCTGCTCGGGACGCGGCGGCCGCTCAGCAAGCGCGAGCTGCGCGAGTCCGTCGAGGCCTATCTGGAAGCCGGGTCGGACGACTCCTTCAACCGGATGTTCGAGCGCGACAAGGACGATCTGCGCGAGCTGGGCCTGGTCATCGAGACCGTGGAGAACCTCGACGGCGAGATCGGCTATCTCGCCCGCCACGACAGCAACCGCCTCCCGCCCATCACCCTCGACGCCGAGGAGGCCGCCGCCCTCGGCCTCGCCGCCAAGGTCTGGCAGCAGGCCCGGCTGGCCGGTGCCGCGAGCGGTGCGCTCCAGAAGCTGCGCGCCGCGGGCCTGCCCGAGGACGTCGACCCCTACGAGGCCCATGGCGCGCTGGAGCCCCGCATCCCCGTGCACGAGGCGGCCTTCGAACCGCTGATGCTCGCCTGCCGCGACCGCCGTCCCGTGGTCTTCGAGTACCGCAAGGCCACCGCCGCTCGCCCCGAGCCGCGCCAGGTGGAGCCCTGGGCGCTGGAGTGCTGGCGCGGCCACTGGTATCTGGCCGGGTGGGACCGCGACCGGGGCGCCGAGCGCGTCTTCCGGCTGTCCCGGATCACCGGCAGGGTGCGCAGCCGCAGCGGTGCCTTCAGTGCCCCCGTACCGGACGTGGTCACGGTGCGTGAGACCGTCGCGGGCTGGGCGGGGGAGACCGCCGATCGCTCGGCCAGGATCCGGCTGCGCAAGGGCGCGGGCTACCCGCTGCGGGCGAAGGCCACCACCGTGCGGGAACTCGACGACGGCTGGGACGAGTTGGAGATTCCGTACGGGCACGGCCTGGACGCCTGGCTGGTCGAGTTCGGGCCCGATGTGGTGGTCCTGGACCCCGCCGAGCTGCGGGCCGACGTGGTGGACCGGCTGCGCGCCGTGGCCAAGGGCTGAGGAGAGGGACGGACCACATGGCAGCCAAGCCGGCCAGACCCGGGAACGCCATCGACCAGACCCGGCGGATGCTCTCCCTGGTGACCTATCTGCGCGAGCGCCCCGGTGCGCGCATCGAGGACGTCGCCCGGGCCTTCGGGATCACCGAGGACGAGCTGGTCTCGGACCTCGATGTGCTGCCCATGTGCGGCACCAGCTTCCGCGGCGGTGATCTGCTCGACATCGACACCGACGGCGAGCGCATCTGGTGGCACAACCCGGCCGCCCTGGGCGCGGAGGCCGCCGAGCCCCTGCGGCTGGCCGCCGACGAGGCGACCGCCCTGCTCGTCGCGGCCCGGGCCGTGGCCACCCTGCCCGGACTGCGCGAGAGCGACCGGCAGGCCCTGCTGCGCGCCACCGCCAAGGTGGAGACCGCCGCGGGCGAGGCGGCGGGCGCCAGCTCCCGCCTGTCGGTGACCTTCGAGTCGGAGGGCGGGGTCTTCGCGGACGTCGACCGCGCGATCTCCGAACGCCGACGGCTGTGGATCCGCTACTACTCCCCGGCCCGGGACGAGCTCACCGAGCGGGAGATCGACCCGATCCGCCTGGTCAGCGTCGGTCACACCTATGTGGAGGCGTGGTGCCGCCGCTCCGAGGCACGCCGCACCTTCCGGCTCGACCGGGTCGCCGAGATCCGCATCCTGGACGAGCCGTCGGCACCGCCGGAGGTCGAGCTGCGGGACCTGTCGGAGGGGCTGGTGCAGCCCGCCGCCGAGGACCCCGAGGTCGTCGTGGAGGTCGGCCCGGGCGGCCGCTGGGTCGCCGAGTACTACCCGCACGACAGCGCCGATGAGCTGCCGGACGGCGGGCTGCGTATCACCTTGCGGACCCCGGACCCGGCGTCGCTGCGACGGCTGGCGCTGCGGCTCGGGCCCGACGGCCGGATCCTGTCGCCGGGGGACCTGGCGGAGAGCGCCCGCCGGGCCGCCCGCGAGGCGCTCACCGCGTACGACGGGCCGGACGGAGTCCAGGACGGGCTGTGCGACAGGCAGGAGCAGGGGCTGTGAACACGTCGGCGATGTCCGGGGCGACGGGACGGACGGGTGCGCCGGGGGCGCCGGGACGTACGGCTGCGTCGGCGGACCGGGCGGGTGCGCCCGGGGCGGCGGGGGAGATCTCCGTGCGGACGGCGTTCGCCGGGATGCGGCGGGTCGCGGACGTGGTATTCCGGGCCGGGTGCCCGGACTGCCGGGGGGCCTTCGAGCTGGGCGCGAGCGCCCTGCGCCTGGTGATCGGCGCCACCAGCAGGACCACCTTCTACTCCTTCACCTGCCCCGAGTGCGAGGCCCCCGTCCGCAAACCGGCCGGGGAACGCATCGTGGAACTGCTCACCGGCGGCGGGGTACGGACACTGCGGCTGCACTGACCCGTCCCCGGCACCGCCCCGGGTGCCGCGCGGTCCGCCGCCCGGCCGCCGGTCCGAACGGAACCCACCGGGACCGCTAGGCTCGGCCTCATGTTCTGGCCGATGTTCGCAGTTGCTCTGGGTTTCGTGGGACTTGCCGTCCTCGGTGTGCTGGCCGTCCGCGTCTTCCTGGAGGCGCAGCGCCTCGGCCGACAGGTCTCGGAATCAGCGCGCCGTATCAACAGGGCCGCCGAGGATCTGGAGCAGGCGACGGTGAGCGCGGCCCGGTCGGCGGACTCCCTGTGAGCTGCGTCGGGAACTTCTGTGAGATAACGAACGTCATGCACTAGGGGGCACTTCGCCCTTCCGGCTGGGTACTCTGCTAGTCGCGGTCCGGAGAGCGAGGCGCGGTCCGTAGAAGCGTAAGTACGCATGGGGATGGTTTTGTGTTCATCCCCAGGCGATACGATCGCTGCCAGCGCGATGGTCGGACACGTGTCCGACCGGTCACATGCCCCGCCGCCCGCCTCAGTGAGAAGGTGAAGACTATGTTCCGCAACGCACTTGAGCCGTGGCACCTGGTGCTCCTGGTCCTGGTGATCGTCCTCGTATTCGGTTCGAAGAAGCTTCCGGACATGGCACGGTCGCTGGGCAAGTCCGCGCGGATCCTCAAGAGCGAGGCCAAGGCGATGAAGGACGACGGCAGCAAGCAGCCCGCCCAGCCCGCCGAAGAGCAGCCCCAGGCGCAGCGCACGATCCAGGCCTCCCCCGGCGATGTGGCCAGCTCCCGCCCGGTCAGCGAGCCGACGGACGCCACGACCCAGCGCTGACGCGGACCGGGGTCGTCCGGTCCACTGCACGAGATGAGGATGTGGGTTGCTCAAGCCTGCCCGCAAAGGGGAGAGGGATGCCGAGGGGCGCATGCCGCTCGGCGATCACCTTCGTGAGCTGCGGAATCGGCTCACCAAGGCTGTCCTTGCGATCGTTGTCGTCACGATCGTGTGCGCCTTCTTCTACCAGCACATCATCAACTTCATCACTCACCCGCTGCTGCGCTCCGTGGGCTGTAACCAGTCCTTCGGGGAGCTGGCGAAGGCGAAGAGCAACACCCCCTGTGCGCACATCACCATTGGTGACCTTCTGGGTCCCTTCACGCTCGCGCTGAAGGCCTCACTGACCGGCGGCGTGGTGCTGGCGTCGCCGATCTGGCTCTACCAGCTGTGGGCGTTCGTCGCGCCGGGCCTGCACCGCCACGAGAAGAAGTACGCCTACGCGTTCGTCGGGTTCGGCGTCCCGCTCTTCCTCGGCGGCGGTTACCTCGCCTACCGGGTGCTGCCGGTCACGGCCAAGGTGATGGTCGACCTCACGCCCCCCGGCGTGGAGAACCTGCTGTCCCTGGACAAGCTGCTCGACTTGGTGACCCGCATGGTGCTGGTCTTCGGCCTCGCCTTCGAGATGCCGTTGCTGCTCGTCATGCTCAACCTGACCGGGATCCTCTCCGGACGGCGCATGCTCGGCTGGTGGCGCGCCATGGTGGTCGGCATCGCTGCCTTCGCCGCCGTGGCGACTCCCGGCGCGGACCCCATGTCGATGCTGGCGCTGGCGGCGCCCATCTGGGGACTTTTCTTCATCGCCGTGGTCATCTCCCTGCTCAACGACCGACGCCGCGCCCGGCGTGACGGGCGGGGGCTCTCGGACGACGAGGCCTCCGAGCTGGATCTCACGCCCGAGGACATCGGTGGCATCGAGCCGGTCTCGGCCTCCCGCGCCCTGCCCGAGTCGAGTGGATCGCCCCATGACCGGGTGAACGGCTACGACGACGTGACGTGAGCCCCCGGACGCACCGGGTGATGTCCTGACGGACCGAGTGATGTGCTGATCATGGCAGTGGGCCCCGCCGAGGGAACGGCGGGGCCCACTGCCGTACCCGGCCGATCCGGATAATGATCGTCGTGTTGTCAGTGGTGCCCGGTACGCTCGAAAGCACGATGACAGAGGATCTCTCACCGGCCGAGCGGTATGCGGCGGCACGCAGGCGCGCCGCCGAGCAGGCCACCGCGCTCGCCTCCTTCCGCGAGATGTACGACTTCGGCCTCGACCCCTTCCAGATCGAGGCCTGCCAGGCGCTTGAGGCGGGCAAGGGCGTGCTGGTGGCCGCGCCCACCGGCTCCGGCAAGACGATCGTCGGCGAGTTCGCCGTCCACCTCGCCCTGCTCCAGGGCAAGAAGTGCTTCTACACGACACCCATCAAGGCGCTGTCCAACCAGAAGTACTCCGACCTGTGCCGCCGCTACGGCACGGAGAAGGTCGGCCTGCTCACCGGCGACAACAGTGTCAACGCCGAGGCCCCGGTGGTCGTGATGACCACCGAGGTCCTGCGGAACATGCTGTACGCGGGCTCCAGCACCCTCCTCGGCCTCGGCCATGTGGTGATGGACGAGGTGCACTACCTCTCCGACCGCTTCCGCGGCGCCGTCTGGGAGGAAGTGATCATCCACCTGCCCGAGTCGGTGACGCTGGTCTCGCTGTCGGCGACGGTCTCCAACGCGGAGGAGTTCGGCGACTGGCTGGACACCGTCCGCGGGGACACCGAGGTGATCGTCTCCGAGCACCGGCCCGTGCCGCTGTTCCAGCATGTGCTGGCCGGACGGCGGATGTACGACCTGTTCGAGGAGGGCGAGGGCCACCGGAAGGCCGTCAACCCCGACCTCACCCGCCTGGCCAGGATGGAGGCCACCCGCCCGTCGTACCAGGACCGGCGGCGCGGCCGGTCCATGCGCGAGGCCGACCGCGAGCGGGAGCGCAGGCAGCGGTCCCGGGTGTGGACGCCGGGCAGGCCCGAGGTGATCGAGCGGCTCGACGCCGAGGGGCTGCTGCCCGCGATCACCTTCATCTTCAGCCGGGCCGCCTGCCAGGCGGCCGTGGAGCAGTGCCTCTACGCGGGCCTCCGGCTCAACGACGACGAGGCCCGGGAGCAGGTGCGGGCCCTGGTGGAGGAGCGCACCGCCGCCATCCCCACCGAGGACCTGCACGTCCTCGGGTACTACGAGTGGCTGGAGGGCCTGGAGCGCGGAATCGCCGCCCATCACGCGGGCATGCTGCCGACGTTCAAGGAGGTCGTCGAGGAGCTGTTCGTCCGGGGCCTGGTGAAGGCGGTGTTCGCCACCGAGACCCTGGCGCTCGGCATCAACATGCCCGCCCGCTCGGTGGTGCTGGAGAAGCTCGTCAAGTGGAACGGCGAGCAGCACGCCGACATCACCCCCGGCGAGTACACCCAGCTCACCGGCCGCGCGGGCCGCCGCGGCATCGACGTCGAGGGGCATGCGGTCGTGCTGTGGCAGCGCGGCATGAGCCCCGAGCACCTCGCGGGTCTGGCGGGTACCCGCACCTATCCGCTGCGCTCCAGCTTCAAGCCGTCGTACAACATGGCCGTGAACCTGGTCGGGCAGTTCGGCCGGCACCGCTCCCGTGAACTCCTGGAGACGTCCTTCGCGCAGTTCCAGGCCGACAGGTCGGTCGTCGGCATCTCGCGCCAGGTACAGCGCAACGAGGAGGGCCTGGCCGGCTACCAGGAGGCCATGACCTGCCACCTGGGCGACTTCGACGAATACGCGCGGCTGCGCCGCGAACTCAAGGACCGCGAAACGGAGCTGGCCCGCCAGGGTGTGGCGCAGCGGCACGCCGAGGCCGCCACCGCCCTGGAGCGGCTCAAGCCCGGGGACGTCATCCATGTGCCGACCGGCAAGTACGCGGGCCTCGCCCTGGTGCTGGACCCCGGAGTGCCCGCGGGCCGCGCGGGCGGTCACCGCGGCGTCGAGTACCACGACGGTCCGCGCCCCCTGGTCCTCACCGCCGAACGGCAGGTCAAGCGGCTCGCCGCGATCGACTTCCCGGTGCCGGTGGAGGCGCTGGAGCGGATGCGCATCCCGAAGTCCTTCAACCCCCGCTCCCCGCAGTCCCGTCGCGACCTCGCCTCCGCCCTGCGCACCAAGGCCGGGCACATCCCGCCGGAGCGGCAGCGCAAGAAGCGCTCCGCGGCCGCCGACGACCGCGAGATCGCCCGGCTGCGCACCGCCCTGCGCTCCCACCCCTGCCACGGGTGCAACGACCGCGAGGACCACGCCCGCTGGGCGGAGCGCTACCACCGTCTGATCCGGGACACCTCCCAGCTGGAGCGCCGTATCGAAGGCCGGACGAACACCATCGCCCGCACCTTCGACCGGATCGTCGCGCTGCTCACCGAGCTGGACTACCTGCGCGGTGACGAGGTGACCGAACACGGCAAGCGCCTCGCGCGGCTGTACGGAGAGCTGGACCTGCTGGCCAGCGAGTGCCTGCGCGAAGGCGTCTGGGAGGGCCTCCCTCCGGCCGAACTGGCGGCATGCGTCTCGGCGTTGGTCTACGAGGCCCGGATGGCGGACGACGCGATGGCGCCGAAGGTGCCCTCGGGCCGGGTCAAGGCCGCGCTCGGCGAGATGGTCCGCATCTGGGGCCGACTGGACGCCCTGGAGGAGGACTTCCGGATCAGCCAGACCGAGGGCGTGGGCCAGCGCGAGCCCGACCTCGGTTTCGCCTGGGCGGCCCATATGTGGGCCAGTGGCAAGGGCCTGGACGAGGTGCTGCGCGAGGCCGAGATGCCGGCCGGTGACTTCGTGCGCTGGTGCAAGCAGGTCATCGACGTCCTCGGCCAGATCGCCGCGGCGGCCGTCCCCGAGGGCTCCACGGTGCCGAAGAACGCGCGCAAGGCGGTCGACGCCCTGCTGCGCGGAGTGGTCGCCTACTCCTCGGTGGGCTGAGCGCCCCCCGGCACAGGTCCCGGCCCTTGGCGCCCGGCCTTGGGCACCCGGCCCTTGGCGCCCGGCCTTGGGCACCCGGCCCTAGGTGCCCGGCCCTGGATACCGGCCCTGGGGGGGGGGCCGGCCCCCGGGCGGGGCCCCCCCCCCCGCCGGGGGGGGGGGGGGGGGCCCCCCGCCCGGGGGGCCCGGGGGGCCCCCCCCGCGGGCGGGGCCCCGGGCCCCGCCCGGGGGCCCCCGGCGTGGGCCCCCGGCCCGTGGGCCCCGGGCGGGGGCCCCCCGCCCCGGGGGGCCGGCCCCCGCCCCCCGCCCGGGGGGGGGCCCCGCCCGGGGGCCGGCCCCCCCCCCAGGGCCGGAGTCGTGTGAGGACCCGTCACGGCGGGTGAGAGTCCGTCACGTCAGCCGGGGTGGAAGGATTTCACCTGCGCGAGCGAACGGTTTCCGATGCCTGTTCGCCGTGGCGCAGTGTGTGCGAGCGGATGCTCAGCGTGCAAAAGGAGTCGAGCGTACTCCTGTACCCGTGCGCATTTCAGGTGCTTGCGGAATATGACATGCCGATGATCCGGTCGGACTAAGCTCGCCCGCAGCGCACCGAGTTGAGGCGTATTCGTGCGCTTGTTCCCCAACATACCGAAAATCCCCGATGCCGGGTTCCTTTCCGGTGTCCCCGTCCGGCCCGGCGAGCGCCTCCGCCGGACAGCTCCCACCAGCCGATTCGTCTCAGAGGGCATACATGGTGAGTGTTCCATCGCCTCCCGGCGGCCGCGAACGTCCCTTCGCACCCGTGCTGCTGGCGCCCCCCATACTTCTGGCCGCGGGCACCGGGGCCGCCATCGCCCTGGTGGCGGCCCCGGCCAGGTCCGCCGTCGGCTGGTTCGGCGCCGCGGCCACTGTCCTCGCCATCGTCGCCGCGGTCCTGACGGCGCGCCGCGAGAACGCCCTGCACTCCCTGTGCGCCGACTTCACCCAGCGGGCCGCCTATCTCGAACAACGCGTCGCTTCCCAGGACGACGACCTCGAGTTCTTCCGCACCGAGATCGTGCCCAGGGCCCTGGAGACCGTCCGGGACGGCATCTCGCCCGCGGAGGTGATCCGCACGGTCGTCGACGAGAACCCCCACTTCCGGGGACTGCCCGGGCCCCAGCGCCAGTTGCTGCGTACCGTGCTCCAGATCGTCGACCGGGAGATCGCCCGGCGCGACTCCGCGCTGCGCGCCTTCGTCAACATCGCCCGCCGCGTCCAGGCCCTGGTCCACCAACAGGCCAAGGAACTGCGGGAGATGGAGGAGGACCACGGCCGCAACCCCGAGGTCTTCGACGATCTGCTGCGCATCGACCACGGCACCGCCCTGATCGGCCGCCTCGCCGACTCCATCGCCGTCATCGGCGGTGGCCACCCGGGCCGCCAGTGGCCCCAGCCCGTACCGCTCTACAGCGTGCTGCGCGGCGCCATGTCCCGCATCCTGGAGTACACCCGCATCGAGCTGCACTCCATCGCCAAGGTCAACATCAAGGGCACCTCCGTCGAGCCGATCATCCATGCCGCGGCCGAACTCCTCGACAACGCCACCCGCTACTCCCCGCCCCAGACCAAGGTGCATGTCACCGCCACCGAGGTGCAGACCGGTATCGCCGTCGAGATCGAGGACGGCGGAATCAGTCTCAGCGAGGAGAACCGCGCCAAGGTCGAGCGGATGCTCGCCGAGGCCCAGGCCGGGGTCGACGTCCAGGAGATCGGGGAGGCGCCGCGGCTCGGCATCGCCGTCGTCGGGCGCCTGTCGACGATGTTCAACATGCATGTCTCACTGCGGCAGTCCGCCTACGGCGGTGTCCGCGCCATCCTGGTCGTCCCCAACGACATGCTGACCACCGACCCCGCCCCCGGCTTCGCCCACGGCATCGGCGCCACCTCCGTACCCACCCTGGACAACGACGGGGTCGAGGGGCCCGACCGTACGAACAAGAAGCGCCGCCCCACCACCGGACCGCGGATCCCGGAGCAGTTCGCCCTGGAGGACGACGTCCCCGTGGTGACGGAGTGGACCGCGGGCGGTCTGCCCCAGCGCCGCAGCCGGGTGAAGACCCCGCTCAGCCAGCGCATCGCGGAGGCCGCCGCGGCCGAGGCCGCCGCCCGCGCCGTCGAGGCCTCGACACACGCCCCCTGGACGCCCGAGCCCGAACCGGAGAAGGAGGAGCCCGCTCCCGGACTCTGGGTGGAGGCCTTCATGAACGGGCTGAAGAAGGCCCCGGACCCGAACGCCTTCTCCGCCGGGCCCCCGGCCGCCGCTCCGCACCCATTCACCAGCTACGACGAACCGGCGGCCGCCCAGGCCGACGACGAGGGGGACCACAAGTGATCCAGCAGCGAGGCAATTTCGACTGGTTGCTGAAGGAACTCGCCGACGGCGTACCGGGCGTGCACCAGGTCGTGGTCCTCTCCGCCGACGGTCTGCGCATCGCACGCTACGGCGGCGACCCGGACGCGGCCGACCGCGTCGCCGCCGCCTGCGCCGGGCTCCAGAGCCTGGCCGGAGCGGTCGCGGCGGAGATCCCGGCCAGCGACGGCCGGATGCGCATGGTCATCATCGAGATCGACGGAGGCTACTTCTACATGATGGCGGCCGGTCCCAACGCCTATCTCGCGGTCCTCGCCGACACCGTCGCCGAGGCCGGTCTGATGAGCAACCGGATGCGCGATCTCGTCCTCCGTATCGGCTCCCATCTGACGAGTCCGCCGCGGCGCAACGGGCAGACCGTATGACTCCTCCGCAACGCCGACGGCGTCAGCCCGGGCACCGGCCCCCGCCGGAGCCCGTCGCGGCGGACGGCCCGAAGGGTGGCGAGCAGAAGAACCCGGAACGGCTGTACATCCTGACCGGTGCGGCCGCCGGGGGCGAGCGCGCCCCCATCGACCTCGTCACCCTGATCGTGACCGCCGCCGATCCGCCGCCCACCGCGGGCCCCGAGCAGTCGGCGCTGCTGCGGCTGTGCCGGGCGCCCCTGTCCGTGGCCGAGGTCTCGGCCTATCTCAGCCTGCCGTTCAGCGTGGTGACCGCCCTGCTCACCGATCTGCTGACGGCCGAACTGGTCCAGGCGCGCGCCCCGATCGTCCGTCAGGCGGTGCCCGACCGGTCCCTCCTCGAAGCGGTGATGCATGGACTTCAAAAGCTCTGACAGTGTGTCCGGCCCACGGGCCGAGGACCGGTTGCCGCACACCACACAGGCCGCGGTGAAGATCGTGATCGTGGGCGGCTTCGGGGTCGGCAAGACCACCATGGTCGGTTCCGTCAGCGAGATCAGACCGCTGACCACCGAGGAGACCATGACCCAGGCGGGAATCGGGGTGGACGACAACTACGGCTCCGACACCAAGACGGCCACCACCGTGGCCATGGACTTCGGGCGGATCGGCATCACCGATCAGCTGGTGCTCTATCTGTTCGGCACCCCGGGCCAGGAGCGGTTCTGGTTTCTGTGGAACGGCCTGTTCGAGGGCGCGCTCGGCGCGGTCGTCCTGCTCGACACCCGTCGGCTGGAGGTCAGCTTCGATGTCATCGGGCGGCTGGAGGAGCGCGGCGTGCCCTTCGTGGTCGCGGTCAACTCCTTCCCGGACGCGCCCCGTCACCCCGTAGAGGAACTGCGCGCGGCGCTCGATCTGCCTGTCGAGATCCCGATCGTGGAGTGCGACGTCCGGCGCCGCGCCTCCAGTCGCGAGGTCCTGATGACGCTGATGCGCTTTCTGCACTCCCTGGCCCTGGCGCACACCCCCGTCTGACCGGCACCCGTAGTCCCGCCGGACGCCGGACGCCTGCCGCCTGCCGCCTGACCGGCACCTGCACCTCCGTCCCTGTCCTCGCCCCCCGCCCACGCCCCGGACCCGATCAACGACACCCCGATGTTGCGGAGCAGCCATCGTGACGCCTGAACCCCACTCCCCGGCCGACCGGTCCCTCCCCGAGGAGGCCGTGCCCCCGCCCGGCTGCCCGGCCCACGCCCTCGGCCCCGGCGGAGCGCGCCGGCTGTACGGTCCCGGGGCGGAGGACCTGGGCACCCTCTACGAGAAGCTCCGCGCCGAGCACGGCACCGTGGCCCCCGTCCTGATCCACGACGACGTGCCCCTGTGGGCGGTGCTCGGCCACACCGAGAATCTGCACATGGTGCGCTCGCCCTCGCAGTTCACCCGGGACAGCCGCGCCTGGTCCCTGCTGGAGTCCGGCCGGGTCGGGCCCGACCACCCCCTCACCCCGCACTTCGCCTGGCAGCCGATCTGCTCCTACGCCGAGGGCGACGAGCATCTCCGGCTGCGCGGGGCGGTCACCGGCGCCATGTCGACCATCGACTACCGAGGACTGCGCCGGTACATCAACCGCGCGACCCAGACCCTGGTCAACCGCTTCTGCGAGGAGGGCCGGGCCGATCTGGTCGGGCAGTTCGCCGACCATCTGCCGATGGCGGTGATGTGCGAGGTCCTCGGCATGGCCGACGAGTACGGGGACCGGATCGTGCACGCCGCCCGGGACATGCTCAAGGGCACGGAGACCGCGATCGCCAGCAACCAGTACATCGTGGACGCCCTGACCCGGCTCACCACCCGCCGCCGCGCCCAGCCCGAGGAGGACTTCGCCTCCCACCTCGTCAACCACCCGGCCCGGCTGACCGACGACGAGATCCGGGAGCATCTGCGGCTGGTCCTGATCGCCGCCTACGAGGCCACCGCCAACCTCATCGCCAATGTGCTGCGGGTGATCCTCACCGACCCGCGCTTCCGGGCCCAGCTCAACGGCGGGCAGATGACGGTGCCCGAGGCGGTGGAGCAGTCGCTGTGGGACGAGCCGCCGTTCAGCAGCATCCTCGGCTACTTCGCCAAGCAGGACACCGAGTTGGGCGGGCGGCGCATCCGCAAGGGCGACGGGCTGCTCTTCGCCATCGCGCCGGGCAACCTCGACCCGCGCGTACGGCCCGACCCGTCCGCGAGCATGCAGGGCAACCGCTCCCACCTCGCCTTCGGCGGCGGCCCGCACGAATGCCCGGGCCAGGACATCGGCCGCGCCATCGCCGACACCGGCATCGACGCGCTGCTGATGCGGCTGCCGGACATCCGGCTGGACTGCGCCGAGGAGGAACTGCGCTGGACCGCGTCCATCGCCTCCCGGCATCTGGTGGAGCTGCCGGTGCGGTTCGAGCCGAGACCGCCGCAGGATGTCACCCGGCGGCCCGCACTGCGGGCGCCGTCGGCCCAGAGCCCGGGCTGGCTGATCACCACCGCCGGGCCGGAAACCGGCGGGCCTGGGACCGGCGGGCTTGGGACCGGCGGGCTTGGGACCGGCGGGCTTGGGACCACGGGGCCTGGGACCAACGGGTCGGCGGCCGCTGGGTTGGAGGCCGTCGGGCTGGCGGCCGCCGTGCCCGATACCGCCGGGCACACGCCGACCGGACCCGGGACGGACCCCGGGCGGGACGCGGGGCCCCGGCCGCGCCCGGGGCTCTGGCGGCGGGTGCTGCGCTGGTGGCGGGGCAACTGAGCCGCTACCGGTCCCAGTCCTCGTACGCCGACCAGGCCTCCAACTCCCGTCCGCTGACGAAGCGATGGTCCTGTCCGGTGACCGGGTCGGTGAACTCAAGGCTCCGCGCCAGCAGTTGGAGCGGGCGCCGGAAGTCGTCGGCCGGGCGGGGGCCGGTCACCACGGGGTAGAGCGGATCGCCGAGGATCGGCAGACCCGACGCGGCCATGTGCACCCGGAGTTGATGGGTCTGCCCGGTGGCGGGGAGCAGCCGGTAGCGCCCGCGGCCGCCGTGGTGGCCGAGCAGCTCGATCCGGCTGACCGCGTTGGGCTCGCCGGGCACCTCGCGGGCCGCCAGCACCCCGCGCTCCTTCACGATCCGGCTGCGCACGGTGCGGGGCAGCGCCACCGCGGGGTCGTGGCGGGCGACCGCCTCGTACTCCTTGGTGATCCGGCGGTCGCGGAACAGCGACTGGTAGGCGCCGCGCTCCTCGGGCCGCACGGTGAACAGCACCAGGCCCGCGGTGAGCAGGTCCAGCCGGTGCGCGGCGCTCAGTGCGGGGATGCCGAGGCCGTGCCGCAGCCGGGCGAGGGCGGTCTCGGTGACATGGCTGCCGCGCGGGGTGGTGGCGAGGAAGTGCGGCTTGTCGGCGACGACGATGTGCTCGTCGCGGTACACCACCTCGACGGGGAACGGCACCCGCACCTCGGTGCGCAGCTCCCGGTGGAACCAGACATACATGCCCGGCTCGTAGACCGCGTCCCGGGCGACCGGCCGCCCGTCCGCGCCGACGATCCGCCCCGCCTCCAGCATCCCGTCGACGACCCCGTCCCCGGCCGCGAGCCGGGCGACGAGATGGTCCCGTACGGTGGCCCACTCCTGCCCGAACGGCAGGCGGACCCGCACCGGGTCGACCCCGTCGCGCTGAGGGAGGGGAGGGGGCGGGATCCGGGTCTTGCGTCGCATCACGGCCAAGGGTACGAGCCGGGCGTCCCCGCACCCGCGGGGGGCCGCCGGGCGGCTCGCGCGCGTCCCGCCGTCATCACACCGCTCCCGGCATCACACCGCTCCCGGGCCCTTCGCCGTGGTCAGGCGGTGGGCACGCTCTCCTGCTCGACCTCGATCCGCGCGTTCCACTCCTGCTTGGAGGCCTGCCAGCCGTCCTCGTTGTGCCCGAGGCGCCAGTACCCGGAGATGGAGAGATCCTCGCGCGGGACGCCGATCTCGACGCGCAGCATCCGGCGCAGCTCCTTCACAAAGCCCGCCTCGCCGTGCACGAAGGCGTGCACCCGGCCCTCGGGGAACTCCAGCGCCCGCACGGCCCGCAGCAGGGCCTCGCCGACGGGCCGGTCCCCGCGGTGCAGCCAGACGACCTCCGCATCGGAGTCGATCTTCTGCTCCTCCTCGGGGCCCGCGACCTCCACGAAGGCATGGGTCCGGGCGCCCGCGGGCAGGGCCTCCAGCGCGGCCGCGATCGCGGGCAGCGCGCTCTCGTCGCCCGCCAGCAGATGCCAGTCGGCGGCCGCGTCCGGGGCGTAGGCGCCGCCGGGGCCCATGAAGTGCAGCAGCTCGCCCGGCTGCGCGCGCAGCGCCCAGGGACCGGCCAGGCCCTCGTCGCCGTGGATGACGAAGTCCAGGGTGAGTTCGCGGTGTTCGGCGTCCCAGCCGCGCACCGTGTACGTCCGGGTCACCGGCCACTGCTCGCGGGGGAACTCCTCGCGGATGCGCTGCACGTCGAAGGGCTCGGGATAGACGGCACCCTCGGCCGGGAAGAGCAGCTTCACATAGTGGTCCGTGCAGCCGCGCACCGCGAAGTCGGCGAGCCCCTCGCCGCCGAGCACCACCCGCTGCATATGCGGGGTCAGCCGCTCGGTGCGGACGACCTGCGCCGCGTGGACCTTGCGCGCCTTGCCTGCCGGGCGCTCTGCCATGACAGCCTCCCAATCCCTCGCTTAGGGTTACCTAACTTAGCATCCCCTCTCAGGTAACACCTCTTGCGCAAAGAGTCGATGGGTGTGCCCCGTCCAATTTCTCCGGCTCACCCGGCGAGCGTGGTGAGCAGCCGCCCGAGTGGGCCGCCCAGCCCCCAGCGGGACGCCAGCGCGTCCAGGGCCGCGGGGTCGCGTGGGGCGCGCGGTACGGCCGTCCCGACCTCCGGCAGGGGGACGTCCCCGGCGACCCTGACGACCTTGGGCGCGACCGCCACATAGGCCCGTGCCTCGTCCAGGCGCTTGCGCTGGGCCGGGGCGAGCCCGGAGGCCGGGTCGTCGACGGCGGCCATGATCCCCGCCAGGTTCCCGAACCGGTCGAGCAGCTTCGCCGCGGTCTTCTCCCCGATGCCCGGCACCCCCGGCAGCCCGTCGCTGGGGTCGCCGCGCAGCAGCGCCAGATCCACGTAACCCGGGCCGCCGACGCCGTACTTCTCGCGCAGCACCGCCTCGTCGGTGAGCTGGAGGGTGCCGACGCCCTTGAGCGGATAGAGCACCCGCACCCCGCGTGCGTCGTCGACGAGCTGGTACAGATCGCGGTCGCCGGTGACGATGTCGACCGGGCCCGTGGCGCGGGCCGTGAAGGTGCCGATCACATCGTCCGCCTCGTAGTCCGGCACGCCGACGCGGGCGATGCCCAGCGTGTCCAGCACCTCCTCGATGACCGGCACCTGCGGGGAGAGGGTGTCCGGCACCTGCTCCTCGTCCGGCCCCGCCGGGTGCTCCTCGGCCACCCGGTGCGCTTTGTAGGACGGGATCAGCTCGACCCGCCAGTGCGGGCGCCAGTCCGCGTCCATGCAGGCCACCAGGTCGTCCGGGCGGTGGTCCCGGACCAGGCGGTCGATGAATTCCAGCAGCCCCCGCACGGCGTTCACCGGGGTGCCGTCCGGGGCCTTCACGGACTCCGGGACGCCGAAATAGGCGCGGAAGTAGAGCGAGGCGGTGTCGAGGAGCATCAGGCGTCGGGTCACCTTCCGCATCATGCCGTACGGCACCGACAGCACTCCGGAGGCTTCCGCCGGGGCCGGAGAGGCCGCAGCGGGGAGTCGGAGGGTGCCAGAGGTGCCAGAGTCCCATGGGTCCTACAGGCCCGCCGCGCGGCGGACAGGCGGTCCGGGGGCATCCTCTCGGCGGTGACGGGGCATGCCGGGGGTGGCCGGGGCCCTCCCGGCGTCCGCGGGTCCCGGTCCGGGCCCGCTTCCCGTACGGGTGTCCGAGCTGGTCCGCACGGGCGTACGAGAAGGATCCGGACAACCCGTCCGCCCCGCAGCGGGCCCGCGCCGCCTCCCCGCCCCGCCCGGACCACCGGCCGCCCCTCGTGCTGCTCGGGCCCGCGGCGGCCCCGTCCGACCCCCGACCGGCGGGACGGCCCGCTCCGGCTCCGGCGGCCCCCGCCGACCGCCGTCCCGCGCACCCCGGCGGACCGGCCGCTGAGACCCCCGAGGCGCCGCTGATCAGCGCTTTCGTACGGTTCGGCGGCGGCCGGCGCGGGTGGCGGAGTGGCTCCTCCGGTGGCGCGAACCGGAGCCCTCGCCACGCTTGTATGTGACACCGATGTGACGGGCGCATGAAACGGTTTGCCGAACATGCGTAGGGTGCAGAGAACTCAACAGAAGCAGAGACCGATCCTGGATCGGGCCCCGACGGCGCCTCCGCCTGGCAGGGCAGGCGGACCGACGAGCGGGGGAGGGAGCCGGAGCGATGGGTGACCACAAAGAACAGCCCCTTCGGGTGGGCGCGGCCGTCCGGCGGCGGCGCCATGCCCTCGAACTCACCCTCGCCGTGGTGGCCCGGCGCAGCGGCCTGTCGGTCCCCTTCCTGAGCCAGGTCGAGAACGAGCGGGCGCGCCCCAGCCGCCCCTCCCTGGAGCGGATCGCCGACGCGCTCGGCACCACCGCGGTGGAACTGCTCGCGGCGGCCGACCCGGCGTGCAGCGTGGATGTCGTACGCGCCGCCGACGACGCCCTGGAGCCGGGCGTGGCGGTGGTGCGCCCGCTGGTGCGCGGCCACCACCAACTGCATGCGATGGAGTTCATCGGGGACCATGACGAGGGCCGCGAATTCCAGCACCGCAACGACGAGTTGATGTACATCGTCGAGGGCGGCGTCGAGGTGGAGGCGGAGGGCCGGGCGCACCGGCTGGGCCGCGGCGACACCCTGTATCTGAGCGGGGGAGTGCGCCACCGCTGGCGGGCGACCGTGCCGGACACCCGGGTGCTCGTCGTCGCGGTCTCCGACCATGTCGAGGCCCTGGAGGACCCCTCCCGGCGGCGCCGCTGACCGGGCCGCCGCCGACCGGGCCCGAAGGAGGCCGGGATGCGTGTCGTCTCGCTCGTGCCGTCCCTGACCGAGACGGTGGCCGCGACCGTGCCCGGGGCCCTGGTCGGCGCGACCGACTGGTGCAGCCGCCCCCGGGACCTCGATGTCGTCCGGATCGGCGGCACCAAGAACCCCGACGTCGGGCGGATTGTGCGGCTCGCCCCCGATCTGGTGCTCGCCAACGAGGAGGAGAACCGCGCCCCGGACCTCGCCGCCCTGCGCGAAGCCGGACTCCGGGTGCTGGTCACCGAGGTGCGGGACGTGCCCGGCGCCTTCCGGGAGCTGGAGCGGGTGGTGGCCGCCTGCGGGGTGGTCCGCCGACCGCGCTGGCTGGAGGCGGCCCGGGCCGCCTGGGCGCGGCCGCCGCTGCCGGACCGCCGCAGGACCGCCGTGGTGCCCGTCTGGCGGCGGCCCTGGATGGTGCTGGGCCGCGACACCTTCGCCGGGGACGTCCTGGCCCGGCTGGGCGTGGACAACGTGTACGCGGACCATCCGCAGCGCTATCCGCGGATCCCCCTGGAGGAGCTGCGCGCCGCCGCTCCCGCGCTGGTGGTGCTGCCCGACGAGCCGTACCGCTTCACGGCCGAGGACGGCCCCGAGGCGTTCGGGGGGATGCCGTGCGCCCTCGTCGGCGGACGCCACCTGACCTGGTACGGCCCCTCCCTGGCCGAGGCGCCCCGGATTATCGCCGGGGCGCTGCGAGCAGCGTTCCGCTGACGACCCCCCGGGCCGTGCGGACGGCGGCGACGGCCCAGGCGGCGAGGAGCAGCGCGTAGAGCGCGGTCGCGAGGGCGTCGAGGGCGGGGAGCCCGGTGCGCCGGGCCAGCGCCTCCGCGCCGG
Organism: Streptomyces sp. NPDC052040; assembly: GCF_044548405.1. NCBI lineage: Bacteria > Bacillati > Actinomycetota > Actinomycetes > Kitasatosporales > Streptomycetaceae > Streptomyces > Streptomyces sp. NPDC052040. The sequence goes on along the minus strand of NZ_JBIUBV010000004.1, from coordinate 245,046 downwards.
TGACACAGGTGCCCACGGGGAAGGTGAACGCCCACCAGGTCAGCGCGAAGCCCATGCCGCGCCGCAGGGCGCGCACCACCAGGGCGGCGGCCAGGGCCAGCCAGAGCACGGCGAAGCCCAGCACCGGGACGCCGTAGAGCAGGGCGAGGACGGCGAAGCCGCGGTCGTACGGCGCGGGCACGACCCCCGGTGCGACGGCCGCGAAGGCCCCGGCCGCGGTGACGGACTGGCCGAGCGGGCCCAGCACCAGGAACAGGGTCGGCGTCTGCGGCAGTGGCAGCGGGCCCTCGGTGAGCAGCCGGGCGAGAACGATCGGCAGCATCACCAGCGTCGCCAGCAGACTCGTCCCGGCCATCGCCAGACAGCCGAGCAGCAGCGTCTCGCGCCCCTGCCCCGCGGGCAGATGCGGCACCAGCAGGGGGCCCTGGGCCGCGGAGACCATGGGGGCGACCAGACACAGCAGCCAGACCGGGGCCGCCTGGTCCAGCCGGATGCGGTGCCGGGCCACCATCAGATACGGCACGGCCACGGCGACCACCAGGCCGGTCGCGGTCCCGACGGTGAATAGGACGGCGTCCAGCGCGACGGCGGGGCCCGGCCCGATCCAGTCCCGGCCGACCGCCATCGCGCCACCGCCCACGGCGAGCAGCGCCATGGCCAGACAGCCGTAGAAGGGCGCCATCGCGGGGTCGAGGAGATGGGCGCGGGCCTGGTCGCGGTGGTGGATCCAGTGCATGGCACGGGCGCCGAGCAGGACCAGCAGCAGGGCGCCCGAGAGGGCCCAGACGGCCGCGCAGACGGTCCGCAGCCCCGGCACCTGCGCCGCGCCGGGGAGGCCCGCACCGGCCGTCGCCACGATCGCGGTGCCCATCACGGAGGCGTACCAGTTGGGGCCGAGGTACCGGACGGCGGCGGCGCGCCGCCGGGGAGTTCCGGGCAGGACAAGGGGCTGGGCTGCGGTGACCATGCCTGCACTCTCCCGCGGGACTGCCCCGCCGACCAGGGATGATGTCCCTATGAGGGCATAAGCTGTATTTATGAGTGTGGACGACAGTGAGCGCCCGGCGGCCGGGCTGGCGCGCCGGGTCCCGGACCTGGGTGCTCTCGAACTGCTGCTCGCCGTTGCCCGGCTGGGCAGCCTGGGGCGTGCGGCGCGGGAGCTGGGGATCACCCAGCCCGCGGCCAGCAGCCGGATCCGGTCGATGGAACGGCAGCTGGGCGTGGCGCTGGTGGACCGCTCGCCGCGCGGCTCCCGGCTGACCGACGCCGGGGCGCTGGTCACCGACTGGGCGCGGCGGATCGTGGAGGCGGCGGAGGCCTTCGACGCGGGCGCGCAGGCGCTGCGGGGACGGCGGGACTCGCGGCTGCGGGTGGCCGCGAGCATGACGATCGCGGAGTATCTGCTGCCCGGCTGGCTGATCGCACTGCGGGCGCAGCGCCCGGACACCGCGGTCTCGCTGCTCGCCGGGAACTCGGCGGCGGTCGCCGCCCGGCTGCTCGCCGGTGAGGCGGACCTGGGCTTCGTGGAGGGCCTCACGGTGCCCACGGGCCTGGACGCGGCGGTCGTCGCCCATGACCGGCTCATCGTGGTGACGGCGCCCGGACACCCGTGGGCCCGCCGCCGGACACCGCTCCGGGCCGAGGAACTGGCCTCGACCCCGCTGATCCTCCGCGAGGAGGGCTCGGGCACCCGCCAGGTCCTTCAGACGGCCCTGGGCGGCCTGGCCCGCCCGTTGCTGGAACTGTCCTCGACGACGGCGGTCAAGGCGTCCGCGGTCAGCGGCGCGGGCCCGGCGGTGCTCAGCGAACTGGCCGTCGGGGAGGAACTGGCGGCCCGCCGCCTGGTGAGCGTCCCCGTGGAGGGCGTACGCCTGGACCGGGCACTGCGCGCGGTATGGCCCACGGGCCACCGCCCCACCGGGCCGGGACGGGATCTCCTGGGGCTGACGCGGGGGTAGTGGTAGGCGACGCTCGGGCTGCGGGCTGCGGGCTGCGGGCTGCGGGCTGCGGGCTGCGGGCTGCGGGCTGCGGGCTGAGGTCAGGGAGCGGGCGGCGGGTTGCTGGCGGACTGCGGCTTGCGGGCAGGGAGCGGGGAGCAGGCTTCGGTGGTCGGCGCCCGGACGGTCAGGCGCCCGGACAGCCGGGCGCCCGGACGGTCAGGTGCCCGGGCGGTCGGGCGCCCGGGCGGTCAGGTGCTCGGCCGGTCAAGCGGCCGGGTCGCCGACCGGCGCCCGGGTGGTCGACGCCGCCCGCACCAACCCCTCCATCACCCGCAGGTCCTCGCCCATCTCCGGATGCCACTGGACGCCCACCACCCAGTCGGGGCCCGGTCGTTCCACCGCCTCGATCGTGCCGTCCCCCGCCCGGGCCGAGACCACCAGGCCCTGCCCGAGCCGGTCCACCGCCTGGTGGTGGTACGTCGGCACGGACACCGCCTCCGGCGCCAGGGCCGCGTAGAGCGTGCCCGGCACCGGCTCGACCGGGTGCCGCCCGAAGACCCCGGTCTGCTCGGCGTGCCCGTCGATGTGCTGCACCAGGGTGCCGCCCAGCGCGACGTTCAGCAGCTGCATACCGCGGCAGATCCCGAGCAGCGGGGTGCCGGACGCCAGGGCCGCCTCGATCAGGGCGAGTTCCCAGGCGTCCCGCTCCGGTGCGGGCGGACCGGTCCGGGGGGAGCGCTCGGCGCCGTAGCGGGGGGGATCGACGTCCGGGCCGCCCGCGATCACCACACCGTCCAGACGGGCCACCGCCGCCGGGGCGTGCTCCGGGTCGTCCGGCGGCAGCATCGCGGCGAGCCCCCCGGCCCGCTGCACCAGCAGCGGATAGCCCGCGGGCAGCAGTGCCGCGTCCAGCTCCCAACGGCCCCAGCGGGCGCGGCTCTCCAGATAGGTGCTCACACCGATCAGCGGTCGTCCGGTCACTCGGTCCTCCCCGGGCTCCAATGGATTGGATCCATACCTTTGCATAGAGAGAGGGCCTCGCGGGAGGTGCTCACGTCAGGAATCCCCGCAGCAGCGCCGCCGTCCCCGCGCAGTGCTCCCGCATCATCTCCCGCGCCCCGTCCGCGTCCCCGTCGAGCACCGCCTCCACCAGCGCCTCGTGCTGCCGCTGCGAGTGCTCCAGGTTCCGCACCAGCAGCGGAATGCAGTCCAGCAGGTCGTTGACCGTCGCCCGGACCCCCGCGTACTGCGCCGTCAGCGACGGCGAGCCGCACAGCTCGGCCAGGGTGAGATGCAGCAGCGTGTCCTGCCGCCGGTACTCCGCGAGCGGCGCGTCCTGGGTGCGGGCCAGCGCCTCCCGCAGCCGTTCGCCCTGCTCCGGGGTGAGGCCGTGGGCCGCGCACAGGCCCGCCGCCCCCACCTCCAGCACCTCACGGAAGCGCAGCACGTCCTCGACGTCGGTGCCCTCCAGGCGCCGGCGCAGCTCGTCCTGGCCGCCCACGTCGGTGCGCTGCCGCACAAAGGTGCCGCCGTAGCGCCCGCGCCTCGCCTCCAGCAGGCCCTGGTCCTGGAGCACCTTCAGCACCTCGCGCAGCGTGACCCGGCTGATCCCCAGCCGCTCCGCCAACTCCCGCTCGGCGGGCAGCCGTTCGCCGCCGGGCACCAGCCCGAGGCGGACGACCTGGAGGATCTGCTCCAGGGCCTCCTCGAAGCCGTTTCCCGCCCGCACCGGCCGCAGCACCGGGGTCAGCCGGTCCCGCGGGCCGCCGGACTCCGTCTGAGACATCTTGCCGTGCCCCCTTCCCAAGAAATGGTTCTCGGAAATACCTTATGACTCTCGGCGGACCGAAGGAGAACTCCCGTGGCACACCGCACACCCCCGCTCGGCGTCGAGGAGCTGCATGCCCTCGTCGCGGGCGGCGAGATCGACACCGTCGTCCTTGCCTTCCCCGATATGCAAGGGCGCCTTCAGGGCAAGCGGTTCGCCGCCCGCTTCTTCCTCGACGAGGTACTGGAGCATGGCACCGAGGGCTGCAACTACCTCCTCGCCGTCGACACCGAGATGAACACGGTCGACGGATACGAGATGGCTTCCTGGGACCGCGGCTACGGCGACTTCGCCCTGCGGCCCGACCTGTCCACCCTGCGCCGGGTGCCCTGGCACGACGGCACGGCCCTGGCCATGGCCGACCTGGTCTGGGCCGACGAGTCCCCGGTGGCCGCCGCGCCCCGCGGCATCCTGCGCCACCAGCTGGAGCGCCTGGCCGCCCTGGGACTCACCGCCCAGGTGGGCACCGAGCTTGAATTCATCGTCTTCAAGGACACCTATGAGCAGGCCTGGGACGCGAACTACCGGAGCCTGACCCCGGCCAACCAGTACAACATCGACTACTCCGTGCTCGGCACCGGCCGCATCGAGCCCCTGCTGCGCCGTATCCGCAACGAGATGGCGGCCGCCGGTCTCACCGTGGAGTCCGCCAAGGGCGAGTGCAACCCCGGCCAGCACGAGATCGTCTTCCGCTACGACGAGGCCCTGGTCACCTGCGACCAGCACGCGGTCTACAAGACCGGCGCCAAGGAGATCGCCTCCCAGGAGGGCTTCTCGCTCACCTTCATGGCGAAGTACAACGAGCGCGAGGGCAACTCCTGCCACATCCATCTCTCGCTCACCGACGAGCACGGGAAACCCGCCATGCCGGGCGGCCCCGCGGACACCGGCGGGATGTCGCCGCTGATGCGGCACTTCCTCGCCGGACAGCTCGCCGCCCTGCGCGACTTCTCCCTGCTCTACGCGCCGGGCATCAACTCCTACAAGCGCTTCCAGCCCGGTTCCTTCGCCCCCACCGCGGTGGCCTGGGGACACGACAACCGCACCTGTGCCCTCAGGGTGGTCGGCCACGGCCCCTCGCTGCGCTTCGAGAACCGGGTGCCCGGCGGCGACGTCAACCCCTACCTCGCCGTCGCCGGAATGATCGCGGCCGGTCTCCACGGCGTCGAGCAGCAGCTCGAACTCCCCGAGCCCTGCCCCGGCAACGCCTACACCGCCGACTTCGAGCATGTGCCCACCAGCCTGCGCGAGGCCGCCGAGCTGTGGGAGAACAGCCCCATCGCCAAGGCCGCCTTCGGCGACGACGTGGTGTCCCACTACCGCAACATGGCCCGCGTCGAACTGGCCGCCTTCGACGCCGCGGTGACCGACTGGGAGCTGCGCCGCTCCTTCGAACGCATGTGAGAGGTCCCTTCGTGTCGAACGAGCAAGAGCTACAGGTACTCAACCCGGCCACCGAGGAGGTCGTCGCCACCGTCCCCGCCGCCACCGCGGCCGACGTGGACACCGCCGTCGTACGGGCCGCACGGGCGCAGACCGCGTGGGCTGCGCTCGCCCCCGGCGACCGCGCCCGGCTGCTGCGCCGCTTCGCCGTGACCGTCGACGACCACCTGGAGGAACTCGCCCGGCTGGAGGTCCGCGAGGCGGGCCACACGATCGGCAACGCCCGCTGGGAAGCGGGTAACGTCCGCGATCTGCTCGACTACGCGGCCGGGGGAGTGGAGCGGCTCACCGGACGGCAGATCCCGGTCCCGGGCGGTCTGAACGTCACCCTCCTCGAACCGCTCGGCGTCGTGGGCGTCATCGCCCCCTGGAACTTCCCCCTGCCGATCGCCGCCTGGGGCACCGCTCCCGCACTCGCGGCCGGCAACGCAGTGCTCCTGAAACCCGCCGAGACGACCCCCCTGACCGCCCTGCGCCTGGCCGAACTGGCGCTGGCGGCGGGCCTGCCGGAGGGCCTCTTCCAGGTGCTGCCCGGCCACGGCCCGGTCGCGGGCAACGCCCTGGTCGAGCACCCGGGCGTGGCGAAGATCGTCTTCACCGGCTCGACGGCCGTGGGCAAGCAGGTCCTGGCCAAGGGCTCCGCCCTGCTCAAACGCGTCACCCTCGAACTCGGCGGCAAGAGCCCCAACATCGTCTTCGCCGACGCCGACCTCGACGCCGCCGCGGCCGCCGCCCCCATGTCGTTCCTCGACAACTCCGGCCAGGACTGCTGCGCCCGCACCCGCATCCTCGTCCAGCGCTCCGTCTACGACCGCTTCCTCGACCTCCTCGCCCCCGCGATCGAAGCGGTCGTGGTCGGCGACCCGGCCGAGGAGAGCACCCAGATGGGCCCGCTGATCTCCCGCGCCCAGCTGGACCGGGTCCGCGGCTACGTCGACGCGGGCGCCCCCGGCATCCGCGGCAAGGCCCCCGAGGGCCCCGGCTTCTGGTTCCCGCCGACCGTCCTCACCGGGGTCGAGCCCCGGGCACGGGTGGCCGTCGAGGAGGTCTTCGGGCCGGTCGCGGTCGTGCTGCCCTTCGAGGACGAGGCCGACGCGATCCGCCTCGCCAACGACACCCCCTACGGCCTCTCGGGCTCCATCTGGACCCGGGACGTCGGCCGGGCGCTCCGGGTCTCCGGCGCCGTCCGCGCGGGCAACCTGTCCGTCAACTCCCACTCCAGCGTCCGCTACTGGACCCCCTTCGGCGGCTTCAAGCAGTCGGGGATCGGCCGTGAACTCGGCCCGGACGCCCTGGCCGCCTTCACCGAAACCAAGAACGTCTTCATCAGCACGGAGGGCCCCGCACAGTGACCACGCAGACACCGGACATCATCTGCCGCCGCCTGACCGGCCGGACCGCCGTCGTCACCGGAGCCGGCAGCGGCATCGGACTCGCCACCGCCCGCAGGCTCGCCGCCGAGGGCGCCCATGTGGTCTGCGCCGACGTCGACGAGACCCGTGGCAAGGCCGCCGCCGACGAGGTCGACGGGCTCTTCGTCAAGGTCGACGTCACCGACCCCGAGCAGGTCGAAGCGCTCTTCAAGGCCGCCTACGACACCTACGGCAGCGTCGACATCGCCTTCAACAACGCCGGCATCTCCCCGCCCGACGACGACTCCATCCTGGAGACCGGACTCGACGCCTGGAAGCGGGTCCAGGAGGTCAACCTGACCTCCGTCTACCTCTGCTGCAAGGCCGCGATCCCCTATATGCGCCGCCAGGGCAAGGGATCCATCATCAACACGGCGTCCTTCGTCGCCCGTATGGGCGCGGCCACCTCGCAGATCTCCTACACCGCCTCCAAGGGCGGGGTGCTCGCCATGTCCCGGGAACTGGGCGTGCAGTTCGCCCGCGAGGGCATCCGGGTCAACGCCCTGTGCCCCGGCCCGGTCAACACCCCGCTGCTCCAGGAGCTGTTCGCCAAAGACCCCGAGCGGGCCGCACGCCGACTGGTCCACATCCCGGTCGGCCGCTTCGCGGAGGCCGAGGAGATCGCCGCGGCCGTGGCCTTCCTGGCCAGCGACGACTCCTCCTTCGTCAACGCCACCGACTTCCTGGTGGACGGCGGTATCGCGGGCGCGTACGTCACTCCCCTGTAGACCGGGGACCGGCAGACAGACCGGAGACCGGACCGGGGCACCGGGGTCGCGGCCGCCGTCACGGCGGCCGCGACCCGTGCGCCGGAGACACCACGGATGTCAGAGAAAGGTGCGGCCCTCGCCGCGATACGTCGGCACGGTCGCGGCCACCTCGTCGCCCCGCACCAGGTGCAGCGCGTCGAACCGCTCGCACATCTCGCCCGCCTTGGCGTGCCGGAACCACACCCTGTCGCCGATCAGCAGGTCGTCGGCGGGCGCGCCCAGCAGCGGGGTCTGCACCTCGCCCGCACCCTCCTGGGGGTCGTAGGCGAGGCCCTCTGGCAGATACGGCACGGGCAGCCGGTCGGGGCCCGCCGCGCCCGAGGCCGGGTAGCCGCCGCCCAGCACGGTGACCACCCCCACCCCAGGCCGCCGCACCACCGGCTGGGCGAAGAGCGCGGCCGGGCGTCCGTGGAAGGACGTGTAGTTGTCGAAGAGCCGCGGAACGTAGAGCCCCGAGCCCGCCGCGATCTCGGTCACCGCGTCCTCGGCAGCCGTGTACTGCACACTGCCGGTGCCGCCGCCGTTGACGAACTCCAGGTCCGGCGCCACGGCCCGGACGGCCCGCACCACCTCCGCCCGCCGCTCGGCCAGCTCCCTGCGCGCCGCGGCCTGCATCAGCCGGATCGCCCGCGACCGCAGCGGCCGCCCCGGCACGGCGTCACCGACCCCGGCGACATGGCCCTCGTACGCCATCAGACCCACCAGCTGGAAGCCCGGCGTACGGGCCACCACCCGGGCCAGTTCCGCGACCCGGGCGGCCGAGTGCAGCGGCGAGCGCCGCGCGCCGACCCGGATCCGCCCGCCGAGCAGCCGCAGCGAGGTGTCCAACTCGAGGCAGACACGCACCACTTCGGTGCCGCCCTCCCGGGCGTCGTCGATCAGTCGCAGCTGGGCCGGGTCGTCGACCATCACCGTGACCCGGGCGGCCAGTTTGGGGTCCGCCGCCAGTTCGGCGAAGGCCCGCCGGTCGGCCGACGGATAGGCGAGCAGCACGTCGTCGAAGCCGGACCGGGCCAGCCACAGGGACTCGGCGAGGGTGAAGGACATGAGGCCCGCGAAACCCTCGCGGGACAGCACGCGTTCGAGCAGGGCCCGGCAGCGTACGGACTTGGAGGCGACCCGGACCGGTTTGCCTCCGGCCCTGCGCACCAGGTCGTCGGCGTTGGCGTCGAACGCCTCCAGATCCACGATCGCGAGGGGGGCGTCGAGATGGGCGGTGGCCCGGTCGTAGCGCGACCGGTCGGCGGCGCGGGCAGTCATGAACGAAGCCTGCCAGATGCGAATTCCGCAGGGTAGAGGGACGATCCGGGCAGATGCCCCGGTGCCGGTGACTGGTTCTCGATCCCCCGGCATCAACCCGTAGAGTGACGCGCACGCGGGACGGGACGCGAGCCGCCCGGGCGCATGCGCCGGGGATGGCGCTCCGTCCGCGCGGGTATGCCTGCCCGGTGACGGGGGCACGTCCCGCACCGCGCGTACGGACCGCTCCCCGCGGGCGGTCGAACTCCCCGGGAGACCCCCGGGAGTGCCTGGCCACAACGAAACGGGGGGTGCATGAGCACGGAAGCGCGCCGCGCCTCCATCCCTCCGCGACCCGTCGTCCCGCCCCGCCCGTCGGGCCCTCCGGCCCCGGCACCCACGGAGCCCGACCGAACGCCCCCCGCCACCCCGGCCCCACCCCGGCCCGCGCCCCACGGAGGCACAGCGGTCCCGCCCGGGCCCACGCCCCAGGAACGCCCCCCTGTTCCGCCCCGGCCCGCGCCTCAGGAGCGCGCCGCTGTTCCGCCCCGGCCCGCCTCCCAGGGAACCGCCGTGGTCCCGCCCCGGCCCGCCTCCCAGGGAACCGCCGCCGTCCCGCCCCGTCCCGAGCAGCCGCCGCGGCAGCCGGGCGGGATCCCCGCAGCCCAGGGCGGCTCCCACGGCCCGCTGCCCCAGCCGGGCGCCGGGCAGTCGGCCCCCCGCCGCCCCGGCGCTCCCACCCGCCCCTTCCGCCTCGAACCCCCGAGCCCCCGACGTCCGGCAGCGGGGAGCGCTGTGTCCGGTGCTACGGCCCCTCGTGTGCCCGGCGATCCTGCGGCCCCGGGTCCCGGCACCACGACGCCTCCCGCACCCGGAGGTCCCGCGGCCCCGCACTCCGCCGCGCCCCCGCTTTCAGCCACGCCCCCGCTCTCCGCCTCGGCATCCGATGTGCCCGGCACCGACGGCCATCACCGCCCCCCGGCCCCCTGCGCGGACCGGCAACCGCCCGCCCAGCCGGTCCCCGACCAGCAGCCTCTGAACCGACAGCTGCCCGACCAGCCGATCCCGGCCCAGCCGATCCCGAACCGACAGCCGCCCGACCGGCCGACCCCGACCCTCCGGACCCCGACCCTCCGGCCCCCGGACGGCCGGACCCCAGACGGCCGGATCCCGAACCTCCGGACCCCGGACCGGCAACGCACCCCCGCCGAGCCGCCCCCGCCCGTGCCCTCCGCGCGGTTCCCGGATGCGCCGCCGCGGACGGGTGGCCGACCGGCGCCGGGTGCGGAGGGCCTGTCGGCCGAGGGCATCGTGGAGCCGACCGCGCGCCCGCGGACCGGTGGCCCCGACGAGGTCCGCCGTGCCACCCCGGCACGCCCTGTCGTCACCTTCGCCGAGCCCGACATCCAGGACGCCGACACCGCACGCCCGCGGCTGCTCGGCGTCCTGATGGGGCCCCGTACCGCCGGGGCCGCCGTCTGCCTGGTCCTCGGTCTCGGACTCATCGGCGGTGCCGCGACCGGCGGTTGGCTCAGCGACGACGGGACGGACGGGGGAGCGCGGGGAACGTACGCCGTGGCCGGAAGCATCTGGCACGAGGTGCCCGTCGACCAGCTCTTTCCGGCCACCGTGCAGGGCCCGGGTGCGGGCCCCGGCGGCGCCGACCGCACCTGGACCCGGGTCGCCGTCGCCCCCGACAGCGGCTGCGCGGACGCCTTTGACCCGCTGCTGCGCAAGGCCCTCGCCCCCGTCGGCTGTCTGCGGCTGCTGCGCGCCACCTACACGGACGCCACCCGCAGCCAACTCACCACCGTGGGGCTGCTGTTCACCCAGGCCGACTCCGCCGCCATGAGCGCCTTCGCGGCCCGCTTCCAGCGCGAGGGGCTTGGCAGCCGTACCGATCTGATGCCCCGTCCGTACGCCGCCGAGGGCACTCTCGCGGCGGACTTCGGCGACCTCCAGCGGGCCTCCTGGACCATCTCGGTCCGCACCGATCTGCCCGTCGTCGTCTACGCCGTCTCCGGCTTCGCCGACGGCCGGGACGTCACCGAACCGCAGCCCGCCGCGGACGCCATGAAGGCCGGTGCCACCACGGCCCCCGCCCAGGCGGGCCTCGGTTTCGAGGCGACCGGGCTGGCCGGCCGGATCGTGGCCGCCCTCCGCAAGAGCGTCACCGCGGCCACGGAGAAGCCGTCATGAACCCCGCCACCGCCGCCGCCCCCACCACCACCCACACCGCGTCCGCGACCCGCCGCCGGACCGCGGCCCGTCTGCTGACCGCCCTGCTCGCGGGCTCCCTGGCGCTGGGACCGTCCACCGCCGCGCACGCCGACGGCATCCGCGCCCAGGAGTGGGCCCTCGACGCCCTGCACGCCCAGCAGGTCTGGCAGACGACCAAGGGCCGGGGCATCACCGTCGCCGTGCTCGACACCGGCGTCGACGGGACCCACCCCGACCTGGCGGGCAACGTACTGGCCGACCAGGACATGGTGGGCTTCGGCGCCCGGCGCGGCGACCGTCCCTGGGCCCGGCACGGCACCGCCATGGCCGCGCTCATCGCCGGTCACGGTCATGGCCCCGGCGACTCCGACGGTGTCATCGGCATCGCCCCCGAGGCCAGGATCCTCCCGGTCCGCGTCATCCTGGAGGACGGTGACCCGGCCCGGGCCAAGGCCCGCACCACCCGGGGCAACGCCCTCGCCGAGGGCATCCGCTGGGCCGCCGACCACGGCGCCGACGTCATCAACCTCTCGCTCGGCGACGACTCCGACTCCGCGCACCCCGAAGCGGCCGAGGACGAGGCCGTGCAGTACGCCCTGAAGAAGGGCGTCGCCGTGGTGGCCTCGGCCGGAAACGGCGGCGACAAGGGCGACCACATCTCGTATCCGGCGGCCTACCCGGGCGTCATCGCCGCCACCGCCGTGGACCGCAACGACAGCCGCGCCTCCTTCTCCACCCGCCGCTGGTACGCCACGGTCAGCGCGCCCGGTGTCGACGTCGTCATCGCCGACCCCGACCGCAAGTACTACGACGGCTGGGGCACCAGCGCGGCCTCCGCCTTCGTCTCGGGTGTCGTCGCGCTGGTCAAGTCGGCCCGGCCCGGCCTCACCCCCGCCCAGATCAAGCGGCTCCTGGAGCAGACCGCCGGGGACGCCCCCACCGGCGGCCGCGACGACTCCCGCGGCTACGGCTTCGTGGACCCCGCGGCGGCCGTGCGGGCCGCGCTGAAGCTCAAGCCGGGGGACGGGGGAACCGCGGCGTACGACAACACGTACTTCGGGCCGGGCCCCGACGCAGCCGGTGGCGGCGCGGGCTCCCCGGACTGGGCGGTCCCGGTGGCGGGCGGCCTGGGCGCGGTACTGCTGGCGGCCGCGGTGGTGCTGTGGCGGGGCCGCTTCGGAAGGCGCCGTCCGCGGGGCCTGTGACACCGGCTCCGCCCCGGCACCCGCGAACCCCTCAGCCAGGGGCCTCAGTGAGGACCTTCAGTCAGGAGCCCAGGTCCGGGTCGTCCATGATCACGGAAACCGCCGCCCGCGCGGCCGCCTCCACCAGCGAAATACCCTTCTCCTTCGTGGAGCTGCCGCGCGACAGCACCGCCACCAGGAGGTCGTGGCCGCGGCCCGTGACCCGCCCGATGCTGTTGACCACCCACAACCCGGTCGTGCTGCGCGGCAGCCAGCCGTTCTTGAGCGCCCACCGGCCGTCGTCCGCGGCCGCCGAGACACCCCAGCGCTGACCCTCGGCGATACGGCCCATGAGCCCTTGGAGACAGGCCCGGGAGGCCGCGTCCAGCTCCGAGTCGTCCCCGAACACCTGCCCAAGGAGGGCTAGTTGGTCGGCCGCGGTGGTCCGGGTCAGCCCCCAGAGCGTGCCCTCGCCGCCCCGGGTGTCCGTCAGCCCGAACCGCCGGTTCGCGCGGTCGAGGCCGTCCGACTGCCCGATCACCGTCCACAGCGCCGACGCGGCGGCGTTGTCGCTGTCCTCGATCATGGCCGTGGCCCACGCCCGCTCTTCGCCGGTCAGCCGCCGGTCCGCGTCCTGCGCCCGGAGCAGCAGGGCCGCCAGGATGCCGACCTTGACGATGCTGGCGGTCTCGAAGGCGGCGTCGCCGTGGACGGCGCTTCCGCCCGGGCCCGCCACGGCCACCGACAGCTCCGCGCCGTCCTCGACGGCCAGCCCCCGCATGGCCTCCGCCAGCAGTGCGCCCCGGCCTGCCGAGGTCCTCACCGCACTGTCCACCGATGCCTCCCGGGTCCCCGGACCGACGCAGGGGGCGCCGCCACAGCCCGCGACGAGACGATACGGCGCGCGCCCCCACTCCACGCGGCCCCCCGCGCGCCCCAGCACCCCCACGCCCCGGCCCCACGGGCCCCAGGGGCGGCAGGGCTCCGCCCCGGACCCCCCGATAGGGTCGGTGACCGTGGCGAACAAGAACATTCCCGACTCCGGCTTCTCCGACGACGACGGCACCGCCGACCCCCGGCTGAGCGCGGCGCTCGCCGCCTGGGCCGAGGACCGCGGCGCGGTGGCGCCCGTGCTGGAGGCGCTCCGGAGCGCGCGGCTGCTCGTACCCGTGGTCGCGGTCCTCGGAGAGGTGGAGGAGGACGAGAACGGCCTGCGCCGCGAGAAGACCAGCGACATGGCCGTACCCACGCTCCGGGCCGGGAACCGCACGGCGCTGCCCGCCTTCACCTCCACCGACGCCCTGGCGCGCTGGGACCCCGCCGCCCGCCCCGTCGCCGTACCCCTGCACCGGGCGCTCCAGGCGGCGGCGCACGAGAAGGCCGACACGATCGTGCTGGACATGTCAGGACCGGTGCCCTTCGAACTGACCGGCCCCGCGCTGCTGGCGCTCGCCGAGGGACGCACCAGCGCCGACCCGCTCGCGGACCCCGCGGTGCGCGAGGCCGTACGTACCGCCGTCGCCGCGGAACCGTCGGTGGTCCGCGCCCATCTGGGCCCCGGCGAGGCGGACGGCACCCTGGCCCTCGTTCTCGACCCGTCGGCGCCCCCGGCCGAGGCCGCGCGCGCCGTCGCCGGGCGCCTGGCGGCCGACGAGACCCTGCGGGCCCGCCTGGTCCGGGGCCTCGACCTGGCCCTCCTCCCGGCCGGCACCACACCTCCGGGCGAGCCCCTCTACATCCGGGGATGAACCGTTACGGCGGGGCCGCGGGGCGACAGACCACGCCCGCCCCGCGCCCAGCACACCCGGGCAGAAGCCCAGCCCCCGGGAAGAAGCCCAGCACGGCCCGGACAGAAGTCCGGGCCGACCGTGAACCGGCCGACCCGTGTACATAGTGTTGCCCTCCCGGCCGGTGAACCGGCCCGTCCGAACCGGCCCGTCCGAACCGGCCCGCCGTCTCAGCCGTAGACCGCCCCGGTGTACTTCTCGCCCGGACCCTGCCCCGGCTCGTCGGGGACGATCGACGCCTCGCGGAACGCCAGCTGGAGCGACTTCAGGCCGTCGCGCAGCGGAGCCGCGTGGAAGGAGCTGATCTCCGTCGTGCTCGCGTCGAGCAGACCGGCGAGGGCGTGCACCAGCTTGCGGGCCTCGTCCAGGTCCTTGTGGGTGTCGCCGTCCTCGGTCAGACCGAGCTTCACGGCGGCGGCGCTCATCAGATTGACGGCGACGGTCACGATCACCTCGACGGCGGGGACCTCCGCGATGTCGCGGGCCATGGCGTCGAAGTCGGGGTTCTCGGCGGCGGCCGGGGATTCCCCGGGGGAGGTGTCACTCATGCCCCACACGATAGGCCCCGGGCCGCCCCCACCTGCGCGCGGGCGGGGGCGGCGGCACGGGCCGCGGACGCCCGGCGCAGGCCGGTTCGCGCCGGTGCAGGGAAGCTGCTAACCTTGTGTGACGACCGGCCGTGCACGGATGTGCCCGGCCACAAGTGGAGGCTCCGATCTCCCACCTGACCGCCCCTCGAGGCGGCGGGTCACCGGTCAGGCGGCCCCCACCGTTCCGTACGGACGGTGGAGTCGTCCGAAAGTGCGCCCCGCGGTCACCGCGGCGGTGCTCCGGAAGGTTCGGAGTCCCGCCTGTGTTCCGTCCGGGGCATTTTTCATGCGCCGCGATGGTTTGGTCATCATGTCATCCAGACATACGCGGCTGTCCGCCGGACCGCCGCAGGTGCTACCGAGGAGGATCCATCAGCGCCGAGCCCCGCATCAACGACCGGATTCGCGTTCCCGAGGTGCGACTTGTCGGTCCCAGCGGCGAGCAGGTCGGCATCGTGCCGCTTGCCAAGGCCCTGGAGCTTGCGCAGGAGTACGACCTGGACCTGGTCGAGGTCGCGGCGACCGCCCGACCGCCCGTGTGCAAGCTCATGGACTACGGGAAGTTCAAGTACGAGTCGGCCATGAAGGCCCGTGAGGCGCGCAAGAACCAGGCGCACACGGTCATCAAGGAGATGAAGCTCCGGCCGAAGATCGACCCGCACGACTATGACACCAAGAAGGGTCACGTCGTTCGGTTCCTCAAGCAGGGCGACAAGGTCAAGATCACGATCATGTTCCGTGGTCGCGAGCAGTCCCGGCCCGAGCTGGGCTACCGGCTGCTTCAGCGTCTCGCGGAGGACGTCCAGGACCTCGGTTTCGTCGAGTCGAACCCGAAGCAGGACGGCCGGAACATGATCATGGTTCTCGGTCCGCACAAGAAGAAGACCGAGGCGATGGCCGAGGCCCGTCAGGCACAGGAGGCCCGCAAGGCGGAGCTGCGCCAGGGCCGGGGTGGAGCGTCCGCGGAGACGGAGCCGGAGCCGGAGACGGCACCGGAGACGCCCGCCGAGACTCCCACCGAGGAGCCTGCCGAGGCGTGATCCCGGGGCGAAGGCCCCGGGGGAGCACCGGACGTACGGACGTACGGACCGCCGCCAGGCGCTCGTACGGACCCCGGAAAAAGCCCGGGACAACCGTCCCAGGATGTAACCGAAACAAGAGCGACACTCCAATCGTGCCCGGTTTTCACGACCGGGCACCGGAGTGCCACCGACGAGGAGAGAACGGCGCTATGCCGAAGAACAAGTCGCACAGCGGTGCCAGCAAGCGCTTCAAGATCACCGGCTCCGGCAAGGTGCTCCGTGAGCGCGCCGGCAAGCGCCACCTGCTCGAGCACAAGTCGTCCCGCGTGACGCGTCGCCTCACCGGCAACGCCGAGATGGCCCCGGGCGACGCCGCGAAGATCAAGAAGCTTCTCGGCAAGTGACGCGACGGCGCCACCTGAGCGCCGTTCGTCTGGACCGGGACCCAATCGTTTCCGGGTCGTGTGAAGACCCCCACGACCCCGCTACAAGGAGTTAAAAAGTGGCACGCGTCAAGCGGGCAGTAAACGCCCACAAGAAGCGCCGGGCGATCCTCGAGCAGGCCTCCGGCTATCGCGGTCAGCGTTCGCGCCTGTACCGCAAGGCCAAGGAGCAGGTCACCCACTCGCTGGTCTACAACTACAACGACCGCAAGAAGCGCAAGGGCGACTTCCGTCAGCTGTGGATCCAGCGCATCAACGCCGCTGCCCGCGCCAACGGCATCACCTACAACCGCTTCATCCAGGGTCTGAAGGCCGCCAACGTCGAGGTGGACCGCAAGATCCTCGCCGAGCTGGCCGTCAACGACGCGAACGCGTTCGCCGCGCTCGTCGAGGTCGCCCAGAAGGCGCTGCCGTCGGACGTGAACGCCCCCAAGGCGGCCTGAACGCCCCGCCGGCGCAGCCGACGTGACTGAAACGGACCCGCAGGCTGATACAGCCTGCGGGTCCGACTGTGTCCGCCACCCATCGCCGCACCGGGCGCCCACCGCCGGACACCGCCCCCTGAACTCCCGAAGGTGACACGCATGCCCCCCGCCGCCCCCGAGCCGATCTCCCCCCGCTCGCCCCGCGTCAGCGCGGCGCGACGGCTTGCCAAGCGGAACTTCCGGGGCAAGGAGCGGCTGTTCCTCGCCGAGGGACCGCAGGCGGTGCGGGAGGCCGCCGGGCACCGGACGGCCGCCGGGCCCACTCTGGTCGAACTCTTCGCCACCCCGGAAGCCGCCGGGCGCTACGCGGACATCCTGGAGCAGGCGCACGACGCCGGAGCCCGCGTCCACCTCGCGCCCGAGGACGTCATCGCCGACATCTCCACCACCGTCACCCCCCAGGGGCTGGTCGGCGTCTGCCGTTTCCTCGACACCCCCTTCGACGAGATCCTGGCCGCTCGCCCCCGGCTCGTCGCCGTCCTCGCCAACGTCCGCGACCCCGGCAACGCCGGGACCGTGCTGCGCTGCGCCGACGCCGCCGGGGCCGAGGCCGTCGTCCTCACCGACGCCTCCGTCGACCTCTACAACCCCAAGGCGGTGCGCGCCTCCGTCGGCTCCCACTTCCACCTCCCGGTCGCCGTCGGCGTGCCCGTCGAACGCGCCGTGGCGGGCCTGAAGGAGGCCGGGGTGCGGATCCTGGCCGCGGACGGGGCGGGCGACCGCGACCTCGACGACGAGCTGGACCGGGGCACCATGGGCACCCCCACCGCCTGGGTCTTCGGCAACGAGGCCTGGGGGCTGCCGGAGGAGACGCGCGCCCTCGCGGACGAGGTCGTCCGGGTGCCCATCCACGGAAAGGCCGAGAGTCTGAACCTCGCGACCGCCGCCGCCGTATGTCTCTATGCCTCCGCACGGGCACAGCGCGCCTACGGAGGGTGCCGTTCCGTCACCCGCGGCTAGTAGGGTGACGGGCTCGGCGTCCCCTTTCCGGCTCCAGGACCGAGCGGGGAGGCGGGTCCGCCGCGCCGGACGAGAGGTGAGGTACGGGGATGGGCGTCGGCACGAGCAGGGCACCGGGAGCACGGGACGCGCACCCCGCGCCCGCGCCCCGGAGCGGTGATCTCGCCGGACCCGGCCTCGACCCGGACGAACTCCCCGACGGACTGGTGATCGCGGACGAGCACGGCCGCGTCATCTGCTTCAACGCCGCCGCCGCCCGGATCACCGCCCTCCCCGCCGCCGAGGCCCTCGGCCGCACCCTCGACCGGGCGCTGCCCCTGGAGGACCTGGAGGGGCGGCGCTGGTGGCAGCTGACCGACCCCTACGGAGGGCTCGCGATCCGGGTCGGCCAGCCCGAGCGGAACCTGCTGCTGCCCCGGGGGCGCGAAGTCCTCGTCTCGGCCCGCTATGTGCGCATGCACCCGACCGGACCCGTCCACCGCGTCGTCGTCTCCCTGCGCGACACCGAGGCGCGGCGCCGCACCGAGCGCAGCCACGCCGAACTGATCGCCACCGTGGCCCATGAGCTGCGCTCGCCCCTCACCTCCGTCAAGGGCTTCACGGCCACCCTGCTCGCCAAGTGGGAACGCTTCACCGACGACCAGAAGCGGCTGATGCTGGAGACCGTCGACGCCGACGCCAACCGCGTCACCCGGCTCATCGCCGAGCTGCTCGACATCTCCCGCATCGACTCCGGGCGGCTGGAGGTGCGCCGCCAGCCCGTGGACATGGGCGCGGCGGTCGGCCGGCACATCCAGGCCTATGTCGCCGCGGGCCAGCCCGCGGACCGCTTCCTGCTGCGCATCGAACAGCCCCTGCCAGGCCTGTGGGCCGACCCCGACAAGATCGACCAGGTGCTCAGCAACCTCATCGAAAATGCCGTGCGCCACGGCGAGGGAACCGTCACGATTGACGTCACACCGGCGGTGTCCCCCCGCGAGGGCAAGGACGAACAGAACACCGCCACCTCGGTCACCGTGAGCGACGAGGGCCCCGGCATCCCGGAGGAATCCATGAACCGCGTCTTCACCCGCTTCTGGCGGGGCAGCAAGCGCGGTGGCACCGGGCTCGGGCTCTACATCGTCAAGGGCATCGTCGAGGCCCACGGCGGCACCATCACGGTCGGCCGCGCCCGCAGCGGCGGCGCGGAGTTCCGATTTACCCTGCCCGTGGGGACCCCGGCGTATCTCCTGTAGGCGCCGCCCGGGCCCCCACGGGCGCATTCGCTTTCCCCGGCACCGTTAGACTCGGCCTTTGGCACCTTTGCGTCCCGAAAACCGGAGACGACTCAGCCGCGAGTCGGTGACGGGGACCCTCAGCCAGCCAATCGGAAGCACGGGAAGAGATGTCGGCACCCAATAAGTCGTACGACCCTGTCGAGGTCGAGGCCTTGAAACCGGAAGAGATCGAGCGCATGCGGGACGAGGCGCTCGCCGCCTTCGCCGCCGCGGACTCCCTCGACGCGCTCCACGAGGCCAAGGTCGCCCACACCGGCCCCGCCTCGCCGCTGGCCCTCGCCAACCGCGAGATCGGCGCCCTCCCCCCGCACGCCAAGGCCGAGGCGGGCAAGCGCGTGGGCATGGCCCGCGGCGCCGTCAACAAGGCCCTCGCCGGCCGCCAGGCCGAGCTGGAGGCGGAGCGGGACGCCCGGGTGCTGGTCGAGGAGTCGGTGGACGTCACACTGCCCCACGACCGGGTACCGGCCGGGGCCCGCCACCCGCTGACCACGCTCTCGGAGCGCATCGAGGACATCTTCGTGGCCATGGGCTACGAGGTCGCCGAGGGCCCCCAGGCCGAGGCGGAGTGGTTCAACTTCGACGCCCTCAACATCGGTCCTGACCACCCCGCCCGCGGTGAGGCCGACACGTTCTTCGTGCAGGCCCCGGGCGGCGGCGACTCCGGTGTCGTCCTGCGCACCCACACCTCGCCGGTGCAGATCCGCTCCCTGCTGGAGCGCGACCTGCCGGTGTATGTGATCTGCCCCGGACGCGTCTACCGCACCGACGAGCTGGACGCCACCCACACGCCCGTCTTCCACCAGGTCGAGCTGCTCGCCGTGGACGAGGGCCTGACCATGGCCGATCTCAAGGGCACCCTGGACCACATGGTCCAGTCGCTGTTCGGCGAGGGCATGAAGACCCGGCTGCGGCCGAACTTCTTCCCCTTCACCGAGCCGAGCGCCGAGATGGACATGCTCTGCTACGTCTGCAAGGGCGAGTCCGTCGGCAACCCCGACCGGCCCTGCCGCACCTGCTCCTCCGAGGGCTGGATCGAACTCGGCGGCTGCGGCATGGTCAACCCGCGGGTGCTCACCGCCTGCGGCGTCGACCCCGAGAAGTACAGCGGCTTCGCCTTCGGGTTCGGCATCGAGCGGATGCTGATGTTCCGCCACAACGTGGAAGACATGCGAGACATGGTCGAGGGTGACGTCCGGTTCACCCGGCCGTTCGGGATGGAGATCTGATGCGGGTCCCGCTTTCTTGGCTGCGGGAGTACGTCGACCTGCCGGCCACCGAGACCGGCCGTGACGTCCAGGCCAAGCTCATTTCGGCGGGCCTCGAGGTCGAGACCGTCGAGCAGCTCGGCGCCGACCTCAAGGGGCCGCTGGTCGTCGGCCAGGTGCTGACCATCGAGGAGCTGGAGGGCTTCAAGAAGCCCATCCGCTTCTGCACCGTCGACGTCGGGCAGGCCAACGGCACCGGCGAGCCCCAGGAGATCGTCTGCGGCGCCCGCAACTTCGCGGTGGGCGACAAGGTCGTCGTGGTCCTCCCCGGCGCCACCCTGCCCGGCGGCTTCTCCATCGCCGCCCGCAAGACCTACGGCAAGGTCTCGCACGGCATGATCTGCTCCACCGAGGAGCTGGGCATGGGCGACGACGGCGGCCACGGCATCATCGTGCTGCCGCCGGAGACCGAGGCCGGCAAGGACGCCATCGAGCTGCTCCAGCTGGTGGACGAGGTCCTCGACATCGCCGTCACCGCCAACCGCGGCGACTGCCTCTCCCTGCGCGGTGTCGCCCGGGAGACCGCCATCGCCTACGGCCTGCCGCTGCGCGACCCGGCGCTGCTCGACGTCCCGGCGCCCAACGCCTTCGGCCCCTCGGTGAAGATCTCCGAGCCGCGCGGCTGCGACCGCTTCACCGCCCGCACCGTGACCGGTCTCGACCCCGAGGCCCGCTCCCCGATCTGGTTGCAGCGCCGCCTCCAGAAGGTCGGCATGCGCCCGGTCTCCCTCGCCGTCGACGTCACCAACTATGTGATGACGGAGCTGGGCCAGCCGCTGCACGCCTACGACCGCAAGCTGGTCCAGGGCACCATCGGCGTCCGCCGGGCCGAGGAGGGCGAGAAGTTCACGACCCTGGACGGCGTCACCCGTACGCTGCACTCCGAGGACCTCGTGATCACCGACGACCGCGGCCCCATCGGCCTCGCGGGCGTCATGGGCGGCGCCAACACGGAGATCGCCGACCACGCCGAGGACCCGCAGAACGCGACCACCGACGTCGTCATCGAGGCCGCGCACTTCGACCAGGTCTCCGTCGCGCGCACCGCCCGCCGTCACAAGCTGTCGACCGAGGCCTCCCGCCGCTTCGAGCGCGGTGTCGACCCGCAGGCCGCCTCCGCGGCCGCCCAGCGCACCGCCGACCTGCTGGTGCTGCTGGCGGGCGGCACCGCCGACGCCGGTGTCACCGAGGTCATCGCGCCGTCCGCGCCGCACAGCATCGCCATGCCCGCCGACCACCCGGACCGGGTCGCGGGCGTCGGCTACGGGCGCGAGACCGTCGTACGCCGCCTCCAGGAGGTCGGCTGCGACGTCTACGGGCAGGACGAGCTGATCGTCACCGTCCCGTCCTGGCGGCCCGACCTCACCGACCCCAACGACCTCGCCGAAGAGGTCATCCGCCTGGAGGGCTACGAGAACCTGCCTTCCACGCTGCCCAAGCTCCCCTCGGGCCGCGGTCTGACCCACCGTCAGCGGCTGCACCGCCGGGTCGGCCGGGTCCTCGCCGGGGAGGGCTATGTCGAGGCGCCCAACTACCCGTTCATCGGGGAGCAGGTCTTCGACCAGTTCGGCCTTGCGGCCGACGACCCGGCCCGCCGGGTCGTCACCCTGGTCAACCCGCTCAACGACGAGGAGCCCGCGCTCCGTACGACGCTGCTGCCGGGCCTGCTCGCCGCGCTGCGCCGCAACGACGGCCGCGGCTCCCACGACCTGGCGCTGTTCGAGACCGGCCTGGTCTTCCACCCCCGCGCCGGGGACCCCGCCGAGGCGTCGGAGCAGCGCACCGCCCTGCATCTGACGGTCGACCGCCGCCCGACCGACGAGGAGATCGCCCGGCTGAACGCGGCGCTGCCCGAGCAGCCGCGCCATGTCGCCGCCGTCCTCGCGGGCGCCCGCGAGCAGGCCGGATGGTGGGGCAAGGGCCGCCCTTCCGACTGGGCCGACGCCGTCGAGGCGGCCCGGACCGTCGCCCGCGAGGCCGGTGCCGAACTCGTCGTCCGCAAGGGCCAGTACGGGCCCTGGCACCCCGGCCGCTGCGCCGAGCTGGCAGTCGTCGTGGACGGTACCGAGCGGGTCGTGGGCCACGCGGGCGAACTGCACCCGCGTGTGGTGAAGGCGCTGGGCCTGCCGGAGCGCACCTGCGCCATGGAGCTGGACCTCGATGCGCTGGAGCAGGCGGGCGACACCGTCCCGCAGGCGCCGCACATCTCGTCCTTCCCGGTCGCCACCCAGGACGTCGCCCTGGTCGTGGACCGCGCGGTGCCGCACGCCGACGTGGAGGCCGCGCTGCGTGAGGGCGCGGGCGAACTCCTGGAGGCGATCCGGCTGTTCGACATCTACGAGAGCGCCCAGCTCGGCGAGGACAAGAAGTCGCTTGCGTACGCGCTGCGCTTCCGCGCCTCCGACCGCACCCTGACCGTCGACGAGGCTTCCGCGGCCCGTGACGCGGCGGTCGCGCTGGCGGCGGAGCGCACCGGGGCGGCCCTGCGCAGCTAGGGCCTCCCGTAGGCACCCTGCCGTGGACAAGGGGAGCCGCGCCGCCGGTGGTCAGTGGTCCGAGAGGACCGCGACCGGCGGCGCGGCTCCCCTTTGCGGTGCTCCGACGTGGCGTGCCCTCCAGCCCTGAGCCGGCCAGGCGCCAGGCGCTGCCCCTGTCATGTCCCTCCCGCCGTCGCGCCGTCCGCCCCGCCACGGAGTGTCGGGCAGGCGGCGGGCGGACGGCGCGAGCCGGGCCGCCGCACTGTATGAGGGGGAGCCGACGGCCCGTCGGCCCCTTGGGAGGGGTTTCAGTCAAGCGGCCGGAAACCCCCGGCAACAGCGCACACGCAGCCCGGATGCGCGCACTCCGTTCACACCCCGTGTGAAGGCAGACGCACTACGCTTTCCGCACGGAGCCACCGGAGGGCAATCCATGCAGCCCAATACCCTGCTCGACGCGATCCTCGACGAGGCCGGGATCTCCCACGCGGGACTCGCCGCGCATGTCAACCAGGCGGGCCGGGCGCGCGGACTGGCGCTCAGATACGAACACACCGCCGTGGCACGGTGGTTGAAGGGCCAGCGCCCGCGCGGCCAGGTGCCCGACCTGATCTGCGAGGTGCTCGCCGTCCGGCTGCACCGCCCCGTGACCCTCGACGACATCGGCCTCGGGGTGCCCGGCGAACAGGCCGTCCCGAACGGCTCGGGCCTGTCGGGCTTCGTGGAGCGGGCCACCGCCCTGTGGCGCTCCGACGAACAGCAGCGCCCGCATCTCCTCGACGCCCCCGCGGTCACCGGCACGCCCGCCGTGATGCCGGTGTGGGAGTGGGAGAACCCGCCCGAGGACGTGGACGTCTCCCGCGGCGGCCCGCACCGGGTCACCCCCGCCGACCTGGAGATGCTGCGCGCCGCCCGGGCCCACTACGAGCAGCTGTACCGCAAGGCGGGCGGTATCGCGACCCGCAGCCGGATCGTCGGCTTCCTGAACTCCGAGACCGCGCCGCTGCTGCGCGGCAGCTACACCGACGCCATGGGCCGCCAACTGCACCGCGCCACGGGCGGCCTGGTGGCGATCGCCGGGATCTGCTCCTACGACTCGGACGCCCACGGCCTCGCCCAGCGCTACTTCCACCAGGCGCTGCGCCTCGCGAAGGCCAGCGGGGACCGGGGCCTCGGCGCGTATGTGATAGCGCTGCTGGTCAACCAGTCCTTATTCATGAGGGAGTACCGGCAGGCCGTCGCCTTCGCCGAGGCCGCGCTGCGCACCGCGGGCACGCACATCACCCCGGCCCTCGCCTCCGACCTCTATGCGATGCAGGCGAAGGCGTACGCCCATCTCGGCGACGCAAGTGGCGCGTTGGCCTGCATCCGGCGGGCGGAGTCGGCGGCAGAGCGCATCCGGCGCGGCCATGAGCCGGACGAGACCGGCTATGTGCAGCCCGGTCTGGTCAATGTCCAGGTCGCGGAGGCGCTGCTCAGCCTCGGAGATCTGACGGCGGCGGGGGAGCACGCCGCGGCCGCCGTCGGCACCCCCGCGCACGACCGCGGCCGGGTGCACCGGCTCGCCATGCTCAGCCAGATCGAACTGCGCCAGGGCGACGCCGACAGAGCCGCGGCCACCGCGGTCGAAATGGCCGAGCGGGCCCGGGGGACGGAGTCCATGCGGCTGCGCGACAGACTGCGGGCGGTACGCGAACACCTGGTGCGCAGCGGCTGCGCCGGAACGGCGGAGGCGGCCGAACTCATCGACGGCGCCCTGCGCGTACCGCTGTAGAAGCCCCCCGGCCCCATTCCGGCGCCGTGCGCCGGTGTGAGCCTGCTGAGCCACCGCTCCTGCTGGGATATTGCCACTTACTCAGCGGAAGGTGGCAGAACCGTGCAGTGGACGAAACTGAACGAACAAACTGTGTATGCAAACCGCTGGTTCAGCGTCAACCTGGCGGATGTCGAGGTACCCAACGGCCCCCGTCTCGACCACTTCCTGATCCGGCTGCGGCCCGTCGCCGTGGCCACCGTGGTGAACGAGGCCAACGAGGTGCTGCTGCTGTGGCGGCACCGCTTCATCACCGACAGCTGGGGGTGGGAACTCCCGGCAGGGGTCGTCGAGGACGGCGAGGAGGTCGTCGCCGCGGCGGCCCGCGAACTGGAGGAGGAAGCAGGGTGGCGGCCGGGACCGCTGCGCCATCTCATGAGCGTCGAACCGTCCAACGGACTCACCGACGCCCGGCACCATGTCTACTGGGCCGACGAGGGTGAGTACGTCGGACATCCCGTGGACGACTTCGAGTCGGACCGCCGGGAATGGGTTCCCCTCAAGCTCGTTCCCGACCTGGTCGCCCGCGGAGAGGTCCCGGCCGCCACCATGGCGGCCGCGTTACTGCTGCTGCACCACCTCAGGCTCGGGCAGGACGCGCTGACCTGATCCCCACCGCTAGCGGCCCAGTGCCTGCCAGACGGCCACGACGACCGCGCCCACCGCCGTGAGGGCGGCCACCGCGGGCAGCGGCCAGCGCGTATGCTCCAGCGCCACCACCCTCAGGCTCAGTTCGTCGAGATCCTTGGCGGTTTCTGCGGCACGATGCCTGAGCAGTGCCAGCCCGCCCTCGACGCGGGCTTGCTCCACATCGAGGCAACGGCGTAACTCTGCGACTTCTCCATGGACCACGGGATGCTCGGGGTCGGCGGTCACGGGTCCGCTCCTTTCCGTAGTCGTCACATCCCTTGCATGCGCATGAAGAGTCAACCCGCCTGGTGGACGCGGGGGGAGCGTGTGCGCAGGGCATATGCGTGTCCCCGCCGCACACACCGTGTGAATGCCACGGGCCCGGCACCAGGAATCGGTGCCGGGCCCGTAGGCGCCGGAACATCACACGCCGTGACCAAACGGGGCGGACAACCCCGGATCACGCCTGACCGCCGGATCAGTAGCTGTAGAACCCGCACCCCGTCTTGCGCCCCAGACGGCCCGCGTCCACCATGCGCTGGAGCAGCGGGGGAGCGGCGTACAGGGGCTCCTTGTACTCCTCGTACATGGAGTTGGCGATCGAGACGATGGTGTCCAGGCCGATCAGGTCGGACAGTTTCAGCGGGCCCATCGGGTGGGCGCAGCCCATCTCCATGCCGTTGTCGATGTCCTCGCGGCTCGCGATGCCCGACTCGAACATCCGGACGGCGGAGAGGAGATACGGCACCAGCAGGGCGTTGACCACGAAGCCCGAGCGGTCCTGGGCGCGGATCGCGTGCTTGCCGAGCGCCTTCTCCGCGAACAGCTGGGCCCGGCTGAGCGTGCCCTCGGAGGTGGTCAGCGCCGGGATCAGCTCGACGAGCTGCTGCACCGGGGCCGGGTTGAAGAAGTGAATGCCGACCACCTGGTCCGGCCGCGAGGTGGTGACCGCGAGCTTGACCAGCGGGATCGAGGAGGTGTTGGAGGCGAGGATCGCGTCCGGGCGGGTCACCACCTGGTCGAGCACCTGGAAGATCTCCGTCTTCACCTGCTCGTTCTCCACGACCGCCTCGATCACCAGATCGCGGTCCGCGAACTCCCCGAGGTCGGTGGTGAAGGTGAGGCGCGTCAGCGCCGCCTCCCGCTCCTCCTCGGAGATCTTGCCCCGCTCGGCCGCCTTGGACAGCGAGTTGTACAGCCGGGTCCGGCCGATCTCCAGGGCCTCGCCGGTGGTCTCGGCGACCTTGACGTCCAGTCCGGCGCGGGCGCACACCTCGGCGATGCCCGCTCCCATCTGGCCGCAGCCCACCACTCCGACGCGTTCGATGTCGGTCACATCGTCCCTTTCGCTGATCATCGGGCCTGGGAGGGGCCCGTGCACCGCACCGGCTCGCCGCGCGATCACCGGACGCCCTCCGGCAGGTCCCCCGTGTCCGGTGCCTGCTCTCGACCCTGCACGTTACCCCCGGCGTGCCGGTGACCGACCGTCCGGGTCGGGGCCACCTGGAGGGGATACGATCCGTGACCGGAACACAGCGGAACGTATGGGGGCTTGTGCATGCGACGACTGTCACGCCGGGCGTTCACGGCGGCCGCACTGTCGACCCTGGTCACGGCGGGCGACGCCGGGGCGCTCGCCCGCCGCGCCACGGCCGGGGAGATGCGAGGAATGTGGCTGGCGACCGTCTTCCGCCGGGACTGGCCCTCCCGGGCCGGACTGCCGGCCGCCGCGCAGCGTGCCGAGCTGCGCGCCCACCTCGACAACGCGGTGCGGCGCCGGCTGAACACCGTCTTCTTCCAGGTGCGCCCCTCGGCCGACGCGCTGTGGCCCTCGCCCTACGAACCGTGGTCCCAGTTCCTGACCGGTACCCAGGGGCAGGACCCCGGCTGGGACCCGCTCGGCGCGGCGATCGAGGAGGCGCACGCCCGCGGGCTCGAACTGCACGCCTGGTTCAATCCCTACCGGGTGGCCTCCCACACCGACCTGAGCCTGCTGGCCCCGGGCCACCCGGCCCGCCGCAACCCGGACTGGGTGGTTCCCTACGGCGGCAAGCTCTACTACAACCCCGGTCTGCCGCAGGTGCGCCTGTTCGTGGAGGCGGCGATCCTCGACGCCGTACGCCGCTACCCGGTGGACGGCGTGCACTTCGACGACTACTTCTACCCGTACCCGGTCGAGGGCGACGTCTTCGACGACGACCGTGCCTACGCGGCCTACGGCGGCGGGTTCGCGGACAGGGCCGCCTGGCGGCGGCACAACATCGACCTCCTGGTGCAGGAGACCGCGGCCCGCATCCGTACGCTCCGGCCCGCCGCGCGCTTCGGGATCAGCCCCTTCGGGGTGTGGCGCAACGCCACCACCGACCCCACCGGCTCGGCCACCCGGGCGGGGGTGCAGACCTATGACGACCTCTACGCGGACACCCGGAAGTGGGTCAGGTCCGGGTGGCTGGACTACATCTGCCCCCAGATCTACTGGAACATCGGCTTCCCCGCCGCCGACTACGCAGCCCTCGTGCCCTGGTGGGCGTCGGTGACCCGGGGCACGCGCGCCGAGCTGTACATCGGGGAGGCGCTCTACAAGGCCGGAGACCCGGCGCAGCCCGCCGCCTGGCGGGACCCGGCGGAACTGTCGCGCCATCTCACCCTGGCCGGGCGGTATCCGCAGGTGCGCGGGCATGTCTTCTTCGCCGCGAAAGAGGTGGGGGCGGACCCGGCCGGGGCCATGGCACGAGTCGTCGCCGACCACTACCGGCAGTCTGCGCCGCCCCCACGTTGAGACCGCTTTCCTAGCGGCCGATCTGCTGACCCATTTCCTTGTGGCGGATCTCGGTGTCGGGCCCGGGGGAGCACACACCCTCGTGCCCGTCCTGGAAGCGGACGCGGTACGGCGGGGTGCCGTTCGAGCCCATCACCTCGACGATCTCGCCGACCTTGTCGTGCTGGCCGACGATCCTGCCGTGCTGCACCAGCTTGTCGCCCACGGTTGCGCGCATCTGGGGGGCCTCCTCGTCGCGTACGGGAGTGTCGGTGGGTTGCCGGTCGGTTGGCCGGGGACCCACGGCCGGTGTGCCGGTCGGCCCGGTCACGCGCGCCCCGCCCCGAGGTCAGGCCCGCGCCCGCTGGGTGACCGCGATGCACACCAGTACCGCGGCGGCCGTCAGCGGCGCGGCCGGGGTGAGATGCTCGCCGAGGAGCAGTACCGACCACACCAGTGTGAGCAGCGGCTGTGCCAGCTGCAACTGGCTGGCCCGCGGGATTCCGACGGCCGCCATGCCCCGGTACCAGACGACCAGACCGAGGAACTGGGAGCCCGCCGCCACCCACAGCACCCCCAGCACGGCGTGCACGGTCGGGTGTACCGGCTCGTAGGAGAGCGCGAGGAGCGCGCCCGGCAGGCTGAGCGGCAGGCACAGCACCAGCGCCCAGCCGATGACCTGCCAGCCGGGCATGACCCCGGCCAGGCGGCCGCCCTCGGTGTAGCCGGCGGCGCAGATCAGCAGCGCGCCGAAGAGATAGGCGTCCGCGCCGGTCAGCGCGCCGCCGCTCTGCTGCACGGTGAACGCGATGACGGCCGCGGCACCGGCCAGCGCGGCCACCCAGAAGGTACGGGAGGGGCGGGTGCCGACGCGCAGGGCGGAGAAGGCGGCCGTGGTGAGCGGCAGCAGCCCGACCACCACCGCGGCATGCGCGGTGGTCGAGGTCCGCAGCGCGAGCGTGGTCAGCAGCGGGAAGCCGATCACCACCCCGGCCCCGACCACGGCGAGCCCCGCCCAGTGCGCTCGCGCGGGCAGCGGGACCCGCAGCGCCAGCAGGCAGCCGCCCGCGATCACGGCGGCCAGCGCGCTGCGCGCCGCCACCAGCGACCAGGGTCCGAAGCCCTCCAGCCCCCAGGCGGTGGCCGGGAAGGTGAGGGAGAAGGCGACCACGCCGAGGGCCGCCTGAAGCAGGCCGCCAGGATGCGGGCCCGGTCCGGCCTTCGCGGCCCCCGTCCCCGTACCCCGCCGCACCTGTCGCGGAAGCCGCGGCCCGGAGGCGACGCCGCCGTCCGGCCCGCGAAGCCCGGTGACCGTGCCGCTCTCCGGCCGGTGCGGCCCGCTGTCCGCGCCGCCGTCCGGCGTCTGCCCAAGCCCGTTGCCCGTGCCGCTCTCCGGCGGCTGCCCAAGCCCGCCGTCCGTGCCGCTCTCGGGCTGCCGAAGCCCGGTGTCCATGCCGCCGTCCCGCCGACGCGGTCCGGTGTTCGTGTCGGCGTCCGGCTGTCGCGGCGCCGTGGCGGTGCAGCTCTCCGTCTGTGCGTCCGCTATCGAGCTGTGGCCAGTAGCGCTATCCTGTGCTTCCATGCACGAGCGTAGCAGTGTCGGTGAACTGGCGGAACGACTGCGGTCCGAGGTAAAGCGCTATTCGCCGGGTGAGAAGCTGCCCGCCAGCCGAGCGCTGGTCGAACGGTTCCGGGTGAGCCCGGTGACCGTGTCCCGGGCGCTCGCCCAGCTGGCCGCCGAAGGACTGGTCGTGACCCGGCCCGGCTCCGGGGCCTACCGCGCCGAGCCGCGCACGGCGGCGGCCCGCACCGCCGGGGACACCTCCTGGCAGGAGGTCGCCCTCAGCGCCGACGCCGCGGCCGAGATCGTCCCCCGCAGCGTCGACGCCTCCGGCGTCCTGGACACCCTGGCCGCGCCGCCCGCCGGCGTCATCGGCTTCAACGGCGGCTATCTCCACCCCGACCTGCAACCGGAGCGCGCGATGGGCGCGGCCCTGTCCCGGGCCGGACGCCGCCCCGGAGTGTGGGCCCGGCCGCCGGTGGAGGGCGTGCCCGAACTGCGCGAGTGGTTCGCGCGGGGCATCGGCGGCGCGATCACCGCGGCCGACGTACTGATCACGGCGGGCGGCCAGTCCGCACTGACCACCGCGCTACGGGCGCTGGCACCGCCCGGCGCGCCCGTGCTGGTGGAGTCGCCCACCTATCCCGGCATGCTGGCCATCGCCCGCGCGGCGGGCCTGCGGCCGGTCCCCGTGCCGGTCGACGCGGACGGAATGAAACCGGCCCTGCTCGCGGACGCCTTCCGGGCCAGCGGCGCCCGGCTCGTGGTCTGCCAGCCGCTGTTCCAGAACCCGACCGGCGCCGTACTCGCGCCGGACCGCCGACGCGAGGTGCTGCGCATCGCGCGCGAGGCAGGAGCGTTCGTCGTCGAGGACGACTTCGTACGGCGGCTGGTGCACGAGGACGCCGGACCCCTGCCCGTGCCCTTGGTCGCCGAGGATCCAGACGGTGTCGTGGTGCATGTCTCCTCGCTCACCAAGGCCACCTCGCCGAGCTTCCGGGTCAGTGCCCTGGCCGCACGCGGCCCGGTCCTGGAGCGGCTGCGCGCCATCCAGGTCGTCGACACCTTCTTTGTGCCGCGCCCCTTGCAGGAGGCCGCGCTGGAACTCGTCGGCTCGCCCGCCTGGCCCCGCCATCTGCGGTCCGTGGCCGCCGAGTTGAAGATCCGCCGGGACACGATGACCGCGGCGCTCGGGCTGCACCTGCCCGAACTGTCCGTGCCGCACGTCCCCTCCGGCGGCTACCACCTCTGGGCCCGCCTCCCCGACGGCACCGACGAGGCGTCCCTGGTGGCGGGCGCCCTGCGCGCGGGGGTCGCGATCGCCCGGGGTCGCCCGTACTTCAGCGCCGAGCCCCCGGCCGCCCATCTCCGCCTGAGCTTCGCGGCGGTCGCCGGAACGGCGGAGATCCTGGAGGGCGTACGACGCCTGCGCACCGTCTGCGACGAGAGGCCCTAGGCCCGGTCACCGCCGCCCGTGCCCTCGCGGACGTACTCGGTGGTCAGTACCAGGTCCTTCGCGGGACCGGCCACGTGCCACACCGTGCGCCAGTGGTCCGCGTCCTGGACGGTGAACTCGCCCCGGTAGAGGTCCGCCGCGCAGGGGTGGTCGGCGACATGGCGGCCGGTGGTGAGGTCGAGGTCGTGGAAGGGGCGCCCGTCCGCGAAGCGGACCTCGGCCGTCCCGGCGGACCGTCCCGGCAGGAACCACAGCGTCCGCTCGGCCGGGCGCGGGGTGTCCCGCCAGACGAACGTGCCCGATTCATGGTGCCGCAGCCCGTCGCCGCCGTCCTCCAGCGGCGAGAACACCGTGGTCCCGGTGAAGCGGCCCGTCTCCCGGCCCGCCAGGTCCCGCACCAGGCGACGGACGCTCCACCGCCCGGTGAGATGGGCGAGCACGTCCTGTACGGGCCAGAGACTGGATTCCATGCCGTCGACCTTAGGCCGTGCCGGCCGACCGGCACCGCGGCGGGTCGGGGGCGCGTCACCCCGCCCCCGGACCCGCCGCCCCGGTCACTTGCCGGTCGTCCCCTGGCAGACGCCGTGGGCGTAGTCGAACGTGGCAGTCGCCTGCGAGTACTTCCACTGCGGGTCCAGCAGATCCGTCTTGAGCTGCTGGGCCGCGCCGGGGCTCTCCACGATGTAACCGAAGTCCTGGAGCCAGGCCGGATACAGGTTCTTCGAACCGATGTAGAAGGCGGAGTCGTCGACGGACACCAGCTTGTGGTGCTGTGCGTACGGCTTGCCGTCGGCCCAGGTCGGGCTGTCCGCCATGCGGGCGGTGGCGAGCTGGAGATTGGCGCACATCACGGTGTTCGCCTTCGCCTGGTCGCCGGTGATGCGGGCCAGGCGCTCCCGCAGCACGTCGCTCACCTCCTTCAGCGACTTGATCTGGGAGTAGCCGCCGCTGCCGACCGCACCGCGGTTGGCCGGGTCGCTGACGACGATCCGGACCTTCACCCCGGACGCCATCCGGTCCGCGATCGCGTCGTACGTGCGGATGTCGTAGCGCGGCAGCGGGGGACAGGTGGCGTTGAGATCCTGCTGGGAGATCTCGATGTGCTTCTTGGCGCTGCCGATCAGGGCCCGCAGCGCGCTCTCCTCCGGGTTCACCGTGTCGTAGTCGCGGTCGGCGTTGGTGTTGTCGTGCAGCCCGACGACGCACTTGGTGTCCGGTGCGGAGGGAAGGGCGGGCCGGTACGCCGACGCGGGGTCGACGTCCTTGATGCCGACACCGAGACCGCCGACGGCGATGACGGGCACGTCACCGGTCGCGGGGGCCGGGGTGTTCCCCTGTTCCAGGTCCGGCATGCAGTCGGCGCCCTGGGACGACGCGAACCAGACCTTGGTGGGGTTGCTGCGGTTCTCGCAGGTCCAGCCCCACAGCTGGTCCAGATACCGGCCCGCGGATGCGGCGGCGGGGCCGCTGAGCGCGAGGTCCACGTCGGACACCGGGTGGCTGGTGGTGAGGTAGTCGTCCTTCCAGCCGTTGATCCCGCCGGTGATCACCGACTGGCCGTCGACCACGAGGAGCTTGGAGTGGTTCCAGGAGAACGCCGTCTTCGACGTGGTCATCGAGGCGACGTTCAGAGTGATGGAGTCGGCCGCCGAACCGAGCCTGGACCGCAGCTCGTCGCGGTACTTCGACGGCACCACGTTCAGGTGGTAGATCGGGGCGGCCCCGACGAGGATGCGCACCTTGAGCTTGTTGCCGGCCTCCGCCGACCTCTTGAGCCCCGCGACGATCGCGTCCTCGAACTCCCCGTTGGGGAAGGGCGCGAGGGTGGATATGTCGACAGTGCTGCGGGCCTTGGCGACGTTCTCGGTCATCCTGTCCAGCAGCTGCCGGGTGCCCGGGCGCTCGGAGCACGACGCGTCGCCCCAGCAGCCCGGCGTCTGGAGCAGCCAGCCGGACGGGTCGCCGGGGGTGGCGTCGAGCGTGTTGCCGCCGGTGCGTTCCCAGACCTTCCCCTCAAGGCCCGGTGAGACCTGCCGCAGGGTCTGCTCCACGGCATCGAGGTGTGGTGCCGGTGCCTCGGCGAGCGCCGGGGTGGCGGGCAGTGCGGAGCCGATGACGACGGAGAGCGCCGCGGCTTTGGCGAGACGGTTCAGGCGGCGGGAGGCGGTAGGGGCCAATTTCGCATCCTTGTCGAGACGTCGGGGCACCTTCGCGCGCCGGCTCACAGGCGCGGCGCGGCACAGGGCGATCCGGGGTCCGGTGGGACCTCACGGATGATCAACACCTCGAAGTTACCAGCCCTTTGCACTACGGCCATCTTCCCGTCACCCCGGCGCGGGGGTACGGGCGTTGGGCTCCGGTGAGCAGGGATCCCCGGTGCGGCCTTTGGCCGGACCCGCGGATTTCAGCTCCAGGGCGAGGTGCGGGGGTGGTGGCCGGAGGGACGCGGACGCGTCGAAGTTCCGTCCTGCAAAGGCGACTTCGACCGCGCGGGTCCGCCCGGTGAGTACGTGTGCGACCGCCTCCGCCATCAGGGGTGCGGCGACGGCGTGGATGCCCCGGCCGTGGGCCACTGCGCGCCGTTCGGTGCCGCCCGCGCGTACGACGAGGTCGCGACAGGTCGCCGAGGCCGCCGGGGCGCCCGGAGTGCCCGGAGCGCCCGGAGCGGAAAAATAGTAGCCATGGACATAGTAGCCATGTAATCTATTTGTATGAGCAAGGGTTCCTCGCCGGGCCCCACGCCCGGATTCCTGGTGTGGCGGCTGGCCAACAAGTGGCGTGTCGCGGTCGATCGTGCGGTGGCTCCGCTGGGCCTCACTCACGCGCAGTACTCCCTGGTCGCGTCGCTGCACGGTATGCACCGCGCCGGGGAGCGGCCCAGTCAGCGCCGACTCGCCGACCACACCGGCCTGGAGGCGCTCTACGTCTCGAAGCTGGCGCGCGCCCTGGAGTCGGGCGGCCTGATCGAACGCACCCGCGATCCCCGCGACCCGCGCGCCGTCCAGCTCGCACTCACCGAACAGGGTCAGGCCGTGACACGGCAGGCCATCGCGGTGGTCCAGGAACTGCATCAGCGGTTCCTGGAGCCGCTCGGCGGCCTCGACGCCCCGCGGACGCGCGCGTTCACCGAGGAGCTGACGGCCCTGCTCGACGTACCTCTCGCTCCATCCGTACCGAACGACCCGAGCACTCGGAGGGGAACACCATGACCACCACCGCATCCGCCGCCGCGCCCGTCGCCGATGCCCGCGGCCTCGCCCTGGCGCACTACGCCGCCCGCGCCGTCCTGGAGCACGTCCTCGCCCGGCACGGCCTCACCTTCCAGCAGCAGGTCGCCCTGCGTGCCGCCGTCACCGCCGAGACCCCGCAGGCGCCGGACGATCTCGTCGCCCAGGTGCAGGGCTCCCTCAAGGCCGATCCGGCCGGCATCCGCGCCACCCTCGACGAACTGCTGGCCAAGCGGCTGCTCGTCGCGGACGGCGCGCACCTGGTCCCCACGGCCGCGGGACGTGAACTGCTCGCCGCTGTCACCGCGGAGACCGCCCCCGTCTCCGCCCGCGTCTGGGGCGGGATCCCCGCCGAGGATCTGGCCGCGACCGGCCGCGTCCTCACCCTGATCACCGGGCGCGCCAACGCGGAGCTCGCGGCGCTGACCGCCTGACCCGCACTCCGGCCTGCTGCGACCGCCGGGAGATCCCCCGGAGGGGATCGCCCGGCGCACCTGCCGCTTCGGCCGGAGCGGGCGGCACCGTCGAGAGGGGCTCGTCGGGGGGCCCGGACCGGGCATTGCATAAAAGTGCGGCGAAACGTATAGTCATGCCATCCAGGAGGAGGTTCCATGACGGTACGTGCGGCGGTCGCCGGGGCGAGCGGATATGCGGGTGGGGAACTGCTGCGCCTGCTGCTGGCCCACCCCGAGGTCGAGATCGGCGCCCTGACCGCGAACTCCAGCGCCGGGCGGCCGCTGGGCGCGCTGCAACCGCATCTGCTGCCCCTCGCCGACCGCGTGCTCCAGGAGACCTCCTCCGAGGTGCTCCCCGGGCACGACGTGGTCTTCCTCGCCCTGCCCCACGGCCAGTCCGCCGCCGTCGCCGAGCAGCTCGGCGGCCGGGCGCTGGTGATCGACATGGGGGCGGACTTCCGGCTGGAGGACGCGGCCGACTGGGAGCGGTTCTACGGCACACCGCACGCCGGGACCTGGCCCTACGGCCTCCCCGAGCTGCCCGGCGCCCGCGCCCGGCTCGCCGGTGCCCGGCGCATCGCGGTGCCCGGCTGCTACCCGACCGCCGTCTCGCTCGCACTGTTCCCCGCCTACGGCGCGGGCCTCGCCGAGACCGAGGCCGTGGTCGTCGCCGCCTCGGGCACCTCCGGCGCGGGCAAGGCACCCAAGCCGCATCTGCTCGGCAGCGAGGTCATGGGGTCCATGTCCCCGTACGGCGTCGGCGGGGCGCACCGGCACACTCCCGAGATGATCCAGAACCTGAGCGCCGCCGCCGGGGAGAGGGTCTCCGTCTCCTTCACCCCCACCCTCGCGCCCATGCCCCGCGGCATCCTCGCCACCTGTAGCGCGAAGGCCCGGCCCGGTGTCACCGCCGAGACGGTCCGCGCCGCCTATGAGAAGGCCTTCGCCGACGAGCCCTTCGTCCACCTGCTCCCCGAGGGGCAGTGGCCGGCCACCGCGTCCGTCTGCGGTTCCAACGCCGTTCAGGTGCAGGTCGCTCACGACGCCGCCACACACCGCATCATCGCGATCAGCGCCATCGACAACCTGACCAAGGGCACCGCGGGCGGTGCCGTCCAGAGCATGAACCTCGCCCTCGGGCTCGACGAGACCACCGGGCTTTCCACGATCGGAGTCGCCCCGTGAGCACGGCACACCCCGTCGGCGCAGAAGCCACCAAGGAGACGCAGTGAGTGTCACGGCAGCACAGGGGTTCACGGCGGCCGGGATCGCCGCCGGGATCAAGGAGAACGGCGGCCCCGACCTGGCTCTCGTGGTCAACAACGGGCCCCGCCGCGCCGCCGCGGGCGTCTTCACCGCCAACCGTGTGAAGGCCGCGCCCGTGCTCTGGTCGGAGCAGGTCCTCCAGGCGGGCCAGGTCTCCGCGGTCGTCCTCAACTCCGGTGGCGCCAACGCCTGCACCGGACCGAAGGGCTTCCAGGACACCCACGCCACCGCCGAGAAGGCGGCGGAGGTCCTCGGCCGGGGCGCCATCGAGGTGGCCGTCTGCTCCACCGGCCTCATCGGTGTGCTGCTCCCCATGGACAAGCTGCTTCCGGGCATCGGCACGGCCGCCGCCCAGCTGTCCGAGCACGGCGGCGAGAAGGCCGCCCTCGCCATCAAGACCACCGACACCGTCCACAAGACCGCCGTGGCGACCCGGGACGGCTGGACCGTGGGCGGCATGGCCAAGGGCGCCGGGATGCTCGCGCCCGGCCTCGCCACCATGCTCGTCGTCCTCACCACGGACGCCGACGCCGACCAGGAGACCCTGGACCGGGCCCTGCGCGGCGCCACCCGGGTCACCTTCGACCGGCTCGACTCCGACGGCTGCATGTCCACCAACGACACCGTCCTGCTGCTCGCCTCCGGAGCCTCCGGGATCGCCCCCGCCTACGAGGACTTCGCCGAGGCCGTCCGCGAGGTCTGCGCCGACCTGGGCCGCCAGCTCATCGGTGACGCCGAGGGTGCCAGCAAGGACATCAAGGTCGAGGTCACCGGCGCCGCCACCGAGGAGGAGGCCGTGGAGGTGGGCCGCACCATCGCCCGCAACAACCTCCTCAAGTGCGCGATCCACGGCGAGGACCCCAACTGGGGCCGGGTGCTGTCCGCGATCGGCACCACCCGGGCCGCCTTCGAGCCCGACCAGCTCAATGTCGCCATCAACGGCGTCTGGGTCTGCAAGAACGGCTCCGTGGGCGAGGACCGCGAACTGGTCGACATGCGCTACCGCGAGGTGCACATCGTCGCCGACCTCGCCGCCGGCACCGAGACCGCCACCATCTGGACCAACGACCTCACCGCCGACTACGTCCACGAGAACAGCGCCTACTCCTCATGAGCACCGGAACGAACAGCGGAACGAGCGGCGGAACGACGCGCAGGCACACCGCCCTGCCCAAGGCGCAGATCCTCATCGAGGCGCTGCCCTGGCTCACCCGCCACCACGGCAAGACCGTCGTCATCAAGTTCGGCGGGAACGCCATGGTGAACGACGAGCTGAAGGCCGCCTTCGCCCAGGACGTCGTCTTTCTGCGGCACGCGGGCCTCAGGCCCGTGGTGGTGCACGGCGGCGGCCCCCAGATCAGCGCAGCCCTGGACCGGCAGGGCATCGCCAGCGAGTTCAGGGCGGGCCTGAGGGTCACCACCGAGGACGCCATGGACGTGGTGCGCATGGTGCTGGCCGGGCAGGTCCAGCGCGAACTGGTCGGCCAGCTCAACCAGCACGGCCCGTTCGCCGTCGGCCTCACCGGCGAGGACGCGCACACCATCACCGCCACCAAGCACCGGCCCACGATCGACGGCCAGTCGGTCGACATCGGGCGGGTGGGCGAGATCACCGAGATCGACACGGGCGCGATCGAGGCGCTGCTCGCCGACGGCCGCATCCCGGTCGTCTCCTCGATCGCCCGGAGTCAGGACGACGGACATGTCTACAACGTCAATGCTGATACGGCGGCTGCGGCACTCGCTGCGGCACTGGGCGCCGAAACCCTCATGGTCCTCACGGACGTCGAAGGACTCTACGAGGACTGGCCCCACTCCGACGAGGTGATCAGCCGCCTCACCGCATCCCAGCTGGAGAAACTGCTCCCGGAGCTGTCCTCGGGCATGGCCCCGAAGATGGAGGGCTGCCTGTTCGCCGTGCGCAACGGCGTCACCACCGCCCGTGTCATCGACGGCCGGGTCCAGCACTCGATCCTGCTGGAGATCTTCACCGACGAGGGCATCGGCACCATGGTCGTGCCCGACCCGTCCGATCAGGAGGCCTCCGTATGACGGCCACGACCGGCACCGCCACCGGATCCGAGGCGGCCGCGCACTCGGCCAACGAGGAGCTGACCCGCCGGTGGCGGGGCGCGCTCATGGACAACTACGGCACCCCGCGGCTGCCCCTGGTCCGCGGCGAGGGCACCCGGCTGTGGGACGCCGACGGCACGGAGTACCTGGACTTCGTCGGCGGGATCGCGGTGAACGCGCTGGGCCACGCCCACCCCGCCGTCGTCCGGGCGGTCGCCGGGCAGATCGCCTCCCTCGGCCATGTCTCCAACCTGTTCATCGCCGAACCGCCCGTCGCCCTCGCCGAACGGCTGCTCCGGCTCTTCGGCCGGGACGGCAGGGTGTTCTTCTGCAACTCCGGCGCCGAGGCCAACGAGGGCGCCTTCAAGATCGGCCGGCTGACCGGGCGCACCCATATGGTCGCCACCGAGGGCGGCTTCCACGGCCGCACCCTGGGCGCCCTCGCGCTCACCGGCCAGCCCGGCAAGCAGGAGCCCTTCCGGCCACTGCCCGGCGATGTCACCCATGTCCCCTACGGCGACGCCCAGGCGCTGGCCGCCGCCGTCACCGAGGACACCGCCTTGGTGATCATCGAGCCCGTCCAGGGCGAGAACGGGGTCGTCGTCCCGCCCCCCGGCTACCTCAAGGCGGCCCGTGCCATCACCGCGGCCACCGGGGCGCTGCTCGTGCTCGACGAGGTGCAGACCGGCATCGGCCGCACCGGTCACTGGTTCGGCTACCAGGCCCATGACGGCGTACTGCCGGACGTGGTCACGCTCGCCAAGGGCCTGGGCGGCGGTCTGCCGCTCGGCGCCACGGTCGCCTTCGGCCGCGCCGCCGAGCTGCTCCGGCCGGGCCAGCACGGCACCACCTTCGGCGGCAACCCCGTCGCCTGCGCCGCCGGACTCGCCGTACTCGACACCATCGCGGCCGACGGTCTGCTGGACAACGTCAAGCGGCAGAGCGAGCGGCTGAGGGAGGGAATCGAGTCCCTGGACCATCCGATGATCGACCATGTCCGGGGTGCGGGCCTGCTCCTGGGTATCGTGCTCAGCGAGCCGTTCGCCCAG
Organism: Streptomyces sp. NPDC052040; assembly: GCF_044548405.1. Taxonomy (NCBI): domain Bacteria; kingdom Bacillati; phylum Actinomycetota; class Actinomycetes; order Kitasatosporales; family Streptomycetaceae; genus Streptomyces; species Streptomyces sp. NPDC052040. Next base: position 206,416 of record NZ_JBIUBV010000004.1, on the reverse strand, counting down.
CAGACACAGCAGGCGGCTCAGGACGCCGGCCTCCTGGTGAACGCGCCCGCCCCGAACGTCGTACGGCTGATGCCGCCGCTGAATCTCGGCGATGACGAAGTGGAGGCGTTTCTCCGGGCTCTCCCCGGTGTCCTCGACGCAGTGAACGGGGACGAGCGATCCGGAGAATGAGACGACGATGACCCAGGCGCAGGACCACGAGCACAATGGACCCGCCGTGCCGCAGACCCGCACCGCGCGCCACCGCCGGATCGTGGACATTCTCAACCGGCAACCGGTCCGCTCGCAGAGCCAGTTGGCGAAGCTTCTCGCCGACGACGGGCTGAACGTCACCCAGGCGACGCTCTCCCGGGATCTGGACGAGCTGAACGCGGTGAAGATCCGCAACACCGACGGCGACCTCATCTACGCGGTCCCCAGCGAGGGCGGCTTCCGCACCCCCCGCGCTCCGCTGGGCGGGTCGGCCAAGGAGGAGCGGATGCGGCGGCTGTCCCAGGAACTGCTGATCTCGGCGGAGGCGTCCGCCAACCTCGTGGTCCTGCGCACCCCGCCGGGCGCGGCCCAGTTCCTTGCCTCGGCCATCGACCAGGCGGAACTGCACGACATCCTCGGCACCATCGCGGGCGACGACACCCTGCTGCTGATCAGCCGGGACCCCACGGGGGGCCAGGCCCTGGCGGACCATCTGCTGCGGCTGGCGCAGACCGGCCACTGAGGCGGCGCCACCGGCGCCATACGCGGCCATACGGGAAGGGGGCGCACCGGCTGTCCGGTGCGCCCCCTTCCTGTATGGCCCGTACGGCCCTGTATGGCCCGTACGGCCCTGTATGGCCCCGTGCGGCCGCGGTCAGCCCAGCCGGGCCGCCAGTCCGCCCGTGCAGCGCACCTCGTCGCCCGCCGTGATCAGCAGTGCCTCCGTGTCCGGCAGCGACTCAAGCCAGTCGAGACCCTGCCGGGAGCCCATGGCGAACGCGGCCGTGGCCCAGCAGTCGGCCCAGGTCAGCCGGGGCGCCACCACGGTCACGGCGACCAGGTCGGTCACCGCGGGGCGGCCGGTGCGCGGGTCGACGATGTGCGTGCCGCGCTCCGCGGTCCCGGACGTGGCCACGGCCAGCTCCCCGGCACCGGCCGCCGAGACCACCGCGGCGAGCCCGCCGGGCCGCATTGGATCCGTCACCCCGACCCGCCAGGGCCGGTGCGGTCCTGGCGTCCCGTACAGCTGCACGTCCCCGCCGCCGTTGACGCTCACCCCGCGGGCCCCGGCCTCCCACAGCCGCTGGGCCGCCCGTTCGACCGCCCAGCCCTTGACGATCCCGGTCGGGTCCGTCCGGCCCCCGTAGCGCGTACTGAACCAGCCGTCACTGACCCGCTCCGCCTCGGCCCCCAGTGCGAGCACCTCGGCGACCTCCGGGTCGCACTCCCCGAGGGCCACCTCACCGCGGGCGAGCCGCGACAGCTGGCTGTCCTCCCGGTAGGTGCTGAACACCTCGTCCACACGATGCAGTCCGGCGACCGCCTCCGCCAGGGCGGCGCGCACGGCCTCGGGCTCACCGCCGCGCACATCGAAGGAGACCACGGTGCCCATCACCTCCTCCGCGTGGCGCAGCGCGGGGGGTGCCTCGGGGTCGCTCACCTGCCCGGCCACTCAGCGACCGGCCTGGTCCAGCGCGGACTGGAGCGATTTTTTGTAGCCGCCGCTGGTGTAGGTGGCTCCGGAGACGGTGTCGATGTCGGCGCTCTGGGTGGTGACGGCTTCCTGGTTGAGTTTGGGTACGGCCATGGCGGTCTTCTGGTCGCTGAGTCCGCCCTTGGGTGCCTGGACGGCCTCGGCCTTGGTGATCTTCCCGCCGTTCAGGGTCAGGCGTACCTGGACGTTGCCGTACTGGGTGCTCGCCACACTGCCCGTGACGGTCCGCGCCTGCGCCGACGAGCCCGCGCCCGCACCGGCCGCCGCACCGGAGGACGCACCGCCCGCAGCACCGGCCGACTGACCGGATCCGCCGCCCGAGGGGGCCTTCGCCTTGTCGATCGCCGACTGGAGTGATTTTTTGTAGCCGCCGCTGGTGTAGGTGGCTCCGGAGACGGTGTCGATGTCGGCGCTCTGGGTGGTGACGGCTTCCTGGTTGAGTTTGGGTACGGCCATGGCGGTCTTCTGGTCGCTGAGTCCGCCCTTGGGTGCCTGGACGGCCTCGGCCTTGGTGATCTTCCCGCCGTTCAGGGTCAGGCGTACCTGGACGTTGCCGTACTGCGTCGCGGCCGCCTCACCGGTGACGGAACGCTCGCCCGCCTGCGCTCCGGTGCCGCCCTGCGGCGCCTCCTGGGCCGCGGCGGTCTGCTGCGGCGCGCCCGGCACCGCCGCCTGGGCGGCCGCCGGATCCGAGCCCGGCTTCAGCGACAGCAGCAGGACGATCCCGGACACGGTCGCCGCACCGGCGAGCACGGCGCGCCGAAGGGGATGGCTCTTCCTCATCGTTCCCAAAGCTCCTTCGATCCCGTCGCTCACATCTCGAACGACTCGTGATGGATACGGCGGGCGGGAACTCCCGCTCCGCGCACTGCCTCGTACACCTGCTGTGCGAAGCCGGGCGGTCCGCACATGAAGACGTCGTGGCGGTCGATGTCCGGCAGCTTCCGCCGCAGGGTGTCCGCGGAGATGTCCGGGCGCTCGCCGTCCGGGCTGTTGACCGCGTACATCAGCCGGGCGCCGCGCTCCTGGGCGATCTGGGCCAGCTCGTCCCACAGGGCCAGGTCCTGGGTGGTGTTCGCGCGGTAGAGGAGGGTCAGATCCCCGGGCGCCCCGGGCAGCGTCTCGAACAGGGCCCGCATCGGCGTGATGCCGACACCGCCGGCCACCAGCAGCACCTTGCCGCGGCTGCGCCGGTCCGCGGTCAGCGCCCCGTAGGGGCCCTCCGCCCACACCCGGGTGCCGGGCGCGAGGTCCCGCAGCGCGGAGCTGTGGTCGCCGATGGCCTTCACCGTGATGCGGAGCATCTGCGGGCGGGGCGCCGCCGACAGCGAGTAGGGGTGGGAGCTGAAGCGCATCCCGGGCGCGAGGAAGCGCCAGCGGAAGAACTGCCCGGCCTCCGCTCCCATCCGGTGCAGCCTCCGGCCCGTCATCAGCACCGAGACCACGCCCGGCGACTCCTCGATGACCGCCTCGACCCGCAGCCGGTGCCGCAGGTTCAGCCGGACCGGGACGAGGATCCGGTACCAGAGCACCAGCGCGGTCACCGAGCCGTAGAGGGCGTACCAGGCGGTCCTGGCGGCGGGCGTCCCGGCGAACTCGTTGCCGGTGGACAGCTGGTGCCAGAAGGACAGATAGGTGGCCGCGTAGGTCAGCAGATGGACGTGGTACCAGAGGTCGTACGACATCCGGCGGCGGACCGGGCCGATCGAGATGAGCCCGATGAGCACCAGCAGACCGGTGCCGATGGCGGCCTTGCCCACGTCCGGCAGCTGCTGGGTCGAGTCGATGGTCTGCTGGACGATCCCGCCCAGCCCCTTGCCGCTCTGGAGGGCGTAGCCCCACATGGTGAGGAAGAGATGGGCGAGGACCAGGCAGATGGTGTACCGGCCGGTCATGGCGTGCCAGCGGGCGACCCGGTCGGAGCCGACCCGCCGCTCCAGCGCGGGCACCCGCGCCATCTGGAGCACGACGAGCGCCATCAGATAGCCGGCGAGAAGGCCGGTGATCCGCCCCGCGTTGAGGATCCTGCTGTTGTTGTCGGCGATGGACGGGGTGTTCATCCACCACAGCCAGACGACGCCCGCCGCGCCCGCCCAGACGGCGGCCAGCAGCGGGACGGCGGGGGAGCGGCGGGGGCGGATGGCGCGCATCGTCTGGCGCCGCGCGGCGCGGCCACCGGCGATCGTGGACACGGTGTCCTCCGTGGTCCTGCGTGGGACGGGTGAGGCCCGGGGGCCTCCTTGGCCCACAGGTACGTGCGGGACCCGCTCCGCGTTCAAACCGCCGCGCGGTCACGGAGCCGTCCCCGGTTCCGGAGGTGCCAACTGCCGGTGGACCGGCGCCCGGACGCGCTCAGTAGCGGGTGAGCGCGAGGGTCCCGCCCGTGGTGCCGATCGCGATGTGCGGTGCCCGGACGGGATCCGCCCAGGTGAGGATCGACCGCATGGCGTCCCGCGGGACCGACACACAGCCCTCGGTCGCCGCCCTGCCGTTGATGTGGAGGAAGATCCCGGCGCCCCGATTGCGCACCGGGGCGCGGTAGTTGAAGCCGATGACCAGGGCGTGGGAGTACTGCGGGTCGTAGGCGGCCAGCCGCTCGGACTCGGTGGCCCGGCAGTCGGCCGGGAGGGGCTCGGTCCAGCGGTTGTAGGAGCGCGAGGCGTTGTCCTGGCACCACCAGGAGTCCGCGTGGACCCGGCGGTACGGCGTCCTCGTCCCCGGCGGCGGCGCCGCGATGCCGAAGGCGAAGGGCAGGTCGAAGAGGCCCGCCGGGGTGGTCGCGGTGCCCTGTCTGCGGGTGCGGCCCTCGGCCAGGCCGTGCGCACCGAAGCGCGCGGGCGCGGACCCGGTCCGCAGCCAGCGTCCGCCCCGGCGGTCCCACCAGGTGACCGTGCCCGAGGCCGCCCCGGCGGCGGGCGCCTCCGCGGTGATCAGCTGGGTGCCGCCGCCGGTGTCCGCCATCCGCTCGGGCAGCGGGACCACCGCCGGGCGCGGCGCGGCACCGGCCGGCAGCAGGAGGGAGGCGGAGACGAGGGCGGCGAGGGCGGCGACGACACCGGAGCGCATGGCTCGAAACGTACACGGCGCCAGCGGCAGGGGCGGCCCCGGCAGGCCGTCGGGACCGGATTCGCGGCGTTCTTTCCATCGGAAGCACCCATCGAGCGGAGGCACGCATCGCCCGGAGGCACCCGTCGAGCGGAAGCGCGCCTTGCGCCGAGGCACGCATCGCGCGGGACGTCGTCCCTGCCTGCGAAGTGCTGCCCGATGCCGCCACACGGGTGAATGGGATTGACGAACCATGCAGAGTTCTGCATACTCATGCATAACAGCGAATGCACCCCGAGGGAGAAACCCGTGACCGAGCGCGTCGTACTCGCCTACTCCGGCGGTCTGGACACCTCCGTCGCGATCGGCTGGATCGCGGAGGAGACCGGAGCCGAGGTCATCGCCGTGGCCGTGGACGTCGGCCAGGGCGGAGAAGACCTGGACGTCATCCGCAAGCGCGCGCTCGCCTGCGGCGCGGTCGAGGCCGAGGTCGCCGACGCCCGGGACGAGTTCGCCGACGAGTACTGCCTCCCGGCGATCAAGGCGAACGCCCTCTACATGGACCGGTACCCGCTGGTCTCCGCCCTGTCCCGGCCGACGATCGTCAAGCACCTGGTCGCCGCCGCCCAGAAGCACGGCGCCAGCACGGTCGCCCACGGCTGCACCGGCAAGGGCAACGACCAGGTCCGCTTCGAGGCCGGCATCGTCGCCCTCGCCCCCGACCTCAAGTGCATCGCCCCGGTCCGTGACTACGCGATGACCCGGGACAAGGCCATCGCCTTCTGCGAGGCCAAGGGCCTCCCGATCGCGACCACCAAGAAGTCCCCGTACTCCATCGACCAGAACGTCTTCGGCCGGGCCATCGAGACCGGCTTCCTCGAGGACATCTGGAACGCCCCGATCGAGGACATCTACGAGTACACCTCCAACCCGGCCGAGCCCCGCGAGGCCGACGAGGTGGTCATCACCTTCAAGGGCGGTGTCCCGGTCGCCCTCGACGGCAAGCCCGTGACCGTCCTCCAGGCCATCCAGCAGCTCAACGAGCGCGCGGGTGCCCAGGGCGTCGGCCGGATCGACATGGTCGAGGACCGGCTCGTCGGCATCAAGTCCCGCGAGGTCTACGAGGCGCCGGGCGCGATCGCCCTGATCACCGCCCACCAGGAGCTGGAGAGCGTCACCGTCGAGCGCGAACTCGCCCGCTACAAGCGGCAGGTCGAGCAGCGCTGGGGCGAACTGGTCTACGACGGCCAGTGGTTCTCGCCGCTCAAGCGCGCCCTGGACGGCTTCATCAACGAGGCCAACCAGCATGTCTCCGGCGACATCCGGATGACCCTGCACGGCGGCCGCGCGGTCGTCACCGGGCGGCGCTCGGGCGAGTCGCTGTACGACTTCGACCTCGCCACCTACGACACCGGCGACACCTTCGACCAGTCCGCGGCCAAGGGCTTCATCGACATCTACAGTCTGTCGTCGAAGATCGCCGCCAAGCGGGACCTCGTCTGAGGCCTCTCGTCCGGATCATGCGGGGCTCGCCCGATCCGGACGAAGGACCCCGGGCGCGCCGCCCGAGCCGACAGCCGCCTCCTCACTCCCGGGTGGGGAGGCGGCGGCACATCCTTAACCTTCCCGAGGAGACCTGAGTTGAGCAGCAACAGCGGTGACGTACGGCTCTGGGGCGGCCGCTTCGCCGACGGCCCCGCCGAGGCCCTGGCCAGGCTGTCCGCCTCCGTCCACTTCGACTGGCGGCTCGCGCCCTACGACATCGCGGGCTCCCGTGCCCATGCGCGGGTGCTGCACCGGGCGGGGCTCCTCACCGAGGACGAGCTGACCCGGATGCTCGCCGGGCTCGACCGGCTGGAGGCGGACGTGGCCTCGGGCGACTTCACCGGCACCATCGCCGACGAGGACGTCCACACCGCCCTGGAGCGCGGTCTGCTCGAACGCCTCGGCCCCGACCTCGGCGGCAAGCTCCGCGCGGGCCGCTCCCGCAACGACCAGGTCGCCACCCTCTTCCGGATGTATCTGCGCGACCACGCCCGGGTCCTCGGCGGCCTGCTCGCCGACCTCCAGGACGCCCTGACCGGCCTGGCCGAGGCCCACCCGGACGTGGCGATGCCCGGCCGCACCCATCTCCAGCACGCCCAGCCGGTGCTCTTCGCCCACCATGTGCTCGCGCATGTCCAGGCGCTCTCCCGGGACGCCGAGCGGCTGCGCCAGTGGGACGAGCGCACCGCCGTCTCCCCCTACGGCTCGGGCGCGCTCGCGGGCAGCAGCCTCGGCCTGGACCCGGAGGCCGTCGCCAGGGACCTCGGCTTCGAGCACGGCAGCTCGGCCAACTCCATCGACGGCACGGCCTCCCGTGACTTCGTCGCCGAGTTCGCCTTCATCACCGCGATGATCGGCGTGAACCTCTCCCGGATCGCCGAGGAGGTCATCCTCTGGAACACGAAGGAGTTCTCCTTCGTCACCCTCCACGACGCCTTCTCCACCGGCTCCTCGATCATGCCGCAGAAGAAGAACCCGGACATCGCGGAGCTGGCGCGCGGCAAGAGCGGCCGTCTGATCGGCAATCTGACGGGCCTGCTCGCCACCCTCAAGGCCCTGCCGCTGGCCTACAACCGCGACCTCCAGGAGGACAAGGAGCCGGTCTTCGACTCCATCGACCAGCTGGAGGTCCTGCTGCCCGCCTTCACCGGGATGATGGCCACCCTGACCGTGCACCGCGAGCGCCTGGAGGAGCTGGCCCCGGCCGGTTTCTCGCTCGCCACCGACATCGCCGAGTGGCTGGTCAAGCAGGGGGTGCCCTTCCGGGTGGCGCACGAGGTCGCCGGGGAGTGCGTCAAGACCGCGGAGGCCGAGGGCAAGGAGCTGGACGAGCTGACGGACGAGCAGTTCGCCGGGATCAGCGCCCATCTCACCCCCGAGGTGCGCACCGTGCTCAACGTCCCCGGGGCCCTCGCCTCCCGCAACGGCCGCGGCGGCACCGCACCCGAGGCGGTCGCCGTCCAGCTCGCTGAGGTGAAGGAGGACCTGGCGGCACAGCACGCCTGGGCCACCGCCAAGCAGGGGAAGTAGCGGGTCGCGGCAGGGGAGGCGGCCGGGTCGTACGAGGAGGGCGGCGCGGGTTAGGTTGATCCGAACCGCGCAGCGTCCACCGCACGGAGCCGACCGCACGGCGTCCACCGTGCGACACCGACCATGCGGTGAGCACCGCGCGGAGCCGACCGCATGACGGCCCCGCTAGGTGCCGACCCGCACGGCAGCCCGGTGACCGCCCCCGGCCGTCCCCGGGCTCCCGGCCTCGCTCGAAAGCTCGAAAGCTCGAAAAGGGGAGACCCGATGGCCTCAGCCATGACACCCGTCCGCCGCCTCGGTCTGGGCCTGGCCGCCGTCGGGCGCCCCGGTTACATCAATCTGGGCCGGGAGCGGGACCTCCCGTCCGACCGCAGCGTCGACGCCCTGCGCGCCCGCACCCATGAACTGCTGGACGCCGCCTACGCCCGGGGCGTACGCCACATCGACGTCGCCCGCTCCTACGGCCGCTCCGAGGAGTTCCTCGCCGACTGGCTGGCGGCGCACCCGGAGATCGGTGATGTGGTCGTCGGCAGCAAATGGGGCTACACCTACACCGCGGGCTGGACCACCGACGCCGAGCGGCACGAGGTCAAGGACCACGGCCTCGCCACCTACGAGCGCCAGCGTGCCGAGACCGCCGCCCTGCTCGGCGACCGCCTCGGCCTCTACCAGATCCACTCGGTCACCCCCGACAGCCCGGCGCTCACCGACCGTGAACTGCACGCCCGGCTCGCGGAGGCCGCCGCGGACGGCCTGGTGATCGGCTTCTCCACCAGCGGCCCGGCCCAGGCCGAGGCGATCCGCGCGGCGCTCGCCGTGACCGTCGGCGGCGCGCCCCTCTTCCGCAGCGTCCAGTCCACGTACAACCTCCTGGAGACCTCGGCCGCCCCGGCGCTGGAGGAGGCCCATGACGCCGGGCTCCTGGTGATCGTCAAGGAGGGCATGGCCAACGGACGCCTGGCGGACCCCCACGCGCCGGGGGCGCTGAGGGCCGTGGCCGAGGGGCTGTCCCTGGGCTCCGACACCATCGCCCTGGCCGCGGTCCTGCACCGGCCCTGGGCCGATGTCGTCCTGTCCGGCGCCGCCACCGCGGCCCAGCTCGCCTCCAATCTGGAGGCCGCCGCCGTCGACCTCGACCCGGAACGGCTCGCCCGCCTGGAGACCCTCGCCGAGGACCCGCGCGCGTACTGGCAGCAGCGCGGCCGGCTGCCCTGGCACTGAGGGGCCCCCTCCTCCCGTAGGCACCCCTCTCCTCTGGACACCCCTTCTCCCGTAGACACGCATTCTCCTGTGGACACCCGCGGTCAATGAGACTCACATGCCGCACGTGAGACAAAGATGTCTCACGTGCGCTATTCTTGTTTCATGGCCGTCGACCGTGACCACGTGCTGCGCAGCGCAGCCGCCCTGCTCACCCGTAAATCCACCGCCACCATGGACGAGGTCGCCCGGGCGGCCGGGATCAGCCGGGCCACCCTGCATCGCCACTTCGCCGGACGCGACGCGCTCGTGCGCGCCCTGGAGATGCTTGGTATCGAGGAGTGCGAAGCGGCGCTGGCCGCGGCGCGGCTCGACGACGGCCCGGCCCGGGACGCCCTGCGCCGGTTTGTGACGGAGATCGAGCCCGCCGCGGCCCTCCTCGCCTTCCTCTACAGCGAGAACCAGCTCTACGAGGGCGAGGAGCAGAACGCCGGCTGGGCCAGGATCGACGCCCGGATGGCGGCGCTCTTCCGGCGCGGGCAGTCGGCGGGCGAGTTCCGTATCGACCTCACCCCGGCCTGGCTCACCGACGCCCTCTACGGCCTGCTGGCCTCGGGCGCCTGGGCCATGGCGGAGGGACGCCTGGCCCCCAAGGACTACAGATACATGATCGTCGAGATGTTCCTCGGCGGCGCACTCAGGAGAGAGGAATCATGACCAGCACCGCGCAGCCGGCGCTCGCCCCGCGGACGGAGCGGCGGCCGGACCGGTGGCTCGCCCTCGCCGTCCTCGTGCTCGCCGTGCTGCTGGTCGCCGTGGACGCGACCGTGCTCGGCCTCGCAACCCCCTACATCAGCGAGGACCTGGAGCCCTCCGGCACCCAGCTGCTGTGGATCGGGGACGTCTACTCGTTCGTCATCGCCGGTCTGCTGGTCTCCATGGGCAGCCTCGGCGACCGCATCGGCCGCAAGCGGATCCTGCTCGGCGGCGCCATGGCCTTCGGTCTGATATCCGTCCTCAACGCCTACGCGGGCTCCGCGGAGACCATGATCCTGGCGCGGGCGCTGCTCGGCGTCGCGGGCGCCACCCTGATGCCCGCCACCCTCGCCCTGATCCGCAACATCTTCACGGACCCGCGCGAGCGCAGCCTCGCGGTCGGCATCTGGGGCGCCACCGCCTCGGCGGGCACCGCGGTCGGCCCGATCACCGGCGGTTTCCTGCTCGAACACTTCTGGTGGGGCTCGGTCTTCCTCATCAACGTGCCCGTGATGGTCGTCCTCGTCCTGGTCGGCATCCGGACGCTCCCCGAGTCCCGCAACCCGAACCCGGGCCCCTGGGACCTGATCAGCGTCGGACTGTCGCTCGTCGGCATGGTCGGCGTCGTCTATGCGGTCAAGGAAGCCGCCGCGGAGGGGCTCACCTGGCCGAGCGTGGCCACCGGTCTCCTCGGCGCGGCCGCGCTGGCCGGATTCGTCCGCCGCCAGCTGACGATGCCGGTGCCGCTGCTGGACATGCGGCTGTTCCGGCGCCGCGGCTTCAGCGGCGCGGTCCTCGCCGACCTGCTGACCGTCCTCGGCATGTCCGGACTGGTCTTCTTCCTCTCCCAGTACCTCCAACTGGTCCAGGGCAGGCGGCCGTTCGAGGCCGGACTCGCCGAACTGCCCGCCGCCGTCGGCGCGGTGGCGGCCGGTCTGGTTGCGGGCACCGCGGCCCGCCGCTTCTCGGTGCGCGCGGTGGTCTCCGCCGGGCTCGCCGCGGTGGGGCTGGCGCTGGCCGCCCTCACCCTGCTCGACCGGGCCACCGGATATCCGCTGATCGGGGGCGCGCTGCTGGTGGTCGGTGTGGGCGCGGGACTGTCGTTCACCGTGACCGCGGACGTGATCCTGTCCAGCGTGCCCAAGGACCAGGCGGGTGCCGCCTCGGCGGTCTCCGAGACGGCGTACGAACTCGGCGCGGCCCTCGGCATCGCCCTGCTCGGGTCGATCATGACCGGCATCTACCGCGGCTTCACCGCCCCCGCGGGCACCCCGGATGCCGCCCATGAATCCCTGGGCGGCGCGGTCGAGGTGGCCAGGCACCTGCCGACGGACACCGCCGAGGCACTGCTGTCCTCGGCCCGGGAGGCCTTTGTCGAGGGCCTCAGGCTGGCCACCGGCGCGGGCGCGGTGGTCCTGCTCGCCACCGCGGTGGCGGCGTGGTTCCTGCTGCGGGGCCAGCGGCTGGACGATGTGTCGTCCTGACCGCGCAACGCCAGGGGGCCGTGTCCCCGCGGGGACACGGCCCCCTGGCGCGGGCCTGAGGCCGCTCTACGCGGCCTTCGCCTTCGTGGCGTACATGTCCACGTACTCCTGCCCGGACAGCCGCATGACCTCGGTCATCACGGAGTCGGTGACCGCCCGCAGCACATAGCGGTCCCGGTCCATCCCCTCGTACCGGGAGAACTCCATCGGCTCGCCGAAGCGCACGGTGACCCGGCCCGGGCGCGGCATCCCGCTACCGTTCGGCTGGAGCTTGTCCGTGCCGATCATGGCGAACGGCACCACCGGGGCGCCGGTCATCAGGGTGAGGCGGGCGATGCCGGTGCGGCCGCGGTACAGACGGCCGTCGGGGGAGCGGGTGCCCTCCGGGTAGATGCCGAAGACCTTGCCCTCCTCCAGCACCCGGCGGCCGGTCATCAGCGCGGCCACACCGCCGTTCGCGCCGTCCCGGTCCACCGGGATCATGCCGACGCCGGTGAAGAACCAGGCCATCAGCCGCCCCTTCAGCCCCTTGCCGGTGACGTACTCGTCCTTGCCGATGAAGCACACCTGCCGGGTGGTCACGATCGGCAGCACGATGGAGTCGATGAACGTCAGGTGGTTGCCCGCCAGGATGACCGGCCCGTCACCCGGGATGTGTTCCAGGCCCTCCACCCGTGGGCGGAACATCAGGCGCATGATCGGTGCGAGCACTGCCTTGATGAGCGCGAAGCGGGACAACGGGCCCTCCGGTGTCAAGGGATGCGGTATGAGTCTGTGCAGGTGAGGACGATACTCGCGGGCCCGGTGCGGCGCACATCGAGTTCACCGGGTCGATACGAGTCATGAACGACTGTTTACCTGCGGCGGTGTCGCGTTGCCCGGCTGTCACATCCGGGCGGGAATGTGACGGACATCGCGCCGCTGCGTGACGGCCCGTCATGCGCGGCCGCCGTGAGCCGCCGCCGTGACGGGTGTCCCGGAGGGAGCCGTTCATGCGTCCCGGGGCCCGTTTCACACATCCCGGTGACCCCGCGCGTGTGCGCCGTGTTCCTGCGGACGTCTCCCGTCCGTCACCCGGTCGCACTTACGATCGAGCCGCTGTCGACACACGTGGTGGGAGGAACCCATGGGGACCCAGGAGTCGTACGGGCAGGAGCGGGGGACGGGCCGACGGGCGCTGCTCGGGGCCGCGGTACTGGGGGCGGGCGGTGCGGTCCTCGGACTGCCCGGCGCCGCGAGTGCCACGAGCGCCGGGCCGCGGCACGGCGGCGGCCTGAAGGGCCTGCCGGTCCCGGCCGTCATCGGGCACCGGGGCGCCAGCGGCTACCGTCCCGAACACACCTTCGGCTCCTATGAGCTGGCCCTCGACCTCGGCGCCGACATCGTGGAGGCCGGCGACCTGGTCCCCACCAAGGACGGCCATCTGGTGTGCCGCCACGAGCCGGAGATCGGCGGCACCACGGATGTCGCCGCCCACCCCGAGTTCGCCGGCCGCAGGACCACCAAGGTCCTGGACGGCGTCCCCACCACCGGCTGGTTCACCGAGGACTTCACCCTCGCGGAACTGAAGACCCTGCGCGCCGTGGAGCGGATCCCGGACACCCGGCAGCGCAACACCCTCTACAACGGCCGCTGGGATATCCCCACCTTCGAGGAGGTGCTCCGCTGGCAGGACGAGCAGACCCGCAGGCGCGGCAGGCAGGTGTGGATCTACCCCGAGACCAAGCACCCCACCTACTTCCGCAAGCTGGGCCTCGGCCTGGAGGAGCGCCTCGCGAAGATCCTGCGGGCGCACGGCAAGAACCACCGGAACTCGCCCGTCCTCGTCCAGTCCTTCGAACCGACCAGCATCCAGCGCCTGGACAAGCTGATCGGCAACCCGCTCGTCGTCCTGCTGTCCACCGCGAACACCCGCCCCTGGGACTTCGTCGAGACGGGCGACCCGCGGACGGTCGCCGACCTCATCACCCCCAAGGGCCTCAAGGAGATCGCCTCCTACGCGCAGGGCATCGGCCCCACCCTCGACCTGGTCGTCCCGCGGAAGGCGGACGGCAGCCTCGACCGGCCCTCCACGCTCGTCGCCGACGCCCACACCGCGGGCCTGATCCTGCACCCGTACACCATGCGCAACGAGAACACCTTCCTGCCCGCGGACTTCCGCCGGGGCACGGACCCGGCCGCGTACGGGGACGCCTTCGGCGCCTTCCAGGCGTACTTCGCCACCGGCATCGACGGTGTCTTCAGCGACAACGCCGACACCGCGGTGCTGGCCCGCGCGGACTTCCTGCACGGCCGGGGCGTCAACGGCTGACGGACGGAGCCCGGTTGGGGTGAATCGCCGCCGTTCCGGAAACCCGCAGCCGGGGCGGCGGCGTCCCGCCGCATATGACCCACGATCTGCTGACCGCCCTGCACCCGCTGCTCACCGCCGAGGCGTCGGCGGAGGCACACGCGTCGGGGATGGAACCGGGCGATCTGGAACAGGCGGTGTGGCTGCGGCTCCTGGAGCGGCTGGAGGGGGACCGGCCGCCCGCCGACCCGCCCGGCTGGCTGCGCCGCGCGGTCCGCGCCGAGGCGCGCCGAGGCCGCCGTACCGCCCGGCTCGAAGTGCCCTACCGGGCCGAACCCACGGACGACCCGGGCCGCAATCCCGAGCAGCAGGCCCTCATGGCGGCCCGCCGCCGCGCCCTGTACGCGGCCGTCCGCCGCCTGCCCGGCCGCTGCCCCCGGCTGATGGCCGCCCTGCTGTCCCCGCACGACCTCACCTACCGGGAGATCGCGGGGGAGTTGGGTATCTCACAGGGCAGCCTCGGCCCCGAACGCTCCAAATGCCTGGGATGTCTACGGCGATTGCTGGCGGCGGAGGTTGCGGTCGTCGAACCACGGGGATAGGAGTGGGGGACGACAGGTGATCAGGTGAGCGGGAGGCGTGCGCGCATGGGCATGAGCGTGACCATCTCGGCGGCGACCGAGCAGGATGCCGAGCAGATCTTCAGGCTTCAGTACCTGTGCTTCCAGAGCGAGGCCGCCCTGTACGGCAACTACCGCATCGGCCCGCTCGTCCAGAGTCTGGACTCGGTCCGCGCGGAGGTCGCCTCGGACTGCGTCTTCGTGGCACGCCTCGGCGAGGAGGTCGTCGGCTCCGTGCGCGGCGGTGTCACCGAGGACGGCGCGGCCTCCATCGGCACGCTCTGTGTGCACCCCCGGCTCCAGGGCCACGGCATCGGCGCCCGCCTGCTGCGCGCCGCGGAGACCGCACTGGCGGAACAGCGGGGCGCCACACGGTTCCGGCTGAGCGCGGGCCACCGCAGCGAGAGCGGTCTGCGGCTCTACCGCCGCCTCGGCTACCAGGCCGCGGGCACCGCCGAGGGCGCCGACGGCGTCCCACTGATCGTCCTGGAGAAGCAGGCCCCCGCGGCCACTTACGCGGCGACGGCCTGAGAAACAGCGGCCCGGGCACGACGGCCTGAGGAACGGCGGCCCGAGCGCGACGGCCTGAGGAACGGCGGTTCGGGCGGGGCGGCCCGGGCACGGCGGCGCGTCACCCGAGGGGCGCGCCCGGCGCGACGGAACGCCCGGGCTCAGGCCGCCTGATGCCGGGTGTGCGCCTTGCGCAGCCAGTACATGGCCGACAGCGGCAGCAGTACGGGGATGAAGAGATAGCCCATCCCGAAGTCCGACCACACCGTCGCGTCCGGGAAGGCGGACGGCTCCACCAGGGTCCAGGTGCCGACGACCAGGACGCCCGCCAGCTCCGCCGCACAGCAGACCAGCGCCGCCCGCCGGGCCGTCTCGCCGCCGCGGACCAGGGAGTAGGTGATGAAGCCGTAGACCAACCCGGCCACCGCGGACAGCGAGTACGCCAGCGGGGCCTTGTCGAAGTGCGCGGAGATCTGCACGGCCGAGCGCGACACCGCACCGACCACCATTACGCCGTACAGCCAGACGAGCAGCATGCCGGGCCCGCTGATGAGCCGTGCCTTCGCCGGCTTCTCCTCCGCGGTCGCCGTCCCGGCCTTCCCGGATGTCGTGGCCGCCATCTCAGCCTCCCCAGATGTCATAGAGCCGCACCTCCAGTACGGCGAGGACCACACCGCCGGCCGCGACCGTCACCGAACCCCAGCGGGTGCGCTCCGCCAGCGACATGAAGCCCGCCGCCGGGACGCACGCGAAGGCACCGAGCAGATACGCCACGAAGATCGTCGTGCCCTGCTCCGGCTTCTCGCCGCGCGCCAGCTGGACGATGCCGACGACCAGCTGGACCAGGGCCAGCAGCGTCACCAAGCCCATGCCGATGAAGTGCCAGTCCTTGGTGGGCTGATCACGGTAGGCCGCCCAGCCGCACCAGGCGGCGAGCAGCAGCGCGGCGACACCGGTCGCCAGCGTCAGGGCATCAAGCATGCCGTGACCCTATTACGGGCCAAAAGGTCCGATGCGCTCGCCCCCGGCGGGCGGCCCGCGCACGGCCCGGTCCGGACCCGCCGCCGTGGCCTTGGCCACAACCGGGCCCCGTCCGCCCGGTGCAAGCGCGGCGCGGGGCGGCGCCGCAAGCCCCTGTGCCGACTGGCCGACGGGCCTGTCGGGCGGCCCGTCACGGCGCCCGCTCCCGTCCCCCGGTGTCCACGGCTGTCCGAATGGCGGACGGACACGAGGGATCCGGACGGGGCGTCTGGTTTACTGGGGCGCATGACCACGACGAGCTGCCGCACCTGCGCGACCGAGGCGACCATGACGCCCGGTGCTCGTTGTATGTGTCGAATGTGCGCCTTCTAGAGGGCCCCCGCACCACCCCCAGCCTCGCGCCCCGAAGCGAGAGCACCGCGCCCCGTCCGTACGCCCGAGTCGTACACGCCGGAGCCGCCCCCTCGCCGTCGCGGCGCGGGGGGATCCCCACCGCGCACATGTTCTCCCCCGGTTCGCTCGCGATCGCGAGAACCGTGCCGCGTTCCCAGCACGCACCCGTGTCCGGCGCACACCCGCGCCCTGGCACTCGACAGTGACGGAAACCCCAGTGATCACCACATCGGGCCTTAGCAAGGTCTACCGCTCGCGCGGCCGCGAGGTGACCGCCCTCGACGGCGTCGATCTGCACGTACGCGAAGGCGAGGTGTACGGCGTCATCGGCCAGTCCGGCGCCGGAAAGTCCTCGCTCATCCGCTGCGTCAACCTCCTGGAGCGCCCCACGGCCGGCACGGTCACCGTGGCCGGCCAGGACCTCACCGCCCTCACCGGCCGCGGTCCGCGCGCCGGACGGGAACTCCGCCAGGCGCGCAGCCGGATCGGCATGGTCTTCCAGCACTTCAACCTGCTGTCCTCGCGGACGGTCCAGGACAATGTCGAGCTGCCGCTGGAGATCCTCGGCGTCTCCGGGAAGGAACGTTCCCGCAAGGCGCTGGACCTGCTCGACCTGGTCGGCCTCGCCGACAAGGCCGGGGCCTACCCGGCCCAGCTCTCCGGCGGCCAGAAGCAGCGCGTCGGCATCGCCCGCGCCCTCGCCGGAGACCCCAAGGTGCTGCTCTCCGACGAGGCCACCAGCGCGCTCGACCCGGAGACCACCCGCTCCATCCTCCAGCTGCTGCGCGACCTGAACCGGCAGCTGGGTCTCACCGTTCTGCTCATCACCCACGAGATGGACGTCGTGAAAAGCATCTGCGACTCGGCCGCCCTGATGGAGAAGGGCCGCATCGTCGAGTCCGGCACCGTCAGCGAACTGCTCGCCACCCCCGGCTCCGAACTGGCCGCCGCCCTCTTCCCGGTCAGCGGCGCCGCGTCCGGCGACGACCGCACGGTCGTGGACGTCACCTTCCACGGGGACGCCGCCACCCAGCCCGTCATCTCCCAGCTCGCACGCACCTACAACATCGACATCTCGATCCTCGGTGCCGCGATGGACACCGTCGGCGGCAAGCAGGTCGGCCGGATGCGCATCGAACTGCCCGGCCGCTACGAGGACAACGTGGTGCCCATCGGCTTCCTGCGCGAGAAGGGCCTTCAGATCGACGTCCTCGGTCTGGCCGCCGAGGAGTCCGCGCTCGTCCCGGAGGGTGCCAAGTGACCTGGTCGGAAATGCAGCCGCTGCTGACGCAGGCCTGTTGGGACACCCTCTACATGGTCGGCTGGTCCACGCTCATCGCCGTCGCCGGCGGACTCCCGCTCGGCATCCTGCTGGTCCTCACCGACCGGGGCGGCCTGCTCCAGAACGTCGTCGCCAACAAGGTCATCGGGCAGATCGTGAACATCGCCCGCTCGATGCCCTTCATCATCCTGATGGTCGCCCTCATGGGCTTCACCCGCTGGGTCACCGGGACGACCATCGACCGTGAGGCGGCCATCGTCCCGCTCGCCATCGGCGCCATCCCCTTCTTCGCCCGCCTGGTCGAGACGGCTGTCCGCGAGGTGGACGGCGGACTCGTGGAGGCCGTACAGGCGATGGGCGGCAACACCTGGACCGTCGTACGCAAGGTCCTGGTGCCGGAGGCCCTGCCGTCGCTGATCTCCTCCGCCACCACCACGGTCGTGGCCCTCATCGGCTACTCCGCGATGGCGGGCACGGTCGGCGCGGGCGGCCTCGGCGACATCGCCATCCGCTACGGCTACCAGCGCTTCGAGACCCAGATGATGTGGATCACCGTGGCGATCCTCGCCGTGGTCATCTCCCTCATCCAGTTCGCCGGCGACTTCGCCGCCCGCTCCCTGCACCACCGCGGCGCCCGCTCAGGACCGCTGCCGAGGCTGCGGCTGCTCAAGGCGAAGAAGCCCGCGTCGGCCGAGGTGAGCAAGGCCGCCTGACCGCCGCAGGGCCCCGCCGGTCCGTCCGGCACCCCACCGACTCCCCGCCCACCCAAGACGGGGTCGCACCACCCATTCAGGAAAGGCACTTTTCGTGCGTAACACCGCCAAGATCACCACCGCTGTCCTCGCCGCCGGAGCCCTCACCCTCGGGCTCGGCGCCTGCGGCTCCGGCAAGAGCTCCTCCGCCTCCGACTTCAGCGGCCCGCTGGTCGTCGCCGCGAGCCCGACCCCGCACGCCGAGATCCTCAACTTCGTGAAGGACCACCTCGCGAAGAAGGCGGGCCTGGACCTCCAGGTCAAGGAGTTCACCGACTACATCACGCCGAACACGGCCACCGAGGACGGCTCCGTGGGAGCCAACTACTTCCAGAACCAGCCGTACCTGGACGACTTCAACAAGAAGCGCGGCACCAACATCGTGCCCGTCGTCACGGTCCACCTCGAACCGCTGGGCCTGTACTCCCACAAGGTCAAGAGCACCGACGCCCTGAAGAGCGGCGCGACCATCGCCGTCCCCAACGACGCCGTCAACGAGGCACGCGCCCTGAAGCTGCTCGCCTCCAAGGGGCTCATCACCCTCAAGGACGGCGCCGGCACCGAGGCGACCCCGCAGGACATCGCCAAGAACCCCAAGGGCCTGAAGTTCAAGGAGGTCGAGGCGGCCCAGACCCCGCGTTCCCTGGACGACGTGGACGCCGCGGTGGTCAACGGCAACTACGCCATCCCCGCCGGACTCAAGCCCGCCAAGGACGCCCTCGTCCTGGAGTCCCCGAAGAACAACCCCTACGGCAACTTCCTCGCGGTCAAGAAGGGCAACGAGAACGACCCGCGGGTCAAGAAGCTCGCGAAGCTCCTCACCTCGCCCGAGGTGAAGAAGTTCATCGAGGACAAGTACCAGGGGTCGGTCGTCGCCTCCTTCTGATCCGTCCCGCACCGGCCCGGCGCACCACGCCCCCCGGGTCCGCCACGCACGGGGTCCACACCCTCACCGGGTGTGGACCCCGTGGTGCGGAGCGGTGCATTCATGCTGCATGCTGGGCAGTTCAGCAAGGCCCTGACGGCTTCCGAAGGTTACGGAGCGGCGCATGACGAGCACCTTTCCCAACGTCTCCATCAGCACGGAGCGGTTGGTACTGCGCCCTCTCGACGAGGACGACGCCCCGGCGCTGGCCGAGATGATGAACGACGAGCTGGTCGTCGCCTGGACCGAGGCGCCCCACCCCTTCACCGAGCAGGCCGCCCACACCTGGGCCGCCCGCGACGCCCCCGCCCGGCGCCGCACCGGCCACGGGCTGGACCTCGCCGTCACCGAGTTCCTCACCCAGCGGCTGGTCGGCGTCATCCGGCTCGGCCGGACCAACTGGCGGGTGCGGTCCACCGAGCTGTCGTACACCGTCGCCCCCTGGGCCCGCGGCGAGGGCTACGCCTGCGAGGCGGCCCTCGCCACCGCCCACTGGCTCTTCGGGGACCAGCGGTTCGAGCGGATCGAACTGCGCACGGCGGCCGACAACACCGCCGCCCAGCAGGTCGCCCAGAAGATCGGCTGCATCAGCGAGGGCGTCCTGCGCAACGCCTGCATAGCCCGCCTCCGCACGGAGGACGGCGCCTGGACCGACATACGGACCGACTTCATCGTCTGGAGCCTGCTGCCGGAGGACCTGGACGGGGTCGGTGAGGAGCTGGCCGACAGCGGCGGCTACACGTCGTACCCGAAGTGGCGCTGACCCGGGAGCCCGCCGCCCCCGCGGGCCGGGCCCCCGGGCGGGCGGAGTCGGACCGACGGGGTAGTCTCACGGAGCCCGACGTATGGGCAAGCCCCTGACGACCCGCGTAGACCTGCTGGGAGACTGACGACGATGGCCGACCGGGTCACGGTGATCGGCTGGGACGGTTCGCCACTGACCGCTGCGGCGCGCTCCGCCCTCGCGGCCGCCACGCTCGTCGCAGGCGCGGCCCACCACCTCGCGCTCCCCGAGGTACCGCGGTCGGCCGAGCGCATCCGCCTCGGCAGTCTCGCCCTCGCCGCCCGCCGCATCGCCGCCCATCGCGGCACCGCCGTCGTCCTCGCCGACGGCGACCCGGGCTTCTTCGGCGTGGTGCGCACCCTGCGCGTCCCCGACTACGGCCTGGAGGTCGAGGTCGTCCCCGCAGTCTCCTCGGTGGCCACCGCCTTCGCCCGCGCCGGAATGCCCTGGGACGACGCCCAGGTGGTCGTCGCCCACCGCAGGACCCTGCGCCGCGCGGTGAACGTCTGCCGGGCCCACGCCAAGGTCGCCGTCCTCACCTCCCCGGGCGCCGGGCCCGCCGAACTCGGACTGCTCCTCGAAGGGGTCCACCGCACCTTCGTCATCTGCGAGGAACTCGGCACCGACCGCGAACAGGTCACCGTCGTCACCTCCGACAAGGCCGCCGACCACGCCTGGCGCGACCCCAACGTCGTGATCGTCATCGGGGGACCGGTGACCGCGGCCGACGACAGCGGCTGGATCGCAGGCCGCGACCCGGGCACGGCACCGCGCGGCTGGGCGCTGCCCGCCGAGGCCTACGGCGGCGGGCTCGGCGAGGGCGAGACGGATCTGCTGCGCTCGGCCCAACTCGCCCGCCTCGGACCGCGGGTGGGCGACCTCGTCTGGGACATCGGCAGCGGCAGCGGGGCGTTCGCCGTGGAGGCCGCCCGCTGCGGAGCCGCCGTCCTCGCCGTCGACCGGGACCCCGACGCCTGCGGCCGCACCATGGCCGCCGCCCGCCGCTTCGGCGTACAGCTCCAGATCGTGCACGGCGTCGCCCCGCACATCCTGGAGAACCTCCCCGAGCCCGATGTCGTACGCGTCGGAGGCGGGGGAGCGGAGGTGGTCTCCGCGGTCGCCGACCGGCGCCCGCAGCGCATCGTCGCGCACGCCGCCACCCGCGACACCGCCGAGCGTGTCGGCCGGGATCTGTCGGAGCACGGCTACGAGGTCGAGTGCGCTCTTCTCCAGTCCGTGCACCTCGACACACGGGCCTGGACGGAGAAGGAGCGGAGTGTCGCATTCCTGCTCAGCGGCCGTTTGGCCGACCGCTCCCCGTGATCCGGTTGTCGTACCGGCGCGGTAGGCTGGCCGACTGTTGTACCGCACTTGGGTAATCCAGGACGACGTCCGTCAATGTCCGGAAACCATCACTCTTTTGAGGGCGGTGTGGTACGGCAGGACCGGAGGGCGCGCAACGTGGCGCAGTCCACAACGAGGCGTCGTGGATCAGGGCCCCGCGACGGCGGGCGGGCCGCGACAATGCCATTCCATGGCTTTGTCGTCTTTGTTGGCGGGTCGTTCGTGCCGCTGGGCATGCACGCTCGTTCTTCACTGCGGGCGGTCGGCGCGCCGTTCCGGGCGAGCTGGTCGTAGAAGCACTAACCGATGGGCGAGGGGTACGCATGACCGACACCGGCCAGGTCCCGGGCGAGGGGCTGCCGGAGAGCGCAGGCATGGTGGATCAGCCGGGCGTCCTCGCGCCGGGCGCGTACACCTACCTCGACCCCTCCGACAGTGTCGCCGAAGACGACGACCTGCTCCTGATGCCCGGCCAGCAGGGTGCCTGGGGCACGGAGATGCCCCAGCACGCCCCCGCGCCCTACCCCCACGAGCCCGGCCCGCACGAGACCTCCGGCCGGGACAGCGGCTCCATCGACGTCGGCGCGGTCCGGACACCGCCCCCGGCGCCCGTGCCGCCGTCGGCGACGCCCCGCCGCCCGCTGCACCTGGGCCCGCCCACCCCGGGTGCCACCGTGAGCCCGGTGCGCTCGCTCTCCGACCGCGGCCCGGCGGACGCGCCGCTGCGCCCCTCGGGGCCGCCGACGACCGGCCCCGAGTACCTCGACATGTCCTCCCTCACGGACAACACCCCGCAGGGCGCGGTGCCGTGGGGCGCCCCCCCGCAGCCGGGCACCCCGGGCGGGACCGCAGAAACGGTCGTTCCGGCAGCGGCGCCCGACCCGGCGACGGCCGGGGACCCCGCCGCGCCCGCCCCCGAGCACGCTCCCCACGTTCCGGGGGCCGTACCCGGGACCCCGGCCGGTTCGGGGCAGTTCGAGATGCCTACGGCCCCCGGGGGTCCCGAGGCCTTCCCCGCCGCGGCCGCCCCCGCGCCGGACACCGCCACGGCCCTCCCGCAGGACGGACAGAGCCTCGCCCAGGCCGCGCCGGGCCTGCCCCCGGAAGGGCAGGACCCGTCGGCGGTCCCGCCACACCTGCCGGACGCGGGCCAGGGTGCTCCCGGTCCCGACTCCGGCCCCGGTCCCGACTCCGGCCCCGGCTCCGGTCCGACGGTGGGAGGCGCTCCGGTCGACGGTTCCGCGGCTGACTCTCCGGCCGAGGGCTCTCCGGCCGAGGGCTCTCTGGCTGACGGCGACGGCTCCATGACGGCCGGTTTCCCGGCCGAGGGGGCCGCGCCCGCCCCGGAGGCCGTGCCGCATCCGGTGGCTTCGCCCGCCCCGGAGGCCGCCCCCGCCGCCCCGGGGACCGTGCCGCACCCGGCCACGCCCGAGGCCCCCGCCGAGACCGTCGTCTTCCCCGAGGCGGAGCCCGCCGCGGCCGTGCCCGCCGCCCATGACGCCGTACCGGCACCGGAACAGCCCGCCCAGGAAGCCGTACCCGCGGCCGAGGCCGAGGCCCATGCGCCGGGGGCACCGCACCCCGCGGCCGCTCCCACGGCCGCCTCCGAGGCTGCCGCGGAGGCGGCCGTCGCGGACGTACCGGAAGCTCCGGTTGCCCCGGAGTCCCCGGTTGCCCCAGAGATCTCGTCCCCGGACGCACCGGCGGCCACCGCTCCCGAGGCCCCTGCCCCGGACGCGCCCGGGGCCACCGCTCCCGAGGCCCACGCCCCGGACGCACCAGGGGCCGCCGCCCCCGAAGCCCAGGCCGTGAACGCACCGGGAGACATGACCGCGCCGGAGGCCCAGGCGCCGGACGCCCAGGCACCGGACGCCGCCGCGGAGGCGCAGCCCCCGGCGGCCGTCCCCTTCCCCGCAGCGCCGGACGCACCGGCCGCATCAGACGTACCGGCCGCACCGGCCGTGCCGGCCGTGCCCCAGCCGACGGACGAGGCGGCCCAGCCGGGCATGCCCCCGCAGGCACCCGAGGCCCAGGCCGCCATGGCCCCCGGTGCCGAGGACCCCGCCGCGCACACCCCGGAAGCGGCCGCGGCCGCCCAGGCCCCGCACCCGGAGGACCCGGCTCAGTCCCAGGACGTGGCCCAGGAACCGGCCCAGGCCGCCCCCGGCGCACCGGACCCCCTCCCGGAGGTGCCGGAGGAGACCGGGCACACCGCACCGGCCGAGCAGACGGCCGAGGACGCCGTCCCGGCGCTGGACGGCGCGGCCCCGATCCCCGGGCCCACCGCGGAGGAGGCCGCCCAGGCCGCCGCCGAGCCCGTCCGGGCCGTACCGGCCGCGGTGACCGCAGGGGCCGGTGAGCCCGCGACGGCCGACGACCGCACCCCCGTGGAGTACTCCGCGCAGGGCGAGCCGGACGCGGACCACGCGTACGGCCGGTTCGTGCCGGTCGAGGGCACCGTGCCCGCGGGTGCGCACCTGTTGCCCACCCCGCCGCACGGACTCGACGTGCCGCCGCTGCCCGAGCAGCAGCAGGCGCCCGAGACCCCGGCCCCGGCCGAGACCGGGCCCGAGGGGGCGGCGTTCGACGCGCCGACGGCCGTGGAGCCCGTCGCCGTGGTGCCCGCGCCCCGGGAGGGCGAGTCGCCCGCTCCGGTGCAGCACCCCGCGGACCCGGAGCCCGTGGTCGCACAGCAGGCGGAGGACCTGGACACCCGGGCCGCCGACCAGGAGGAGAGCACGGCCGCGGTGGAGGACGCCATCGAGTTCAGCGGCCCGGCGGCGCCCGGATACGACGACACCGAGCGGGAGGCCGTCCTGCGTGTGATGCGCGAGCGCCGCGACATCCGCAACGGCTTCCGCAGCGACCCGATCCCCCACGACGTACTGCTGCGGGTGCTGGAGGCCGCCCACACGGCGCCCTCCGTCGGGCACTCCCAGCCGTGGGACTTCGTGGTGATCCGCTCCGCCGAGACCCGCCGCACCATGCACGAACTGGCCCAGCGCCAGCGCGAGGCCTACGCCAAGTCGCTGCCCAAGGGCCGGGCGAAGCAGTTCAAGGAACTGAAGATCGAGGCCATCCTCGACACCCCGGTGAACATCGTGGTCACCGCCGACCCGACCCGGGGCGGCCGCCACACCCTCGGCCGTCACACCCAGCCGCAGATGGCGCCCTACTCCTCCGCGCTCGCCGTGGAGAACCTGTGGCTCGCGGCCCGCGCGGAAGGACTCGGCGTCGGCTGGGTCAGCTTCTTCGACGAGCGCGAGATGGTCCGCGCCCTCGGCCTGCCCGAGCATCTGGAGGCCGTGGCCTACCTCTGCGTCGGCTACGTCGACGAATTCCCGGAGGAGCCCGAGCTGATGCAGGCGGGCTGGTCCAAGCGCCGCCCGCTGTCCTGGGTCGTCCACGAGGAGACGTACGGCCGTCGCGCCCTGCCCGGCGAGGACCCGCACGACCTGCTCGCCGAGACCGTCGCGGGCATCCGCCCCCTGGACGCCAAGGCGCTGGGCGAGGCGTGGGAGCGGCAGAAGCGCATGACCAAGCCCGCGGGCGCGCTCGGCATGCTGGAGATCATCTCCGCGCAGCTCTCCGGGCTGTCCCGGCAGTGCCCGCCGCCGATCCCGGAGCCCGCGGCCGTCGCGATCTTCGCGGGCGACCACGGTGTGCACGCCCAGGGCGTCACCCCCTGGCCCCAGGAGGTGACGGGCCAGATGGTGGCCAACTTCCTCGGCGGCGGCGCGGTCTGCAACGCCTTCGCCAACCAGGTGGGCGCCGAGGTCTGCGTCGTCGACGTGGGCGTGGCGGCCGACCTCCCGGCCACGCCGGGCCTGCTGCCGCGCAAGGTCCGCGCGGGCACGGCGGACATGACCACCGGCCCCGCGCTCACCCGCGAGGAGGTCAAGCTCGCGATCGAGGTCGGCATCGAGACCGCCCGCGACCTGGTGGCGGCCGGCAACAAGGCGCTGCTCACCGGCGAGATGGGCATCGGGAACACCACCGCCTCCGCCGCCCTGATCTCGGTCTTCACCGGCACCGACCCCTCCGAGGTGACGGGCCGGGGCACCGGCATCAACGACGAGACACTGGCCCGCAAGACGGAGGTCGTGCGCCGGGCGATCGAGCTGCACCAGCCGGACCCGGCCGACCCGATCGGTGTCCTCGCGGCCATCGGCGGCCTTGAACACGCGGCGATGGTGGGCCTGCTGCTCGGCGGCGCCTCCCTGCGTACCCCGGTGATCCTCGATGGTGTTAGCGCGGGCGCCGCCGCCCTGGTGGCCCGTGCGATCGCCCCCGAGGTGCTCGCGGCCTGCATCGCCGGCCACCGCAGCGCCGAGCCGGGCCATGTGGCCGCCCTCAACAAGCTCGGGCTGCGCCCCCTGGTCGACCTCGACCTGCGGCTCGGCGAGGGTACCGGCGCGCTCCTCGCCCTGCCCCTGGTGCAGAGCGCCGCGCGGGCGATGCACGAGGTGGCGACGTTCGACTCGGCCGGAGTGACCGAGAAGTAACGGCTCCAAGGCCGCCCCCGGTGCCCGCTCACGGTCACCGGGGACGCGCCAGCACAGCCCCCGGGATCCGCGGCGCCCGTAGGACGGACCGCCCGCCCCCGCACGGCGGGATCCGCGGCGCCCGTAGGACGGACCGGCCGCCCCCGCACGGCGGGATCCGCGGCGCCCGTAGGACGGACCGGCCGCCCCCGCACGACGGGATCCGCGGCGCCCGTACGACGGACCGCCCGCGCCCCCCCCGCACGAACGACCGGCCGCCCTCGTCCGTAGGACGGACCGCCCGCGCCCCCCCGCACGAACGACCGGCCGCCCCCGCCCCTACGACGGGCGCCCCAGCGACCCTCACCCCCCGGCCCCCCGATGCCCCCTCCGGGCGCTACCGCCCCCGCCCGGTCCCCCCTGCTCCAGGCGGGCGTAAAATCGCACGTCAGGGCTGCTGCCGTGTGGTGGGGCCCCGTCAGCGCCGCCCCGACGAGGAGCCGCACCTCCATGGCCGAACATCCCCCGTACCCCGTAGGGCTTCGCCTGTCCGGCCGCCGTGTGGTCGTCCTCGGCGGCGGGCAGGTCGCCCAGCGCCGCCTTCCGGCCCTGATCGCGGCCGGGGCGGACATCCATCTGGTGTCCCCCGAGGCGACCCCCTCCGTAGAGGCCATGGCGGACGCGGGCGAGATCACCTGGCACCGGCGCCCGTACCGGGAAGGGGATCTCGCCGACGCCTGGTACGCCCTCGTCGCGACCAGCGACCCCGAGGCCAATACGGCGGCCTCCGCCGAGGCGGAGCGCGGCCGGGTGTGGTGCGTACGCTCCGACAACGCCGACGCGGCCACCGCCTGGACCCCGGCGACGGGCAACAGCGAGGGCGTCACGGTCGCCGTGCTCACCACCGAGGCCAAGGGCCGCGATCCCCGGCACACCGCGGCCGTACGGGACGCCGTGGTCAAGGGCCTGCGCGACGGCACCCTCGTCGCCCCGCACTTCCGCACCCGCAGCCCCGGGGTCGCGCTGGTCGGCGGCGGCCCCGGCGACCCGGACCTCATCACGGTCCGCGGGCGGCGCCTGCTCGCGGAGGCCGACGTGGTCATCGCGGACCGCCTCGGCCCCCGGGGCCTGCTCGCCGAACTGCCCCCGCATGTCGAGGTGATCGACGCCGCCAAGATCCCCTACGGCCGCTTCATGGCCCAGGAGGCCATCAACAACGCGCTGATCGAGCACGCCCGGCAGGGCAAGTCGGTGGTCCGGCTCAAGGGCGGGGACCCCTTTGTCTTCGGCCGCGGCATGGAGGAGGTGCAGGCGCTTGCCGAGGCCGGTATCACCTGCACCGTGGTGCCGGGCATCTCCAGCTCGATCTCGGTGCCGGGCGCGGCCGGCATCCCCGTCACCCACCGCGGTGTCGCACACGAGTTCACCGTGGTCAGCGGGCACGTCGCCCCTGACGACGACCGCTCGCTGGTCGACTGGCCGTCCCTGGCCGGGCTGCGGGGCACCCTGGTGATCCTCATGGGGATCGACAAGATCGGGCAGATCGCCGATACGCTGATGGCCCACGGCAAGGCGCCGGACACGCCCGTCGCGCTGGTCCAGGAGGGCACCACGGCCGCCCAGCGCCGGGTCGACGCCACCCTCGCCACCGTCGCCGTGGCCGTGCGCGCCGAGGAGGTCCGGCCACCGGCCGTGATCGTCATCGGCCCGGTGGTGACAGCGGGCCCGCACCCCGGCGCATGACCCCCCCCGCCCAGACGCGTCACCGCACCCGCACCCGCACTCGTACTCAGCGGCATGCCCCCCCAGTGGGCGACCCCTCCCGCACCGACCCGTTCCAGCCGTTCGTAACCCGCGGTAACCCGGCCCGTTCCAGCCGTTGGCACCGCCCCCAGGAGAAGGCAGTATCACCCTGTGGCCGATCTCATCACCGTCGAGGACCCCACCGACCCGCGTCTTCGTGACTACACGGGCCTGACCGACGTGGAGCTGCGCCGCAAGCGCGAACCCGCCGAGGGCCTGTTCATCGCCGAGGGCGAGAAGGTGATCAGACGCGCCAAGCAGGCGGGCTACGAGATGCGCTCCATGCTGCTCTCGGCGAAGTGGGTCGACGTCATGCGGGACGTCATCGACGAGATCCCGGCCCCGGTCTACGCGGTCACCCCCGCACTGGCCGAGCAGGTCACCGGCTACCACGTGCACCGCGGTGCCCTCGCCTCCATGCAGCGCAAGCCGCTGCCGACCGCGGACGAACTGCTGGCCACCGCCCGCCGCGTGGTGGTCATGGAGTCGGTGAACGACCACACCAACATCGGCGCCATCTTCCGCTCCGCCGCCGCCCTCGGCATGGACGCGGTGCTGCTCTCGCCGGACTGCGCCGACCCCCTCTACCGCCGCAGCGTCAAGGTCTCCATGGGCGCGGTCTTCTCGGTGCCCTACGCCCGCCTCGACAGCTGGCCGCGGGACCTGGACGCGGTCCGCGGCGCGGGCTTCACCCTGCTGGCACTCACCCCAGACGGCAAGGCGAAGACGCTCGACGAGGCGGCACCGCACCGGATGGAGCGGGTCGCGCTGATGCTCGGGGCCGAGGGCGACGGCCTGTCCACCCAGGCGCTGGTCGCCGCCGACGAATGGGTCCGCATCCCGATGGCCCACGGAGTGGACTCGCTCAATGTGGGCGCGGCCGCCGCGGTCGCCTTCTACGCGGTGGCCACCGGCCGCCCGGAGGTCTAGGGCCTGTCAGACAATTCCCGTCTGGCCCTCGCCA
The DNA here is from genome assembly GCF_044548405.1 of Streptomyces sp. NPDC052040. Lineage (NCBI taxonomy): Bacteria > Bacillati > Actinomycetota > Actinomycetes > Kitasatosporales > Streptomycetaceae > Streptomyces > Streptomyces sp. NPDC052040. The sequence goes on along the minus strand of NZ_JBIUBV010000004.1, from coordinate 178,037 downwards.
AGGCGCCGGACAGGCCCTGGGGCCTCCCGTTCGAATCAGGCCGGCACGATCCGATCCGATCCGGGCGGAAGCCCTCAGCGAGCGGTACCGGCCCCCGCCCGGCCCGCGCCGCCCGGTTCCGCCGGTGAGGACCCGGGCGGGGGAGCGTAGGACCCTTCCGCCCGTACGCCCTGGCGTGCGCCCCCGTCACCCAGTCCGCGCGCCGGGCCCTGGCAGCCCTGGGCGGCCGCGATGCCGAGTGCCACCAGCAGGGTCACCACCACGAACACGAACAGCCGCTGCCGCAGCAGCCGGGGGTTGGCCGGGCGGAGGCCGGTGCCGGTGGGGCGGGGCGCCGGGCGCCCGGTCCCGCTGCGCGGCGCGGTACGGCCGCCGGAGCGGGTCGTATGGCGCTGGGCGGGCGTCGGGCGCACCCCGGGGCGGGAGCCGTTGCTGCGGGGCGGGGGAGTGCCCGGCCCCTGCGAACGCCGTACGGTGCGCTGCTCGGCGTACTGCTCCGCCAGCCGCCCGGTGGGCCGGTCCGGCTCGCCGCGCTGCGCTGAGGGCCTCGCCTCGGTCAGCCCCTGCGCCTCCCGGGCCGCGATCTCCTTGAGGCGGAGGGAGAGTTGAAGCGTGCTGGGCCGTTCCTCGGGGTCCTTCGCCAGACAGGCGCGGACCAGCGGGGCGAGGGCGTCCGGCACCCCGTGCAGCTGGGGCTCCTCGTGCACCACGCGGTAGAGCATCACCTCGGAACTGCCGTGCCCGAAGGGCGAGTCGCCGGTGGCGGCGTACGCCAGCGTGGCACCCAGCGCGAACACGTCCGTGGCCGGTGTCACCGCGGCCCCGCGCACCTGTTCGGGCGCGAGGAAGCCGGGCGATCCGACGGCGGTGCCCACATGGGTGAGCGTGGAGGCGCCGGTCGCCCAGGCGATGCCGAAGTCGATGATCCGCGGCCCCTTCGGGGACAGCAGGATGTTGGACGGCTTGAGATCCCGGTGGACGACCCCGGCCTCGTGCACCGCCACCAGGCCCTCCGACAGGGCGGCACCCACGGCGGCCGCGTCGGCGGTCGACAGGGGCCCCTCCTCGGCGACCTTGTCGTGCAGCGAGGGGCCGGGCACGTACTGGGTGGCGAACCAGGGGCGGTCCGCGTCGAGGTCGGCGGCCACCAGGCGCGCCGTGCACCCCCCGCGGATCCGCCGCGCAGCCGAGACCTCACGTGCGAACCGGGAGCGGAACTCCTGGTCCTCCGCCAGGTCCGGCCGGATGACCTTGAGCGCGACCCGCTGGCCCCGCTTGTCCGAGCCCAGATAGACGACGCCCATCCCGCCCGCGCCGAGCCGCCGGTGAAGTCTGTACGAGCCGACGACACGCGGGTCCTCACGCCTGAGGCGCATCATCGCCATGTCCATCCCCGCTGCCCGGTCCGTCTGACGAGCCACAGCTTACGTTTCCGCGGCCGGGTCCGCGCAGAGGCCGCGCCCTCTCGGCCCGGTCGATTGTCCGTGCGGAGCAGCGAACTTGAAGAGGGGTCAGAAGAGCGGCGGTGAGGGTGACATCCCGTCTGCTGTGATCCCAACCCGCCATCGGCGCAAGGGGGTTGGCCTCGCCGGGGGTGAGCGCGCCGGGACGGCCGCCGGTGGCGGCCGCTGGACGCGCTGCGACACCGCGGTGACCCGCGGTGCGGATCACCGGACAGGGGCCCCGGCGTGCGCGGGAGGCGCGGACGTGAGCGAAGTCACCCGGCGTGCGCCCCGGGGACGGCGTGCCGCGGAGGGGGCGCCGGGCCTCCCCCTCGGGGAAGACCCTGAGTCCTAGGTCCCTCTCTCCACCCAGGGGAGTACACCGCAGTTCACCGCTCATCCTCCGGGAGGCCCGTCAATCGATACGAAGGCATGACGCCCGGCGTCCGCCCGGAGCCTAGATTGGAGATCGAGCGGCGGGTGGAGCACTCGTCCCCCGAGGTCAGAAGCCCGCCGCCGCCAGGACAACAGAACCACGGTCAGGAGAGGGACCATGGCCCACACGGCACCGCGGACGCTGGTCCGCACACGGGGACGCCGGGCGTACACAGCCTTCGGCACCCGCCGCACAGGCCGTCGCCACCCGCTGGTGGCGACCGCGATGGTCCTTCCCCTGGCGGCCCTGCTCGTGTACGCCTTCGGCGGCTGGGAGGCAGTGGCCACACAAGCGTCGTCCGTGGGAGTGATGCTGGGGCGCTGAGCGGCGCCCCGGGCCCGGAAGAGCGGTCCGGGCGGGGACATCCACCCATGAAACCCCGTGGGGACGGGGGTGCGCCGGACGGCACAAACGCCCGCGCAGCTGGGGAGCTGCGCGGGCGTTGTCTTTTTCCGTCGTCCCTCCGTCGCTCCTCCGCCGTTTCCGCCCGGGCCGCCGCAGCCCGTACGCTCCCCCCACTGCCGCCCGCACCCCCGAGGACCCGTGAACGCACTCCTGCCCGCGCTGACCGCGACGGCGCGCGCCGCGGCGCATCCGAACGGCGGGGACTGCCGCTGCGCACCCGCGGGCGCCGTCCTCGCCGAGCGCGACGACGACGCCGCCGTGGTCCGCCACGGCGGCACCGTCGCCAAGGCCCACACACCCGGCACCGACCCCGCCGGACTCGGCCTCCGCCTCACCACCGCCACCCGGCTCCCGGACATCCTGCTCGCCCCGCTCCGGCCCGCCCCCGACACGGTCCTCGGCCGTCTTGTGACCCTCTGGCCCCACGGCGCCCCGGTCGACCCCGACGACCCCGCGGCCGCCCCCTGGGAGGCGGCCGCCACCCTCCTCGCCCGGCTGCACCGGGCCCCCGCTCCCGCCGGACTGCCGCCGATGCGCGGCCCCGCCAAGGCCGCCCGCGCCGTCCGGCGCCTTGGCGCGGTCGGCCCGCACCCCGCCGCCGGACCCGTACTGCGCGCCTGGTCCGCCCTCCCGGCCTGGGCCCGCGGCGAGGCGCCCGCGCCGCCCGGGGGCACCCTCTGCCACGGCGATCTCCACCTCGGCCAGCTGGTGCGCCACCCCGCGGGCACCGGCCCCTGGCTCCTCATCGACGTCGACGACCTCGGGACGGGCGACCCGGCCTGGGACCTGGCGCGCCCCGCCGCCTGGTACGCCTGCGGGCTGCTGCCGCCCGAGGAGTGGTCCCGCTTTCTCGCTGCGTACCGCGAGGCGGGCGGCCCCGCCGTCCCGGCCGCCGGTGATCCCTGGCCCGCCCTCGACCTCCCCGCCCGCGCCCTCACCGTGCAGACCGCGGCCCTGGCCGTCGCCAAGTCCGTCGCCGCGGGGCGCCCCTTGGACGAGGTGGAGCAGGCGGTCGTCGACGCATGTGTCCGGATGGGGCCGGTTCCACCCGAATTGGCGTCGGAATACGCCCAGTAGGCTGCAACCGACCGGCCTTTTACCGAGTCCCTAACTGGCGAAGCACCACCGAAGTACGAGGAGTTGAGCAGACCATGCAGTGTCCGAAGTGCCATGCACCGATGCACACGTACAACCGCAATGGCGTCCAGATCGAGCAGTGCAGCGGTTGCCGGGGCATCTTCCTCGACTACGGGGAGCTGGAGGCACTGACCCGCGTGGAGTCCCAGTGGATGCAGCCCGCCCCGCCGCCCCCGGCCGCCCCCGGCGGCTACCCCGCGGCTCCGGCCTGGGGTGCCCCGCACGGCGGTCACCACGGGGGACACGGCGGCCACGGGCACGGCGGTCACCACCGCCACAAGAGCTTCGGCCACATGCTGTTCTCCAGCTGAGACCACGAAGAAGCCCCCGGCCGCAGGGCCGGGGGCTTCGGTGTGTGGACGATACTGGGATTGAACCAGTGACCTCTTCCGTGTCAGGGAAGCGCTCTCCCGCTGAGCTAATCGTCCTCGGGCCGGACCGCTCCGAAGAGCCGACCGGGGTGGTGCGTGCGCGATACTGGGATTGAACCAGTGACCTCTTCCGTGTCAGGGAAGCGCTCTCCCGCTGAGCTAATCGCGCTGGTGGGACACCCGCTGCCGGGGTCCAGTGGACGATACTGGGATTGAACCAGTGACCTCTTCCGTGTCAGGGAAGCGCTCTCCCGCTGAGCTAATCGTCCTTGGAGGTGGAGACGGGATTTGAACCCGTGTAGACGGCTTTGCAGGCCGTTGCCTCGCCTCTCGGCCACTCCACCAGGAGTGCAGGGGTTCGGGAAGATCCCCTGTTTCCTACGAGCGGACGACGAGGCTCGAACTCGCGACCTCAACCTTGGCAAGGTTGCGCTCTACCAACTGAGCTACGTCCGCCTGTCGTTTCGGACCGCTTGCGCGTCCCGGCGACGTGTTGAACTCTAGCGGATTCCCGGGCCAGTACAAAAACGCGTTTGCGCAGCGTGCTGCGGTGCGCCCGGTCGCGGACATGGTCAGGCCCCCTTCAGGACATCCGCAGGCCGCCCCGGGGACACCCGCCCTAGACTCGGCTGTGTGTCCGACCTCGCTCCTCTCGCGCGTTTCGGCGACCGTGTCGCCACCGGTCTCCTCGATGTCACCAGCGACCCCGCCGCCCTCGACTCCTCGGGGTTCTGGGCCGTGTGCGCGGACTACGAGGGGCGCCTGACCTGCGCCCGCTTCGCCGACGTACGGGAGGAGCCGGTGCCCGCGCCCCGGCCCGGGGCGTGGCGCGGCCCGGCGGCCGGTGACTGGACGTCCTCCCTCGACCGCGCCGCGTACACGGCCGGTGTCCGCCGGATCCGCGAGCACATCGCGGCCGGGGAGGTCTACCAGGTCAACCTCTGCCGCATACTCTCCGCGCCGATCGCGCCCGACGCCGATGTGGACGCCCTGACGTCCGTTCTGGCCCGGGGCAATCCGGCGCCGTACGCGGGCACCATCCGGCTGCCGGACCACGGAGTGGAGACGGCCACCGCCTCCCCGGAGCTCTTCCTGCGCCGCGAGGGCCGCTCCGTCGCGTCCGGCCCCATCAAGGGCACCGCGCGGACCGAGGCGGAGCTCCTGAACAAGGACTACGCCGAGAACGTGATGATCGTGGACCTGGTGCGCAACGACCTCGGACGCGTCTGCACCACGGGCAGTGTGATCGTGCCCGATCTGTGCGCCGTCGAGAAGCACCCCGGCCTGGTCCATCTGGTGTCCACCGTCCGCGGCGAGCTGCGGCCGGACGCGGGCTGGCCGCAGCTCCTCGCCGCCGCCTTCCCCGCCGGGTCGATCACCGGCGCCCCCAAGTCCAGTTCGATGCGGATCATCGACGCCCTGGAGACCGCCCCCCGCGGCCCCTACTGCGGCGGCATCGGCTGGGTCGACGCGGACCGGGGCGTGGGACAGCTGGCCGTCGGCATCCGCACCTTCTGGATCGACCGGACCGCCGGGGACGCCCCCGTGCTGCGCTTCGGTGCGGGCGCGGGCATCACCTGGGGATCCGACCCCGAGGGGGAGTGGCGGGAGACCGAACTCAAGGCCGCCAGGCTGCTCGCGATAGCGTCGGGGGAGCACCAGGACACAGGAGCGGCATGAGCCGCCTCCCGTGCCGCGCCCACCCGGGGGAGGGCGCCCGTGCGCGCGGTGCGGCGGCCACCGGCCGGACCCCCGGCCCCCGCCCCCTCCCGCGTCACAGGACGCTTCCGCCACCACTCTGCGAGGTACACCAGTGAAGCTCTGGCTCGACGGCGGGCTGCACGACACCGACGCCGCCCGCGTCTCCGTCTTCGACCACGGACTGACCGTCGGCGACGGCATCTTCGAGACCGTCAAGGCCACCGGCGGCAGGCCCTTCGCGCTGACCCGCCACCTCGACCGGCTCACCCGCTCGGCACGAGGCCTGGGCCTTCCCGACCCCGACCTCGACGAGGTCCGCCGCGCCTGCGCCGCCGTCCTGGAGGCCAACCCGATGCCCCTCGGGCGCCTGCGCATCACCTACACCGGCGGCCACGGCCCGCTCGGCTCCGACCGCGGAGACCGGGGCCCGACCCTGGTGGTCGCGGTCGGCGGGACCACCAGGCGACCCGACTCCACCGCCACGATCACCGTGCCGTGGACCCGCAACGAACGCGGGGCGCTGACCGGCCTCAAGACCACCTCCTACGCCGAGAACGTCGTCGCCCTCGCCCGCGCCGCCGAACAGGGCGCGTCCGAGGCGCTGTTCGCCAACACCGTGGGCCGGCTCTGCGAGGGCACCGGCTCGAACGTCTTCGTCGTCCTCGACGGCGAGATCCACACCCCGCCGCTCGCCTCCGGCTGCCTCGCGGGCATCACCCGGGCGCTGACCGTCGAGTGGGCCGGGGCCCGGGAGACCGATCTGCCGCTCGACGTGCTGGAGCGGGCGGACGAGGTCTTCCTCACCTCCACCCTGCGCGACGTCCAGGCCGTGCACCGGGTGGACGGCCGCGAACTGCCCGGCGCACCCGGCCCGGTGACCGCCAAGGCCATGCAGATCTTCGCCGAGCGGTCCGGGGACGACCTCGACCCCTGACATCCGGCTGACCCGGGGCCCGGCAGTGGGTAGAACAAACCCGATGACGACGACCCTGCGGCCGGACGAGCCGCTTCGAGAGCATGCGGACGGAACGCGTTCACGGCGCTACCTGGTGTGTGTGAACGGCCGCCCGGTGGGCGCGCTGCGGCTGTCCACGCACCCCGAGTACGGGGCCGCCGTGGCCCGCCTGGAGGAGCTGCGCATCGAGGAGCCGGACCGCGGGCGGGGCCGGGGCACCGTGGCCGCGCTCGCCGCCGAGGAGGTGGCGCGGGGCTGGGGCTGCACGCGGATCGAGGTGACGGTGGACCAGGACGCCGGGGCGGCCCTCCGGCTCGCCACCGCCGTCGGGTACGTCCCGCGCAGCCGGCAGATGGCCAAGCGCCCCGACCCCGGACCGCCCCGGCTGCCCGCGGGCGGCGCCGTGCGGCCCATGACCGAGGCGGAGTACGGCCCCTGGGCCGCCCGCGACCGGGAGGGCTTCGTCCGCGACCTGGTCGGGCGGGGGGTGCCGGAGGGACAGGCCCGCACCAAGGCGGACCGGTCCCACGCCCGTCTGCTGCCGGACGGCCTGGCGACCTCGAACACCGCCATCAGCGTGCTGGAGCAGGACGACGACCCGGTCGGCACCCTGTGGCTCGGGCTGTGGCCCGAGACCGCCTTCGTCCTCGGCGTCGACGTCCGTCCGGAGCACCGGCGCCGGGGCCACGGGCGGACGCTGATGGCGCTGGCGGAGGCGCAGGCCGCCGAGGCGGGACGGGACCGGATCGGGCTCCATGTCTTCGCGGACAACGTCCCGGCCGAACGCCTCTACACCGCACTCGGCTATGTGACGACCGCGCAGCACCTGTTCAAGGAGCTGATCTGAGGCGAAGGAGCTGATCCAAGGCGAGGGGCTGATCCGGGGCGAGGGACTGATCCGAGGCCGGGGCGGCGGGCGGGCGGCGGGCTCACGCCCGCTCGGCCAGCAGCCGGTCCGCGATCTCCTCGATCCGCTCGCGCAGCCCCTCCTGGCTCTTGCCGCCGTCCAGCCGCTCACCGCCGATGACATACGTCGGGGTGCCGGTGACACCGATCGCCTTGCCCTCGGCCTGGTCGGCGTCGACGATCAGGATGTGCCGTCCGTCGATCAGCGCGGTGTCGAACTCCTCGGCGTCCAGGCCGAGTTCGCGTGCCGTCTCGACCAGGAACGGCTCACCCTTGCGGTCCAGCTCCGCCACCCGGCCGAGCACCGCCTCCACGTAGGCCCAGCCCTGCCCTTGTGCCATCGCCTCCTCGGCGGCCTGCGCGGCGGCGAAGGCGTGCCGGTGCTTCTCCAGCGGGAAGTGCCGCAGCCGGAGCTCCAGCCGGTCGCCGTAGCGGGCCCGCAGGGCTCGGATGTCGTCGAGGGCACCGTGGCAGTCGGGGCACTGGAGTTCGCACCAGACGTCGAGGACGGGCGCGGAGGCGGATACGGGGGAGGAGTCGCTCATGGCCACCAGTCTCCCAGGGGTGGAGACGCCCTCGCCCCCTGGGGAGGAGCCGACCCGGAGATGACCCTGAGGTCCGGCCGGGACGTGGCAGGGGTGAGGCGGTGCGGTGCAGGATGGAAGGGGCGAAACACCTCGCCGACCGAGCAGGCCAGGAGGACCGGATGATTGCCCAGACAGTGTGTACCGCCGTGTCCGTGGCCGGCCTGGGCGTCGCGGTCGTCACGGCCTACCGCAAGCGCTTCCTCGCGGCCGCCCGGATCGCCGCCTATGCGCTCGTGCCCGTCGGGCTGGTCATGACCGGAGTCATCGGCTGGGTGGCCCACTCGGTGTTCAGCCCGGTTGCCTGGGCGGGCTTCGGCGTCCTCGGCGTCGCCTGCCTGCTGTTCCTCGGGACCCGGGCCGTGGAGCGCCGCGGCGGCGGCCAGGAGGAACGCAGGGTCCGCCGGGGCGCCCGGCGCGAGGCGGTCGCCCCGACCTCCGCCGACCCGGCCCTCGGAAAGGGCGCCCGGCCCGCGAGCGGCTCGCGCAAGGGCAACGCCTCGGAGGACTACAGCGACATCGAGGCCATTCTCAAGAAGCACGGCCTGTGACGGATTGAGAAGCACGGCCTGTGACGGATTGAAACGACACAAGGACCGCGGCCGGGCGACCGCACGGGGAACGATCGGAGGGTGGGCGCCCGACGATCACGAGACACCACACCGAGATCAACTTCGGTCCCGGTATCGCAGAAATCGGCGAACTCCCTGACATTGCGGGCGTGTTGACCGCGGAGCATGCCTGACCTGCGCCATCATCGCCGCGAGATGCTGGACAGAACCCAGAGCGGCACCGGTGTTCCTCCCGAGGAGCGCCGGGGCTGTCTCTTCGCGCTTTCCCAGCCACCGCTGATGATCTTCCTTGCGGTGATCGGCTGCCTGCTGCTCATGGCATCACTGCACGACCTGCTGATGCTCTGAGCCGTATGCGGAGCCCCTGGCGCCACCCGCTGAGGGCTCCGTCAGCCCGCCGCGGACATGCCGTTTCCGGTCCGCTCCGGCCACGCCGATACTCACGGAGAGTAGCGGATTCGGGGATTCCCCCGCCGTCGTCCGGACCCCGCCCGCAGGACGCCGTCCTTCCACCGGAGCCTTCCGGCCGACCGCACGGACGCGCCGCAGGGCACCGTGCCGAGGGCCGACCGCGGACGCCGGTCCCCGCTGCCGGGCCCCGGCCCCGGGGCTCAGCCCGCCGCCTCCTTGCGCCGCGCCCGGTACGCCGCCACATGCAGGCGGTTTCCGCAGGTGCGGCTGTCGCAGTAGCGGCGAGAGCGGTTGCGGGACAGGTCCACGAAGGCCCGGCGGCAGTCGGGCGCCTCGCAGTGCCGCAGCCGCTCCTGCTCCCCGGCGACCACGAAGAAGGCCAGCGCCATCCCGCAGTCCGCCGCGATGTGGTCGGCCACCGAGGCGCCCGGCGCGAAGTAGTGGACATGCCAGTCGTAGCCGTCGTGGTCGGTGAGCTGGGGCGTCGTGCCCGCGGCAGCCACCAGGTCGTTGATCAGCAGGGCCGCGGTCCCGGCGTCGGGCGCGGAGAAGACCGTGGCGAGCCGCCCGCGGATCCGGCGCACCGCCGCGAGGTCCAGGTCCGACAGCAGGCCGATGTCGCTGAGGTCGTGCTCGCGCGCGAAACGGTCGAGGGCGGCGGCGTCCGGGAGCCCGTCGGCCCCGTCGCCCTCGGGTGCGGTGTTCACCAGATCCACCACGAGGTCGAGCGCGCAGCGGGTGTCATGGGTGATCAGCACGTGTCGCTCCCTGGCCTGGGGGTCGGGCGGACGCCCGCCGATGCCGGACGAGCCTAGCGGCTCGGCGCCGCCCGGGGGCGGCCGCCGACCCGGCCGCCCGGTCCGCCGGGCTCCCCGAGGCGCCCGGCCGGACCGCGGCACCACGGCGCGCGGTCGCTCCCTCACCCTGTGTGCACGCGCCCGGGCGCCGCCCCCGCGAGGGCTCGCGGTGACGGCGCCCGGGTGTGCCGTATGCGGTTGTCCCCGCCCGGTCCGTCTCCCCGAGTGGACGGCGCCGGGCGACTACGGGGTCATGCGCTAGCTCTCGGCCAGGATGTGGGAGAGCTCGGTGTCGAGATCGAAATGGCGGTGCTCCGTGCCTGGCGGAACGGCTGCGTCCGTTCGCTTCAGGAACGACTCCAGGGCCCGCGCCGGGGCCTCGAGCAGGGCCTCGCCCTCAGGGGAGCTCAGGGCGATGCATACGACGCCCTGGCCGTGACTGCGGGACGGCCAGACGCGGACGTCTCCGGTCCCGGTGGGCCGGTGCAGGCCCTCCGCCAGGAGGTCGCGGGCGAACACCCACTCGACGGTCTCCTCGGCTCCGGTGTGGAAGGTGGCGTGCACGGCGTAGGGATCGGCCGTGTCATACCGCAGTCCTGCGGGTACTGGCAGTGAGGACTCGCTCGACACAACGAGGCGCAGGTGCAGCTCGCAGCTGACCGTGGTGTTCATAAGCGCCAGGGCCTTTCGCTCAGTGTGCGCTCGGGGATTCGCACGTCGGCGAAATCGACATGCCACCTACGGTGCCGTTGTAAACCCCTCTGAGTGTTTTGCGTGTCTTTACGTAGCTCATCCGGCCGAGACGTTCTTCGGCGGGTACGTCCATTCCGGTGACGGATTTCTCTCGGGTAGGGTTTGGTCGTATGAATACGGGGAGTGACGAACGGAGTCGGATCGCCGTGTCCGGGAAACGACCGGAGACCGAGCGCGCCCTCGGCTCCCGGGCGCCCGCGTTCGTGCGGAAGCGGCGGGCCCTCCACCTGAGCTGGCAGGCGGGCGTCTTCCTGGCCGGTCTCGCGGTGGTCGCCGCGGGCGTGGTCATGCTGCCGCTGCCCGGCCCCGGCTGGCTGGTGATCTTCGCGGGCATGGCGCTCTGGGCGACGGAGTTCGTCTGGGCCCAGCTCGTGCTGCGCTGGACGAAACGGAAGGTGACCGAGGCGGCCCAGCGTGCGCTCGACCCCCGGGTGCGCCGCCGGAACATCGCCCTGACCACGGCCGGAGTGGTGATCACCGCGGCCCTCGCCGGGGTCTACCTGTGGAAGTTCGGCCTGGTGATGCCGTGGAGCGTCCGGCAGGAGTGAGCGCGCAGCTGGTCGGAGGCAGCCCCTGACATGGGGTAATGTTCTCCCTGCGCCCGGGCGATTAGCTCAGCGGGAGAGCGCTTCGTTCACACCGAAGAGGTCACTGGTTCGATCCCAGTATCGCCCACAGCACCGAGGGCGGCGGCAGCTCGCAGATCATGCGAGCGGTCGCCGCCCTCGTCGTATGCCCGCCTCCGCGGAGCCTCCGCATCCCTTTACCGGCAATCGCTTTCCTGAACCGATTCACCGAAGCCGGTGCCGCCGCCGCACCCGGACGGGCGTGATCCGAATCGCGCGGGGAACACCCGGGGGCCCGACTTCCGGGATTTCAGGGCCCATTGATGCGAGCAGACCCGGGAGCCCGATGAAATCCCCGGCGGTCAATCCCGACCACTCCCGGATTTCTTCCGAAAGGCGGGGCTGCCAAAGCCCTTCCGTATCACTCAACTCCCCGCGGACGCAGGACATGTGACGGACGGACGGCAGCCGTACGGCACACGGAACGAGGGTCCGCCCGCGGATGCCGGGGCGGCCGGTCTCGGGCACACTCGCCCCATGGACCGCAACCACTACCGCTTCCGCAGCCTCTGGACCCTCCCCGCGCCGCCCGCCGCGGTCTACGCGGTCCTGGACCGCCCCGAGGAGTACCCGAGATGGTGGCCCCAGGTGCGGGAGGTGATCCGGCTCGACGACACCACCGGCATCGTCCGTGCCCGCTCACTGCTGCCCTACGACCTCGCCTTCACCCTGCGTCAGGTGCGGCGCGACCCCGCGGCCGGGATCCTGGAGGCCGAACTCTCCGGCGACCTCCGGGGCCGGGCCCGCTGGACGGTCACCGCGACCGCCACCGGCACCCTCGTCCGCTACGACCAGGAGGTCGAGGTCACCAAGCCGCTGCTCAGGCGCTGGGCCCTGCCCGGGCGGCCCGTCTTCCGGGCGAACCACCGGCTGATGATGCGCTCGGGGAGGCGGGGGCTGGGCGCCCACCTCCGGGCGGTTTGAACGAACCCGCCCGGGACCTGTATTGTTCACTGCGTTCCCGGGCGATTAGCTCAGCGGGAGAGCGCTTCGTTCACACCGAAGAGGTCACTGGTTCGATCCCAGTATCGCCCACACTCAGAAGACCGGTCCGTCATCGACGGGCCGGTTTTTCGTGCGCCGGACACCTTTCGTATGCCAGGACACCGTTCTTGCGCCGGGGCACCGGGGGAGGGGCCGCACGCCCCCGCGGTCCGGGTCAGGCCGCCGCCGGAAGCTCCGGGCGCAGCGGCCACGCCGGGTCCACCACCTCCTCCGAGCCGCTGCGGGCGAACCAGGCCTGGAGCCCCCGCGCCTGCGCCGCGTGCCACCCCGTCTGAAGGGTGTGCAGTTCGACCGGCGTCAGCCGCTCCAGCCGGGCCGCGTAACGGCGCCCCACCGCCCGTACGACCTCCAGGGCGGCCACCGCGTCCTCCGCCGCGTCGTGCGCCCCCGCCAGGGCGACGCCGTAGTGCGCGCACAGATCGGTCAGGGTGCGGCGGCCCTTGCGATAGCGGTCCAGATGCTTGTCCAGGACCCGCGGGTCGAGCACGCACAGCGGCTGCGACGGGAACCAGCGGTCCAGCGAGGAGGCACGGTGCCGACGCAACTCCCGGTCCAGGAGCGTCAGATCGAACGGCGCGTTCATCACCACCAACGGCCGCCCCAGCGCGGTGTGTTCGCCCAGCTCCCGGGCTATCTCCTCCACCACCGGCGACGGCCAGCGGCCGTTGCGGTGCAGATGCTCCTCCGTCAGACCGTGCACCGCCGTCGCCTCCGCGGGCACCGGCACGCCCGGATTGACCAGCCAGCGGCTCACCCTCGGCCGGACGCCCGGCGCGTCCTGGACGACGACGGCGGCCGACACGATCCGGTCGGTCTCGACGTCCACGCCCGTGGTCTCCGTGTCGAACGCGGTCAGGGGGCCTTCGTACCAGCACGTCATGCGCGATCAACTCCTCGTTCACCCTCGGCAGTTGACGTACTGTCCGCTGCCCCGGTTCGGTGATACCCGGGCTGTTTGCGCCGTACGCCGGAAGGACACAACACGAGTACGGGTCTTTGCAGTTCAGCGGCCCGTCATGAGGATCGGTCCGACAGGGAAGGCCGTTGGTCATGGCGATAGCGCAGCCCGAGCGGGGCGGGCTGCTGCCCGAACGCACGGGCACCCTTCGCGGGAACCTCGCCACCACCGCCTGCATGGAGACCTTGCAGGTCGGATATCTGCACGCGGTCGCCGCCGCGGCCGGCTGCTCGCTGTCCCAGCCCTTCCCGGACAACGGCATCGACTGGCACGTCAGCCACAGCGCCCCCGGCCACACCGTCGACGACGAGGTCACCATCAAGGTGCAGCTCAAGTGCACCTACCAGATCCCGCCCCACCCCCCGGGCCGCACCTTCTCCTTCACGCTCGACAACGAGCACCTGGCGAAGCTGGCCCGCACCCCCGTCTCCGTACACAAGATCCTGGTCGTGATGATCGTGCCCCGCTCCCAGGAGCAGTGGCTGCGCGCCGGTCACGACCGCCTCGATCTGCGGCACTGCTGCTACTGGACCAACCTCGCCGGGCATCCGGTCACCGGCCGGCACCGCACCACCGTGCGCATCCCCACCGCGCGCATCTTCGACGACCGCGCCCTGTGCGAGATCATGACCCGGGTCGGAACGGGAGGCAGACCATGACCCACCGCCCCCACGACGAGCCCGTACGCGCCGTCCGGCCGCACCCCGCCGAACCCTCCTGGCACCGCCCGCCCCCGCCCGACCAGGTCGACCCCGCCGTGCTCGGCGCCCTGCTCCGCCGCCATGGCTGGCAGCGCCGCGGCGGCGCCCCCGGACGCTACGGCCGCTGGACCCCGCCCGGCCCGGGCGGCGGCACTAGCCTGCTGGTGCCCGAGAGCCGGGCCTTCCCCGACAGCGACGACCTGCTCGGCGAGGCCCTGCTCGCCCTGAGCCGCAGCGGCTCGCCCTTCGCCCGCGACGTACTGGTCGGGCTGGCCGTGCCCAGCGACGAGATCCACTGGTGGCGGGACGTCCCCACCGGACCGGTCGGCAGCGCGCCCTGGGCCGTCGAGGACGAGCTGCGCTCCGCCGCCCGCGCCATGCTGCTGGCCGGTGCCCTCGCCACCCGCGCCCGGGCGGGCTACTACGGCGCCCGGCACCGCAGGCCCGCCGCCGCGTCCCTGGACGAGGTGCTGGTCGGCGCCGCCCCCGGCGGCCGCAGGCTCAGCGCCTTCCTGCCCGTCGCCACCGGGCGCCCCCTCGCCGTACGCCTGCACCAGGCGCTGTACGCGGCCCGGGAGGCGGTCGACTACCAGCGCGCCACCGGCGGTATGGAGGCCTTCGACGCCGCCGTCGGGGCGGGTGTCAGCCGGGAGCTGACCGAGGCCCTGGTCGCCCTGGTGAGCGGCTCCGAGGGAGCCCGTATCGCCGTGGAGTGGGCCCCCGCCGCCGGGGTGCCCGAGGGTGGCGCGACCCCCGCCGAGCCGGTCGAGTTCTCCCCCGGCGACCTGCCCGCCCTGCGCGAGGCCGGGGCCCGCTATCTGCGCGAGGAGCCCTCCGTCCCCGTCTCGGTCACCGGCACCGTCGTCCGCCTGCGCCGCCCGGGCCCGTGCGGCGAGGGCACCGTACGGCTGCGGGTGATCGCCGGGGCCGAGGTGCCGCACCTGCGGATGACCCTGGACGAGGAGGCGTACCGCACGGCCGGTCACGCCCACCTCGCCGGGCTGCCGGTCCGGGTGCACGGAAGGCTGGAGAGCCGGGGCGGCTTCCGGCGCCTGGTGGACGCGTCCGGGGTGGCCCCGGTGCAGGTGGACGAGGCCGAACGGGACCGGCTGATGAAGTCGCTCCAGGAGAATGCGAAGGACGCGGAATTCTTCGGAGAGGCGCCCGACGGGGACTGACCCCCCAAACCGTTTCGCGGAGGGCGGCCACGGGTCGGTACGATCCCAGTCATGTGCGCGCCCCAGGTATGGCGCCGCATCCATCAGCAGTCAGGAGAGACCGGTGTCAGACGTCCGTGTGATCATCCAACGCGATTCCGAGCGGGAAGAACGCGTGGTGACGACGGGCACTACGGCCGCCGACCTCTTCGCCGGCGAGCGCTCGATCATCGCCGCGCGCGTGGCCGGTGAGCTGAAGGACCTCAGCTACGCGGTCCAGGACGGCGAGACCGTCGAGGGCGTCGAGATCTCCTCCGAGGACGGCCTCAACATCCTGCGCCACTCCACCGCGCATGTGATGGCCCAGGCCGTGCAGGAGATCTTCCCCGAGGCGAAGCTCGGCATCGGCCCGCCGGTCAAGGACGGCTTCTACTACGACTTCGATGTCGCGCGGCCGTTCACCCCCGAGGATCTCAAGGCCGTCGAGAAGAAGATGCAGGAGATCCAGAAGCGCGGCCAGCGCTTCGCACGCCGCGTCGTCACCGACGAGGCCGCCCGCGAGGAGCTGGCGGACGAGCCGTACAAGCTGGAGCTGATCGGCCTCAAGGGCTCGGCGTCCAGCGACGACGGCGCGGACGTCGAGGTCGGCGCCGGCGAGCTGACGATCTACGACAACCTGGACGCCAAGACCGGCGAGCTGTGCTGGAAGGACCTCTGCCGCGGTCCCCACCTGCCCTCGACCCGGCTGATCCCGGCGTTCAAGCTGATGCGCAACGCGGCCGCCTACTGGCGCGGCAGCGAGAAGAACCCCATGCTCCAGCGCATCTACGGCACCGCCTGGCCGTCCAAGGACGAGCTGAAGGCGCACCTGGACTTCCTCACCGAGGCCGAGAAGCGCGACCACCGCAAGCTGGGCAGCGAACTCGACCTGTTCTCCATCCCCGAGCAGATCGGCTCCGGCCTCGCCGTCTTCCACCCCAGGGGCGGCATCGTCCGCCGTGTGATGGAGGACTACTCGCGCCGCCGCCACGAGGAGGAGGGCTACGAGTTCGTCTACACCCCGCATGCGACGAAGGGGAAGCTCTTCGAGACCTCGGGCCACCTGGACTGGTACGCCGACGGCATGTACCCGCCCATGCAGCTCGACGAAGGCGTGGACTACTACCTCAAGCCCATGAACTGCCCGATGCACAACCTGATCTTCGACGCGCGCGGCCGCTCCTACCGCGAACTGCCGCTGCGCCTCTTCGAGTTCGGGACCGTGTACCGGTACGAGAAGTCGGGCGTCGTGCACGGTCTGACCCGTGCCCGCGGCTTCACCCAGGACGACGCGCACATCTACTGCACCCGCGAGCAGATGGCCGACGAGCTGGACCGCACGCTCACCTTCGTGCTGAACCTGCTGCGCGACTACGGTCTGACCGACTTCTACCTGGAGCTGTCCACCAAGGACCCGGAGAAGTACGTCGGCACCGACGAGGCCTGGGAGGAGGCCACCGAGACCCTCCGCCAGGTCGCCGAGAAGCAGGGCCTGCCGCTGGTCCCGGACCCGGGCGGCGCCGCCTTCTACGGTCCGAAGATCTCCGTCCAGGCCAAGGACGCCATCGGCCGCACCTGGCAGATGTCGACGGTCCAGCTGGACTTCAACCTGCCGGAGCGGTTCGACCTGGAGTACACGGCCGCGGACGGCACCAAGCAGCGCCCGGTGATGGTCCACCGCGCCCTCTTCGGCTCCATCGAGCGCTTCTTCGCGGTGCTCCTGGAGCACTACGCGGGCGCCTTCCCGGCATGGCTGGCACCGGTCCAGGCCATCGGCATCCCGATCGGCGACGCGCACATCGAGTACCTCCAGCGCTTCGCCGAGGCCGCCCGCAAGAAGGGGCTGCGCGTCGAGGTGGACTCCTCCTCGGACCGGATGCAGAAGAAGATCCGCAACGCCCAGAAGCAGAAGGTGCCCTTCATGGTCATCGCGGGCGACGAGGACATGTCCAACGGCTCGGTGTCCTTCCGCTACCGGGACGGCTCCCAGGAGAACGCCATCCCGTTCGACGAGGCCATCGCCAAGATCGCGAAGGTGGTCGAGGAGCGGGCCCAGGTCTGATCCGCACCGCCGGGCCGGGCGGACCGGCCCGGCGGTGTTCCGGACCGGTCCGTCCCCGCCCCGACCGCCCGCCCCGAACGGGCGAAGCCATATGCTGCACTCCATGACGAGTGAGCCGGAGCAGCAGATCGGAGTGGGGACGCAGGACGCGTTCCAGCGCCTGTGGACGCCCCACCGGATGGCCTACATCCAGGGCGAGAACAAGCCGACCGGTCCGGGGGCCGACGACGGCTGCCCGTTCTGCACCATCCCGGCCAAGTCCGACGAGGACGGGCTGATCGTCCGACGGGGCGAGCAGGTGTACGCGGTGCTCAATCTGTACCCGTACAACGGCGGCCATCTGATGGTCGTGCCCTACCGCCATGTTGCCGACTACACCGAGCTGACGGAGGCGGAGACCGCCGAGCTGGCCGGGCTGACCAAGCAGGCCATGACCGCCCTGCGGACGGCCTCCGGGGCCCAGGGCTTCAACATCGGCATGAACCAGGGCGGGGTGGCGGGCGCGGGCATCGCCGCCCATCTGCACCAGCACATCGTGCCCCGCTGGGGCGGCGACACCAACTTCATGCCGGTGGTCGGCCACACCAAGGTGCTGCCGCAGCTGCTGGCCGACACCCGGGCGATGCTTGCGGAGGCCTGGCCGACGGCATGAGACCGCGCGGGACACCGGGGCCGGGACTCCGGCCCCGGTGTCCCGTCCCGGGACCCGGTTCCGGAGTCCTCAGGCGCTACGCGTCGTAGACATCGGCCTTGCGCGGCGAGGGGTCCTGCACCTGGGAGCTGAGGAACGCCGACCGGGTGCCGAACTTCTCGGTGTCCACGCCGTTCTCCGCCAGGACCCGGATCGCCGCCGCGTGCACCACCCGCAGCACCGGTGTAGCCGCCCGCAGCGCGTCGTCCGCCATGAAGCGGTGCCGCCACGGCTGGTCCGCCCAGGCATGGCGCAGGCCGAACGGCTCGGGCAGGGACAGCGAGCCGCCCAGCCAGTTCAGCACCGGCGGATACCAGGTGAGCGGGGCGCGCACGGCCAGGCGCACCACCTCGTCCGCGGTCACCAGCGGGAGCTTGACCTCGCGGGTCTCCCAGAACCTGACCTGCTTCTGCACCTTCTTGGTGGGCGCCGACGGCTTGCTGGTGAACAGCGGGTTCACCGGGCCCAGGGCATGTCCGGTGACCTCGATGCGCAGGGTCTCGTGCAGGACCGTCACCGTGATCAGCATGGTGAGGACCAACTGCCCGTCCCACAGGGTCCACTGCACGCCGAGATAGTGCCGCTGACCGCCGCCGAACTGCTGCTTGTTGCAGATCTCCTGGATCGCGTGCGGCTTCATCTGGTACGCCTCGACGTCCTCGCCCCCGGGACGGGACACCTCCGAGGCCTTCTCGCCGATCGGGCTGACGATCCAGTGCTTGATCGACGGGGTGGGGAAGCCGCCGGTGTTCAGCGGGCCGCGCTCCAGCATGCGCAGCTGGTCGTGGATCGCCTTGATCACGTCCCAGCTGCGGAAGGGGTGGATCTCCTTGTCCGGGTCGCGTGCCACCAGGTCCTCGGCGAGCTGCCAGCTGCCCCAGCGGGTGCCCATGCCGAGGATGCCCTTGGGCCCGGCGTAGAAGACGGAGTTGGACTGCTGCTCGGCGCTCAGCCGGGCCAGTGACTGGCGCAGCCGCTCGGCCGCGTTCTCCCCGGGGCTGCCCGGCACCGCCTCGGGGATCTTCGCGCCTAGGCCGCCGCCCGCGAGCAGGCTCGCCCAGCGCTCCCGCAGGTCCCGTGCGGTGCGCTCGCAGATCTGCTTCGCCCAGAACCAGCCGGCCACCGGCAGGATCACCGAGGCGCGGGCGTACCAGGCCCAGAAACCCCCGAACGGGATCTTGATCAGGAAGAGCACGGCGAGGGCGCCCACCGCGATCAGCAGCGCGGAGCCGAGGGCGGACCCGCGCTCCGCACCCCGCCGGGCGACGGTGGCGCGGATCTGGAACACCAGCAGCCCCACCAGGAGCCCGGGCAGGAAGAGCACCCCGCACAGCACGGTCACCGCCGAGAGCCAGTTGTCGCGCTCCCGGCGGATGCGGTGGGCGGCGAGGCAGTGCTCCACGACCACCTGGGGCTCGGTGCCGAAGGACTGGATGAGCGGCTTGCGGCCGGCGCCCAGCATCCGGTCCCGCACCGCGAGGGAGAAGGCCTCGCCGAGATTGGGCCGGAACAGCTTCGCCCAGGCGCGGGGCGGGCTCACGGCCGAGGCGTGCCACTCGTTGTTGGCGTCGAGGATCGTCTCGACCCTCGCGTCCCGGTAGGCCGCCGACGCCAGGGCGTAGGTCGCCGCTGTCTGGCCCGCGGAGCCCGACAGGGGCACCTGAGCCCCGGGGCTGAAATCGAATCCGTCCGTCACTGCCCGCCCCCTCGCCGCCCAACCCGCTTCTGCGGCCTTCCCGACTTCCGTGCCCCGCACACCTGTTGAACAGGTCATCGTGGTGATCGCGTGTCAACTTGATCAGGTCATCAGCGTATCCGCCGCCGACGGCGTCCGTCGGCGGACGGCCGAGAAGCCGCCCGCCGGGGGGAGGGAAATCCGGGCAGCGCGAACTACGGTGCGTGCTGCGCCTCTTCGCGGATCCGGTGCGCGAGCTGCGGCGGCATCGGCTCGTGCCGCGCGTAGGAGCGGCTGAAACGCGCCGTGCCGTGCGAGAGGGAGCGGAGATCGACGGCGTACCGGCCGATCTCGATCTCCGGCACCTCGGCCCGCACCAGCGTCCGGCCGCCGCTCGTCTGTTCGGTGCCCAGGACCCGGCCGCGGCGGGTGGACAGATCGCTCATCACCGCGCCCACGTAGTCGTCGCCGACCAGCACCGCGATCTCCGCCACCGGTTCCAGGAGGTGGATCGTGGCGTCGGCGGCCGCCTCGCGCAGCGCGAGCGCGCCCGCCGTCTGGAAGGCGGCGTCCGAGGAGTCCACCGAGTGCGCCTTGCCGTCGAGCAGGGTGACCCGGACGTCCACCAGGGGATGCCCGGTGGCCACGCCCTTGGCGGCCTGGGCCCGTATGCCCTTCTCGACGGACGGCACGAACTGCCGGGGCACGGCCCCGCCGACCACCTTGTCGACGAACTCGATGCCGGAGCCGCCGGGCAGCGGTTCCACCTCGATCTCGCAGATCGCGTACTGGCCGTGGCCGCCGGACTGCTTGACGTGCCGCCCGCGGCCGCCCGAGGTGCCCGCGAAGGTCTCCCGGAGCGGGACCCGGTGCGGCACCACGTCGACCTGGACCCCGTAGCGGCTGCGCAGCCGCTCCAGGGCGACGTCCGCGTGCGCCTCGCCCAGGCACCAGAGCACCACCTGGTGGGTGTCCTGGTTCTGTTCGAGCCGCATGGTCGGATCCTCGGCGACCAGCCGGGAGAGCCCCTGGCTGAGCTTGTCCTCGTCCGGCTTGCTGTGCGCCTGGATGGCGAGCGGCAGCAGCGGGTCCGGCATCTCCCAGGGCGCCATCAGCAGTGGGTCGTCCTTGGCCGAGAGGGTGTCCCCGGTCTCGGCGCGGTTCAGCTTCGCCACGCACGCCAGATCGCCCGCGACGCACTGGCCCAGTGGGCGCTGCTGCTTGCCGAAGGGGGCGGACAGCGCGCCGACCCGCTCGTCCACGTCGTGGTCCTCGTGGCCCCGGTCGGCCAGCCCGTGCCCGGAGACATGGACGGTGGCGTCGGGGCGCAGGGTGCCCGAGAAGACGCGGACCAGCGAGATCCGGCCCACATACGGGTCCGAGGACGTCTTGACGACCTCCGCCACCAGCGGGCCCGACGGATCGCACAGCGCGAGTTCCCGGGGCCTGCCGTCCGGACTGGTGACCGCGGCCGCCTCCCGCTCCAGCGGGGTCGGGAAGCCGCCCGTGATCAGCTCCAGCAGTTCCACCGTGCCGAGCCCCTGGCGGGCGCCCTCGGCGGCGGGCGCGGCGGCGAGCACCGGGAAGAACACGCCCCGTGCGACCGCCCGCTCCAGGTCCTGGACCAGCGTCCCGATGTCGACGGCCTCGCCGCCCACATAGCGGTCCATGAGGGTCTCGTCCTCGCTCTCGGAGATGATCCCCTCGATGAGCCGGTTGCGGGCGTCCTCGATCAGCGGCAGCTGCTCGGGCCCCGGCTCGGACTCCTTGCGCTCGCCGGACGCGTGGTCGTAGAGCTTCTGCGACAGCAGCCCGACCAGCCCGGTCACGGGTGTGTGCCCGTCGGGGCCCTGCGAGCCGTGCAACGGCAGATACAGCGGCAGCACGGCGTCGGGGTCCTCCGCGCCGAACTCCTCGGCCAGCACCCGGGTCGTCTCCTCGAAGTCGGCCCGGGCGGCCTCCAGATGCGTGATCACCAGCGCGCGCGGCATGCCGACGGCCGCGCACTCGTCCCAGACCATGCGGGTGGCCCCGTCCACCCCGTCCGCGGCCGAGACCACGAAAAGGGCCGCGTCCGCCGCGCGCAGACCGGCCCGCAATTCCCCGACGAAGTCGGCGTATCCGGGGGTGTCCAGCAGATTGACCTTGATCCCGTCCCATTCGACGGGGACCAGCGAGAGCTGCACCGAACGCTGCTGGCGGTGCTCGATCTCGTCGTAGTCGGAGACGGTGCCGCCGTCCTCCACGCGGCCCGCCCGGTTCACCGCTCCCGCGGTCAGCGCGAGAGCCTCCACCAGTGTCGTCTTGCCGGATCCGCTGTGGCCGACCAGCACCACATTCCGTACGGACGCGGGGTGGTCGGCCGCCGGGGCCCTGCCGGCGGCTCCGGGGTGTGCATTCGCCTTGTCGCCCATGGCCTTGCCTCCCGTGCACGGTGAGGTCTCTGTGGGCGCGGACATGCGGACCCGCGTGCGGTAGGCGGCTCCGGTGACGCCCGCGGTGTCTTCGAGCTTTGCACTCCCGTCACGGTGCGTCCATACGAAGGACGTGATCCCGCCACCGCCCCACGGCCCCCGCACCGCCCGGACGGGACACGGAGGACCGGGTGCCCGGCCGCCACGCACGGCCGCGCCTGGCTACGATGGGCCAGCCGGCGGCCAGCAGGGTCGCGCGGCTCACCGACCGTCGGGAAGGCCATGCTGAACAAGTACGCGCGTGCATTCTTCACGCGTGTCCTCACACCGTTCGCCGCGTTTCTGATCCGCAGGGGCGTGAGCCCCGACGCGGTCACGCTCCTCGGCACCGCCGGGGTCGTCGCGGGGGCGCTGGTCTTCTACCCCCGGGGCGAGTTCTTCTGGGGCACGATCGTGATCACCCTGTTCGTGTTCTCGGACCTCGTCGACGGCAACATGGCCCGCCAGCTGGGCCGCTCCAGCCGCTGGGGCGCCTTCCTGGACTCCACGCTCGACCGGGTCGCCGACGGCGCGATCTTCGGCGGCTTCGCCCTGTGGTACGCGGGCCGCGGCGACAACGAGGTCCTGTGCGCGGTCTCGATCTTCTGCCTGGCCAGCGGCCAGGTGGTGTCGTACACCAAGGCACGGGGCGAGTCCATCGGCCTGCCGGTGGCCGTGAACGGGCTCGTCGAGCGGGCCGAGCGACTGGTGATCTCACTGGTCGCGGCCGGGCTCGCGGGGCTGCACACGTTCGGTGTGCCCGGCATCCAGGTCCTGCTGCCGATCGCGCTGTGGATCGTCGCCGTCGGCAGTCTGATCACCCTGGTCCAGCGGGTGGTCACGGTCCGCCGGGAAGCCGCCGAGGCGGACGCCGCCGCTGCGGGCGGCCCGCCTGCGGAGAACGCCTCGCACGGAAGCGGGACCACGCAGTGACGGACGCCGGGAAGCAGGCCAAGCAGGCGCAGGAGCCGGGCGGCGCCGTGGTCGGCCTGCGGGAGCGGCTCACCGACGGCCTCTACGGCCTCGGCTGGGGAACGGTCCGTACGCTGCCCGAGCCCGTCGCCACCCGGCTGGGGCGCACCATCGCCGACGCCGCCTGGCGACGGCGCGGCGCGGGCGTGCGGCGGCTGGAGAGCAACTACGCGCGCGTGGTGCCCGGCGCGAGCCCCGAACGGCTCGCCGAGCTGTCCCGGGCGGGCATGCGCTCCTACCTGCGCTACTGGATGGAGTCCTTCAGGCTCCCCGCCTGGAGCCCGGAGCGCGTCCGCGAGGGCTTCGAGGTCAAGGACCTGCACCACCTCACCGACGGTCTGGCCGCCGGGAAGGGCGTCGTCCTCGCGCTGCCGCACCTGGCCAACTGGGACCTCGCGGGCGCCTGGGTCACCACCAAGCTCCGGACGCCCTTCACCACCGTCGCCGAGCGGCTCAAGCCGGAGACGCTCTACGACCGCTTCGTCGCCTACCGCGAGGGCCTCGGCATGGAGGTGCTGCCGCACAGCGGCGGCTCCGCCTTCGGCACCCTGGCCCGGCGGCTGCGCGACGGCGGACTGGTCTGCCTGGTCGCCGACCGCGACCTGTCGGCCTCCGGGGTCGAGGTGGACTTCTTCGGCGAGACGGCCCGGATGCCCGCGGGCCCGGCGCTGCTCGCCCAGCAGACCGGCGCGCTGCTGCTGCCGGTCACCCTCTGGTACGACGACTCGCCCGTCATGCGCGGGCGGGTGCACCCCCCGGTCGAGGTACCCGGGACGGGCAGCCGGGCCGAGAAGACGTCCGCCATGACCCAGGTGCTGGCCGACGCCTTCGCCACCGGGATCGCCGACCATCCGGAGGACTGGCACATGCTCCAGCGTCTGTGGCTCGCCGACCTGGACCCCGCCAAGGACCCCCGGAAGAGGACGGCGTGAGGATCGGCATCGTCTGCCCGTACTCCTGGGACGTGCCGGGCGGCGTCCAGTTCCACATCCGCGACCTGGCCGAGTACTTCATCCGCCTGGGCCACGAGGTCTCCGTGCTCGCCCCCGCGGACGACGACACCCCGCTGCCGCCCTACGTCGTCTCCGCGGGCCGCGCGGTCCCGGTCCCGTACAACGGCTCGGTGGCCCGGCTGAACTTCGGTTTCCTCAGCGCGGCCCGGGTGCGGCGCTGGCTGCACGACGGCCGGTTCGACGTGATCCACATCCATGAGCCCGCCTCTCCCTCGCTGGGCCTGCTGGCCTGCTGGGCGGCGCAGGGCCCGATCGTGGCGACCTTCCACACCTCCAACCCGCGCTCGCGGGCCATGGTCGCCGCCTACTCGATCCTCCAGGCGGCCCTGGAGAAGATCAGCGCGCGGATCGCGGTGAGCGAGTACGCCCGGCGCACCCTCGTCGAACACCTGGGCGGCGATGCCGTGGTCATCCCGAACGGCGTGGACGTCGACTTCTTCGCCCGGGCCGAGCCCAAGGCCGAATGGCAGGGCCTGGCCGTCGGGCAGGGTCCGACGATCGGCTTCATCGGCCGTATCGACGAGCCCCGCAAGGGCCTGCCGGTCCTGATGAGGGCGCTGCCGACGATCCTGGCCGCCCGCCCGGACGCCCGGCTGCTGGTCGCCGGACGGGGCGACGAGGAGGAGGCGGTGGAGTCGCTCCCCGCCGGGCTGCGCTCCCGGGTGGAGTTCCTCGGCATGGTCAGCGACGAGGACAAGGCCCGCCTGCTGCGCAGCACCGACCTGTACGTGGCGCCCAACACCGGCGGCGAGAGCTTCGGGATCATCCTGGTGGAGGCCATGTCCGCGGGCGCGCCCGTGCTCGCCTCCGACCTGGACGCCTTCGCCCAGGTCCTCGACCAGGGGGCGGCCGGTGAGCTGTTCGCCAACGAGGACGCCGACGCGCTCGCCGCGGCGGCCCTGCGGCTGCTGGCGGACCCCGAGCGCCTGGCGGAACTGCGGGCCCGCGGCAGCGCCCATGTCCGGCGCTTCGACTGGTCGACGGTCGGCGCGGACATCCTGTCCGTCTACGAGACGGTGGCGGACGGCGCGGCCGCCGTGGCCGCGGACGAACGCACGGGCCTCCGCGCCCGCCTGGGCCTGGTACGGGACTGAGCCCCACCCGCTCCGCGGTGCCACGGGCTGGGCGGCCGGGAACGCTTTGACCGGGCGGGCCGATTGGTCGGTCACTGGTGAGGGGGCGGGCCCCGGGGCACCTCTGGCTGGGTGACGGCTCAGGTCACTCCTGGCGGGGTGGTGGGCTCGGCTTGTCTCTGACCGTGCGGCGGGCCCCGGTGACCTCTGGCCGAGTGGCGGGCTCGGGCCACTCCTGGCGGGGTGGTGGGCTCGGCTTGTCTCTGACCATGCGGCGGGCCCCGGTCACCTCTGGCTGGGTAGCGGCCTCGGGTCACCCTGACCGAGTGGCGGCCTCGGGCCAACCCTGGCGGGGTGGTGGGCTCGTCCCTGAGCGTGCGGTGGGCCCCGGTCACCTCTGGCCGGGTGGCGGCCTCGGGCCAACCCTGGCGGGGTGGTGGGCTCGTCCCTGAGCGTGCGGTGGGCCCCGGTCACCTCTGGCCGGGTGGCGGCCTCGTGCCATTCCTCGCCGGGTGGCGGGCCCGGGCCACTCCTGGCTGGGTGGTGGGCTCGGCCCGTCTCTGACCGTGCTGCGGGCCCGCCCCGGGCGGGCCCGGCCTATCCCCGACCGGGTCGCGGGCTCGGCCCACCACCTGACCGGGCGACGGGCCCGGGCCACTCCTGGCGGGGCGGCGGGCTCGGCCCATCCCTGACCTGCTGCGGGCCGAGGCCACCCCTGACCGGGTGGCAGCCTTGGGCCACCCCGACCGGGCAGCGGCCCCGCCCGGGTGGCGGGCCGGGACCACTCCTGGCCGGGCTGGCCCGCCCGGCTGGTCCGTGACTGGGTGGCGGGCCCCGGCCACTCCTGACCGGGCGGCGAGCCCGGCCCACCCCTGACCGGGCGGCGAGCCCGGCCCACCCCTGACCGGGCGGCGAGCCCGGCCCACCCCTGACCGGGCGCCCAACCCCCGCGCCCGAAAGGCCCGGTAGCCTTGCCGCCCGTGACCGCAACCCTCGTCTGGATCCTTGTCGCCCTTGCCGCGATCGGCCTCTATCTGAGCTGGACCGCGGGCCGCCTCGACCGGCTGCACTCCCGGATCGACGCGACCCGCGCCGCCCTCGACGCCCAGCTGCTGCGCCGCGCCTCCGTCGCCCAGGAGCTGGCGACCTCGGGGGTGCTCGACCCGGCCGCGTCGATCGTGCTGTACGAGGCCGCCCACGCCGCCCGGCAGGCGGAGGAGGAGCAGCGGGAGGTTGCCGAGAGCGAACTGAGCCAGGCGCTGCGGGCCGTCTTCGGCGAGGCCCAGCAGCTGGAGGCGGTGCGGGAGGCGCCCGGCGGGGAGGAGGCCGCGCGCGAGCTGACCGAGGCCGTGCGCCGGGTGCCGATGGCCCGGCGGTTCCACAACGACGCCGTACGTGCCGCCCGGGCGCTGCGCCGCCACCGCAAGGTGCGCTGGTTCCGGCTGGCCGGTCACGCCCCGTTCCCGATGGCCTTCGAGATGGACGACGAGCCCCCGGCGGCCCTCACGGACCGGTCCGCGGTCTGACGGAACGCGGGCCGTGCCCCGCCCAAAATGATCCACCGCCTCCCCATTGGCCCTTGCCGTACCCCGTTCACCCGGCGTTTGCTCGCTCCAGCAGAAATCAGCCCTTTTCCCGAGTGAGGTCGCACCGTGTCCAGCACGCTCTCCACCCCCCAGACCCCCGAGACCGGCACGGCCCGCGTCAAGCGCGGCATGGCCGAGCAGCTCAAGGGCGGCGTGATCATGGATGTCGTGACGCCGGACCAGGCGAAGATCGCCGAGGACGCGGGCGCCGTCGCCGTCATGGCCCTGGAGCGGGTCCCGGCCGACATCCGCAAGGACGGCGGCGTCGCGCGCATGTCCGACCCGGACATGATCGAGGGCATCATCGACGCCGTGTCCATCCCGGTCATGGCCAAGTCCCGCATCGGCCACTTCGTCGAGGCGCAGGTGCTCCAGTCCCTCGGCGTCGACTACATCGACGAGTCCGAGGTGCTCACCCCGGCCGACGAGGTCAACCACTCCGACAAGTGGTCCTTCACCACCCCCTTCGTCTGCGGCGCCACCAACCTGGGCGAGGCCCTGCGCCGTATCGCCGAGGGCGCCGCGATGATCCGCTCCAAGGGTGAGGCCGGCACCGGCAACGTCGTCGAGGCCGTCCGCCACCTGCGCCAGATCAAGGGTGACATCGGCCGTCTGCGCAGCCTCGACAACCACGAGCTGTACGCCGCCGCCAAGGAACTGCGCGCCCCCTACGAGCTGGTCAAGGAGGTCGCCGAGCTGGGCAAGCTCCCGGTCGTGCTGTTCTCCGCCGGCGGTGTGGCCACCCCCGCCGACGCCGCGCTGATGCGCCAGCTCGGTGCCGAGGGCGTCTTCGTCGGCTCCGGCATCTTCAAGTCCGGCGACCCCGCCAAGCGCGCCGCCGCCATCGTGAAGGCCACCACCTTCTACGACGACCCCAAGATCATCGCCGACGCGTCCCGCAACCTGGGCGAGGCCATGGTGGGCATCAACTGCGACGTCCTCCCCGAGAGCGAGCGCTACGCCAACCGCGGCTGGTAAGGCCCCGGCCCCCAGGACACCGCACGACCCACTGAGGACATCACGTACATGAGCGACGCACCCGTCATAGGCGTCCTGGCCCTCCAGGGCGACGTACGGGAGCACCTCATCGCCCTGGCCGCGGCGGACGCCGTGGCCAGGCCGGTGCGGCGCCCCGAAGAACTCGCCGAGGTCGACGGCCTCGTCCTCCCCGGCGGCGAGTCCACCACCATCTCCAAACTGGCCGTCCTCTTCGGGGTGATGGACCCGCTGCGCGCCCGTGTGCGCGAGGGCCTGCCCGTCTACGGCACCTGCGCGGGCATGATCATGCTCGCCGACAAGATCCTCGACCCCCGCTCCGGCCAGGAGACCATCGGCGGCATCGACATGATCGTTCGCCGCAACGCCTTCGGGCGGCAGAACGAGTCGTTCGAGGCGGCGGTCGACGTCCGCGGCATCGAGGGCGATCCTGTAGAGGGCGTCTTCATCCGGGCCCCCTGGGTCGAGTCCGTGGGCGCCCGGGCCGAGGTGCTCGCCGAGCACGGCGGCCACATCGTCGCCGTCCGCCAGGGCAACGCGCTCGCCACGTCGTTCCACCCGGAGCTGACCGGAGACCACCGCGTGCACGCGCTCTTCGTCGACATGGTGCGCGCCAACCGGGCGCCGGAGTCCTTGTAGGATCTCTGGCGTTCGTACAGAGATGGGTTACGCGAAGGAGACAGGCAGATGTCCGGCCACTCTAAATGGGCCACGACGAAGCACAAGAAGGCCGTCATCGATGCCAAGCGCGGCAAGCTCTTCGCGAAGCTGATCAAGAACATCGAGGTCGCGGCGCGGACGGGAGGCGCGGACCTGGACGGAAACCCGACTCTCTACGACGCCGTCCAGAAGGCCAAGAAGCAGTCGGTTCCGAACAAGAACATCGACTCGGCACTCAAGCGCGGAGCGGGCCTGGAGGCCGGTGGCGCCGACTACGAGACGATCATGTACGAGGGCTACGGCCCCAACGGTGTCGCGGTGCTCATCGAGTGCCTCACCGACAACCGCAACCGCGCGGCCTCGGACGTCCGTGTCGCCATGACCCGCAACGGCGGTTCCATGGCAGACCCGGGCTCCGTCTCGTACCTGTTCAACCGCAAGGGCGTGGTGATCGTCCCCCAGAACGGCCTGACCGAGGACGACGTCCTGGGCGCCGTACTCGAGGCGGGCGCCGAAGAGGTCAACGACCTCGGCGAGTCCTTCGAGGTCATCAGCGAGGCCACCGACCTGGTCGCGGTCCGCAAGGCCCTCCAGGAAGCCGGGATCGACTACGACTCCGCCGAGGCCAACTTCGTGCCGACCATGCAGGTCCAGCTCGACGAAGAGGGCGCGAGGAAGATCTTCAAGCTGATCGACGCGCTGGAGGACAGCGACGACGTGCAGAACGTCTTCGCCAACTTCGACGTCAGCGACGAGGTCATGGAGAAGGTCGACGCCTAGCGCCTCCGGCGCCGACGCGAACCTACGGGCCGACGGGACACCCCCCGTCGGCCCGTCGCTTTGCGGCCCGTTGTCGGTGGCACCCGATAGCCTGCACAAACAGGCGAGCGAAGGGAGGCGCGGGGGTGCGCGTGCTGGGGGTGGACCCGGGACTGACCCGGTGCGGCGTGGGCGTCGTCGAGGGCGTGCCAGGACGGCCGCTGACGATGCTCGGCGTCGGTGTCGTCCGTACACCCGCGGACGCCGAACTGGGGGACCGCCTGGTCGCCGTGGAGCAGGGCATCGAGCTCTGGCTCGACGAGCACCGGCCTGAATTCGTCGCCGTGGAGCGGGTCTTCAGCCAGCACAATGTGCGGACCGTCATGGGCACCGCCCAGGCCAGCGCCGTCGCCATGCTCTGCGCCGCCCGCCGCGGCATCCCCGTCGCCCTGCACACTCCCAGCGAGGTCAAGGCCGCCGTCACCGGCACCGGCCGCGCCGACAAGGCCCAGGTCGGCGCCATGGTCACCCGGCTGCTCCGGCTGGCCGCGCCGCCCAAACCCGCCGACGCCGCGGACGCCCTCGCGCTCGCCATCTGCCACATCTGGCGCGCCCCCGCCCAGAACCGACTTCAGCAGGCCGTCGCCCTGCACACCTCGAAAGGCCGCCCCGCATGATCGCCTTCGTCAGCGGCCCGGTCGCCGCCCTTGCCCCGGACTCGGCCGTGGTCGAGGTGGGCGGCATCGGCCTCGCCGTCCAGTGCACCCCCAACACGCTCTCCGGGCTCCGTACCGGACAGCAGGCCAGGCTCGCCACCTCCCTGGTCGTCCGGGAGGACTCGCTGACGCTGTACGGCTTCGCGGAAGACGACGAGCGCCAGGTCTTCGAACTGCTCCAGACCGCGAGCGGTGTCGGCCCCCGCCTGGCCCAGGCGATGCTGGCCGTCCACACCCCGGACGCCCTGCGCCGCGCCGTGGCCACCGGCGACGAGAAGGCCCTCACCGCCGTGCCCGGCATCGGCAAGAAGGGCGCCCAGAAGCTGCTGCTGGAGCTGAAGGACCGCCTGGGCGCCCCCACCGGCGCCCCCGCGGTTGGCGCGCCGGTCACCACCGGCTGGCGCGACCAGCTGCACGCCGCCCTGATCGGCCTCGGATACGCGACCCGGGAGGCGGAGGAGGCCGTGACCGCGGTCGCCCCGCAGGCCGAGGCCGGTCCGGGCGCCCCCCAGGTCGGCGTGCTCCTGAAGGCGGCCCTCCAGACCCTCAACCGCGCCCGCTGACCCGTCCGCGCCCCCATAGGAACACCGAGGCACACTCCATGAACTGGGACGACACGACCGACGCCGCCGAGCGGCTGGTGGGCCCGGTCGCCGACCGCGAGGACCAGGCCGTCGAGGCCGCCCTGCGCCCCAAGGACCTGGACGAGTTCATCGGCCAGGAAAAGGTCCGCGAGCAGCTCGACCTCGTGCTCCGCGCGGCCCGTGCCCGCGGAGCCACCGCCGACCATGTGCTGCTGTCCGGCGCCCCGGGCCTCGGCAAGACCACCCTCTCGATGATCATCGCGGCCGAGATGGGCGCCCCCATCCGCATCACCAGCGGCCCCGCCATCCAGCACGCGGGCGACCTCGCCGCGATCCTCTCCTCCCTCCAGGAGGGCGAGGTCCTTTTCCTCGACGAGATCCACCGCATGTCCCGGCCCGCCGAGGAGATGCTCTACATGGCGATGGAGGACTTCCGGGTCGACGTCATCGTCGGCAAGGGCCCCGGCGCCACCGCCATCCCCCTGGAGCTGCCGCCCTTCACCCTGGTCGGGGCCACCACCCGGGCCGGACTGCTGCCGCCCCCGCTGCGCGACCGCTTCGGCTTCACCGCCCACATGGAGTTCTACGAGCCCGCCGAGCTGGAGCGGGTCATCCACCGCTCGGCCACCCTGCTCGACGTGGCGATCGACCCGGCCGGAGCGGCGGAGATCGCCGGACGCTCCCGCGGCACCCCCCGAATCGCCAACCGGCTGCTGCGCCGCGTCAGGGACTATGCGCAGGTCAAGGCGGACGGCGCGATCACCCGTGAGGTCGCCGCCACGGCACTCGGCATCTACGAGGTGGACGCCCGGGGGCTGGACCGCCTCGACCGGGCCGTCCTCCAGGCCCTGCTCAAGCTGTTCGGCGGCGGCCCCGTGGGCCTGTCCACGCTGGCGGTCGCGGTGGGGGAGGAACGTGAGACCGTGGAAGAGGTGGCCGAACCCTTCCTGGTCAGGGAAGGACTGCTCGCCCGGACCCCGCGCGGGCGGGTGGCCACACCGGCCGCCTGGGCCCATCTGGGCCTGGCCGCACCGACCGGGGCTCCCGGCGGTGCGACGGGGGGAGTGACCGGGGGAAACGGACAACAGGACCTGTTCGGGGCGTGACGGCGCGGGACTCGCACGGGCAGGAACCCGGGTGCCATGCTGGGCGTTGTTCCATGCGTGCGGACTCGCTTAGACTCCGCCGATGCCGCCCTTGCGGGCGGTGCCGACCACCCCCATCCACCAGGCCGCCGTAGAGCGGTCGTGCGAAGGAAAATTCCGTCCCGTGAATACCTTGACCCTTCTCCCGTTCATTGTGCTCATCGCGGCCATGTTCCTGATGACGCGCTCGGCCAAGAAGAAGCAGCAGCAGGCCGCGTCCATGCGGAACGAGATGCAGCCCGGCTCCGGCGTCCGCACGATCGGGGGCATGTACGCGACGGTCAAGGAGGTCAACGAGGACACGGTCCTCCTCGACGCCGCCCCGGGGGTGGACCTGCTCTTCGCGAAGAACTCGATCGGCGCCGTACTGACCGACGACGAGTACAACCGCATCGTGCACGGCATCGAGCACGACCTCAAGGCCGACGGCGCCCTCGTGCCGGACGACGCCTCCTCCCTCACCGGGACGGACGAGCCCGCCGCCGACACCTCCGCCGACAAGGCCGTCGACCTCGGCAAGAAGGACACGGACGAGGCGGCCGACGAGACCGTGA
This sequence comes from Streptomyces sp. NPDC052040, assembly GCF_044548405.1. Classification (NCBI taxonomy): domain Bacteria; kingdom Bacillati; phylum Actinomycetota; class Actinomycetes; order Kitasatosporales; family Streptomycetaceae; genus Streptomyces; species Streptomyces sp. NPDC052040. The sequence goes on along the minus strand of NZ_JBIUBV010000004.1, from coordinate 146,142 downwards.
CCCCCGGCGCGAAGGCCGACGAGACCGGGATCCCCGGCGTGAAGGCCGACGAAGCAGAGCCGAAGAAGACCGACGGCGAGTCCGACGCGAAGTAGCCGCGCCCCGGGAGCACGGCGCGCTGCGGTCGCGGCGGACGCCTCCCGGGACGTGTCGTTCCCGCACGGAGTCCCGACACCATGTCATGGCCGACCGCGCGCCCGACCGGCGCCGGCCGGCCCGAGAGGGAGTACGAGAAGGTGGCAGCACCGAAGAAGGGCCGGAGCGCGAGCGCCCAGAGCAGGCCGGGGCGCTCGCTGGCCCTCATCCTGATCGCCATCGCGGCGCTCACCGGGGGAATGTTCGCCTCCGGACACCCCACTCCGCGTCTCGGCATCGACCTCGCCGGCGGCACCAGCATCACGCTGACGGCGGTCAACGAACCCGGTCAGCCCAACGCGATCAACAAGACCAACATGGACACCGCGGTCGAGATCATGAACCGCCGTGTCAATGGCCTCGGTGTGTCCGAGGCGGAGGTCCAGACCCAGGGCGATCGCAACATCATCGTCAACATCCCCCGGGGCATGAACTCCGAGGAAGCCCGCCAGCAGGTCGGCACCACCGCGAAGCTCTACTTCCGTCCGGTCCTCCAGCGCGAGGCCTCCGGCACCCCCACCGCCCCGTCCAGCCCGGGCGCCAGCCCGAGCGCGGGCGGCAGCGCCAAGCCCAGCGCCCCGGCCGGGACCAAGCCGAGCGCGTCGAGCAGCGCCAAGGCGGGCTCCACCGCCCACCCCACGGCCTCCGCCACCACCCAGGGCCGCCCCGTCACCGACGCGCTGAAGGCCGGTTCCGCCTCGCCGTCGGCCAGCGGTTCCGCCAAGCCCTCCGCGTCCGCGGCCAAGGCCTCCACCAGCCCCTCGCCCGCCCCCAGCGGCGGCTCCGGCGACGCGGCCAAGCTCCAGGCCCAGTACGCCGCCCTCGACTGCAGCAAGCCCGCCCAGCGCGCCACCGCGGGCAAGGGCGCCAAGCCCGGTGACTCCACCGTCGCCTGCGGCAAGGACGACAACGTCTGGAGCAAGTTCATCCTCGGCCCGGTCGCCGTCGACGGCACCGAGGTCAGCAAGGCCCAGGCCGTCTTCGACACCCAGGGTGCCGCCGGCTGGCAGGTCCAGATGACCTTCAACTCCAGCGGCTCCAAGAAGTTCGCCGACGTCACCGGCCAGCTGTCCAAGAACAACACCCCGCAGAACGAGTTCGCGATCGTCCTGGACGACGAGGTCGTCTCCCACCCGTACGTCAAGACGGCGATCACCGGCGGCAACGCGGAGATCTCCGGCAGCTTCACCCAGGCCGACGCCCAGAGCCTGTCCAACATGCTCTCCTACGGCGCGCTCCCGCTGACCTTCAAGGAGTCGAGCGTCACCACCGTGACCGCGGCGCTCGGCGGCGAGCAGCTCCAGGCGGGTCTGATCGCCGGTGCCATCGGCCTGGCCCTGGTCGTGATCTACCTGGTGGTCTACTACCGCGGCCTGTCCATGGTGGCCGTCGCGTCGCTGCTGGTGTCCGCGACCCTCACCTACGTGATCATGTCGCTGCTCGGCCCGACGATCCACTTCGCGCTGAACCTGCCCGCGGTCTGCGGTGCCATCGTCGCGATCGGTATCACCGCGGACTCCTTCATCGTGTTCTTCGAACGGATCCGGGACGAGATCCGCGAGGGCCGCTCGCTGCGCCCCGCCGTCGAACGTGCCTGGCCGCGCGCCCGGCGCACCATCCTGGTCTCCGACTTCGTGTCCTTCCTGGCCGCCGCGGTGCTGTTCATCGTCACCGTCGGCAAGGTCCAGGGCTTCGCGTTCACGCTGGGTCTGACCACGGTCCTGGACGTGGTGGTGGTCTTCCTCTTCACCAAGCCGCTGATGACGATCCTCGCCCGCCGCCCGTTCTTCGCGAACGGACACAGCTGGTCCGGCCTCGACCCCAAGCGCCTCGGCGCCAAGCCGCCCCTGCGCCGCACCCGTCGCCCCTCCGCCCCCGTCGACCCGAAGGAGGCGTGAGAGATGTCGAAGCTCGGCAACCTCGGCGCCCGGCTCCACCGAGGCGAGGTCGGCTACGACTTCGTCGCCAACCGCAAGATCTGGTACGGCATCTCGATCCTGATCACCATCACGGCGATCGTGGGCCTGTCGGTGCGCGGCCTGAACATGGGCATCGAGTTCCAGGGCGGAGCGATCTTCACCACGCCGAAGACGAGTGTCTCGGTGGACCAGGCGGAGACCTACGCGCACGACGCCTCCGGCCACGAGGCCGTGGTGCAGAAGCTCGGCACCGGCGGCCTGCGCATCCAGGTCGCGGGGGTCGACACCGGCAAGTCCGACCAGATCAAGACCACGCTGGCCAAGGATCTGAAGGTCAACGCCGAGCAGATCAACGCCGACCTGGTCGGCCCCAGCTGGGGTGAGCAGATCGCCAGCAAGGCCTGGCAGGGCCTGGCGATCTTCATGGTCCTCGTGGTGATCTACCTGGCCATCGCCTTCGAGTGGCGGATGGCGGTGGCGGCCCTGGTCGCCCTGATCCACGACATCACCATCACCACCGGTATCTACGCCCTCGTCGGCTTCGAGGTCACGCCCGGCACGGTGATCGGTCTGCTGACGATCCTCGGTTACTCGCTCTACGACACGGTCGTCGTCTTCGACAGCCTCAAGGAGCAGACGAAGGACCTCACCAAGCAGACCCGCTGGACCTACAGCGACGTCGCCAACCGCTCCATCAACAGCACCCTGGTCCGCTCCATCAACACCACGGTGGTGGCCCTGCTGCCGGTGGCCGGTCTGCTGTTCATCGGCGGCGGCTTCCTCGGCGCGGGCACGCTGAACGACATCTCGCTGTCGCTGTTCGTCGGCCTCGCGGCCGGTGCGTACTCGTCGATCTTCATCGCCACGCCGCTCGTCGCCGACCTCAAGGAGCTCGAGCCGCAGATGAAGGCCCTCCGCAAGCGGGTCCTGGCCAAGCGCGCCCAGGCCGCCGCCGAGGAGGAGGCCGGCGGCCGCCCGGCCACCGAGGAGCCGGAGGACGCCACCCCGGCCGTCGTCGGCCAGCGTCACCAGCCCTCGTCCCGCGGCCGCGGCCGCGGCCGACCCTCGGGAAAGCGCCGATGACCGACACCACCGGCATACAGACCCTGCTGCTCAGCCGTATCCGCGATGTGCCCGACCACCCGGAGCCGGGCGTGATGTTCAAGGACATCACCCCGCTCCTGGCGGACCCGGGAGCCTTCGGCGCCCTCACCGACGCCCTGGCCGACCTCGCCGTACGGCACGGCGCGACGAAGATCGTCGGCCTGGAGGCCCGCGGATTCATCCTCGGCGCCCCGGCCGCCGTCCGCGCGGGCGTCGGCTTCGTGCCCGTCCGCAAGGCGGGCAAGCTCCCCGGAGCGACTCTCCGCCAGGCCTACGACCTGGAGTACGGCTCCGCCGAGATCGAGGTGCACGCCGAGGACCTCGGTGCAGCCGACCGCGTGATGGTCGTCGACGACGTCCTGGCCACCGGCGGCACCGCCGAGGCCTCCCTCCGGCTCATCTGCCGGGCGGGCGCCGAGGTCGCCGGGGTCTCGGTGCTCATGGAGCTGGGCTTCCTGGGTGGCCGCGCCCGGCTGGAACCGGCTCTCGGCGGGGCACCGCTGGAGGCGCTCCTCCAGGTCTGACAGGCCCCCGAAGGCCCGGAGACGGGCCGGCGGGGACAGCGGAAGGACCCGCGCGGTCAACCCCCGCGCAAGGCCGTGGCAGGCCGCCGTACACCGAGAGGCGGGCCCGGAGGAATCCGGCGCCCGCCTCCGGCGTTCCCTTCGGTAGCAGGCCCTTCCAGCGGCCTGAGGGCGAGCCCGGAGCCCGGGATCGCTACCATGGGGTTTCCGGAGCCTGACCGGGGGACCCGGATCGCGCACGAGGAGCCCTCTTGCCAGACGAGGCCCAGCACCTGACCGCCGCCAAGCCCGACGCGCCGTCGGAGGCCGCGGCCCAGCCCGCGCGCAGCGCCAAGGACGCCCCGCACGAGCCGGTCGAGCACGCCCAGTCCGCGCCCGCCGAACCGGCCGCCGAGCGGCCCCGCCCCGCACCGGCCCCCGCCGAGCGCACCCCCGCGGTCCGTCCCGCCCCGGCCCCGTCCGCCCGCTCCGGCTCCTCCAACCGGGTCCGCGCCCGCCTCGCCCGCCTCGGTGTGCAGCGCGCCAACCCCTACAACCCGGTCCTGGAGCCGCTGCTGCGGATAGTGCGCAGCAACGACCCGAAGATCGAGAACGCAACGCTCCGCCAGGTCGAGCGCGCCTACCAGGTCGCCGAGCGCTGGCACCGCGGCCAGAAGCGCAAGAGCGGCGACCCCTACATCACCCACCCCCTCGCGGTGACCACCATCCTCGCCGAGCTGGGCATGGACCCGGCCACCCTGATGGCGGGGCTGCTGCACGACACCGTCGAGGACACCGAGTACGGCCTCGACCAGCTGCGCCGCGACTTCGGCGACACCGTCGCCCTCCTCGTGGACGGCGTCACCAAGCTGGACAAGGTCAAGTTCGGCGAGGCCGCGCAGGCCGAGACCGTACGCAAGATGGTCGTGGCCATGGCCAAGGACCCCCGTGTCCTGGTCATCAAGCTGGCCGACCGCCTGCACAACATGCGCACCATGCGCTACCTCAAGCGCGAGAAGCAGGAGAAGAAGGCGCGCGAGACCCTGGAGATCTACGCGCCGCTCGCCCACCGCCTGGGCATGAACACCATCAAGTGGGAGTTGGAGGACCTCGCCTTCGCGATCCTCTACCCCAAGATGTACGACGAGATCGTCCGGCTGGTCGCCGAGCGCGCACCCAAGCGCGACGAGTATCTGGCGATAGTGACCGACGAGGTCCAGGGCGACCTGCGCTCCGCCCGCATCAAGGCGACGGTCACCGGCCGCCCCAAGCACTACTACAGCGTCTACCAGAAAATGATCGTCCGCGGCCGTGACTTCGCGGAGATCTACGACCTGGTCGGCATCCGCGTCCTCGTCGACACCGTCCGCGACTGCTATGCGGCACTGGGCACCGTCCACGCCCGCTGGAACCCGGTTCCGGGGCGGTTCAAGGACTACATCGCGATGCCCAAGTTCAACATGTACCAGTCGCTGCACACGACGGTGATCGGCCCCAACGGCAAGCCGGTCGAACTCCAGATCCGCACCTTCGACATGCACCGCCGCGCCGAGTACGGCATCGCCGCGCACTGGAAGTACAAGCAGGAGGCCGTCGCGGGCGCCTCCAAGGTCCGTACGGACGCGCCCCGTTCGGGCACCAAGAACGCCAAGGACCACGACGCCGTCAACGACATGGCGTGGCTGCGCCAGTTGCTCGACTGGCAGAAGGAGACCGAGGACCCCGGCGAGTTCCTGGAGTCCCTGCGCTTCGACCTCTCGCGCAACGAGGTCTTCGTCTTCACCCCGAAGGGCGATGTCATAGCGCTGCCGGCCGGGGCCACCCCGGTCGACTTCGCCTACGCGGTCCACACCGAGGTCGGGCACCGCACGATAGGCGCCCGCGTCAACGGCCGTCTGGTGCCCCTGGAATCCACCCTGGACAACGGCGACCTGGTGGAGGTCTTCACCTCCAAGGCACCGGGCGCCGCACCGTCCCGCGACTGGCTCGGCTTCGTGAAGTCGCCGCGCGCCCGCAACAAGATCCGGGCGTGGTTCTCCAAGGAGCGGCGCGACGAGGCGATCGAGCAGGGCAAGGACTCCATCGCCCGCGCCATGCGCAAGCAGAACCTGCCGATCCAGCGCATCCTGACCGGCGACTCGCTCGTGACCCTCGCCCACGAGATGCGCTACCCCGACATCTCCTCGCTGTACGCGGCCATCGGCGAGGGCCATGTCGCGGCGCAGAACGTCGTACAGAAGCTGGTGCAGGCGCTCGGCGGCGAGGAGGCCGCCACCGAGGAGATCGACGAGGCCGTCCCGCCGACCCGCGGCCGCGGCCGCAAGCGCCGCCGCAGCCAGGACCCCGGAGTGGTGGTCAAGGGCGTCGACGACGTCTGGGTGAAGCTGGCCCGCTGCTGCACCCCGGTCCCCGGCGACCCGATCATCGGCTTCGTCACCCGCGGTAGCGGTGTCTCGGTCCACCGCACCGACTGTGTGAACGTCGAGTCCCTGTCGCGCGAGCCCGAACGCATCCTCGACGTCGAATGGGCCCCCACGCAGTCGTCCGTCTTCCTGGTCGCGATCCAGGTCGAGGCGCTGGACCGCTCACGGCTGCTCTCCGACGTCACCCGGGTCCTCTCCGACCAGCACGTCAACATCCTCTCGGCCGCGGTGCAGACCTCCCGCGACCGGGTCGCCACCTCCCGCTTCACCTTCGAGATGGGCGACCCGAAACACCTGGGCCATGTGCTGAAGGCCGTACGGGGCGTGGAGGGCGTCTACGACGTCTACCGTGTGACCTCGGCCCGCAGGCCGTCCGACTGACCGGCCGAACCGCGCCACCGGCGCACGCGAAGGGGGCCCGTACGCACCGTACGGGCCCCCTCTGCACGCGGAGGATCAGCCGCCGAACTCCTGGAGGCCCTTCAGGGCCTGGTCCAGCAGCGCCTGGCGGCCCGCAAGCTCCCGCTCCAGCTTCTCGGCCTTGGCCGCGTTACCGGCGGACCGGGCCTGCTCGATCTGGCCGCTGAGCTTGTCCACGGCGGCCTGGAGCTGGCCGGTCAGCCCCTCGGCACGGGCCCGCGCCTCCGGGTTGGTGCGGCGCCACTCGGCCTCCTCGGCCTCCTGGATCGCCCGCTCGACCGAGTGCATCCGGCCCTCTACCTTGGGACGGGCGTCCCGCGGGACGTGCCCGATGGCCTCCCAGCGCTCATTGATCGAGCGGAAGGACGCCCGCGCCGTCTTCAGGTCGCCGATCGGCAGCAGCTTCTCGGCCTCCTCGGCCAACTCCTCCTTGAGCTTGAGGTTCTCGGCCTGCTCCGCGTCGCGTTCCGCGAACACCGAGCCGCGCGCGGCGAAGAACACGTCCTGGGCGCCGCGGAAGCGGTTCCACAGATCGTCCTCGTGCTCGCGCTGGGCGCGGCCCGCCGCCTTCCACTCGCCCATCAGCTCGCGGTAGCGCGCCGCCGTCGGACCCCACTCCGTCGAACCCGACAGCGCCTCGGCCTCGGCGACCAGCCGCTCCTTGGTCTTGCGGGCGTCCTCGCGCTGCGAGTCGAGCTGCGCGAAGTGCGCCTTGCGCCGCTTGGAGAACGCCGAGCGGGCGTGCGAGAAGCGGTGCCACAGCTCGTCGTCCGACTTCCGGTCGAGCCGCGGCAGCCCCTTCCAGGTGTCCACCAGCGCCCGCAGCCGCTCACCGGCCGCCCGCCACTGGTCGGACTGCGCCAGCTCCTCGGCCTCGACGACCAGCGCCTCCTTCTTGTGGCGCGCCTCGTCGGACTGCTTCGCCCGCTGCGCCTTGCGCTCCTCACGGCGCGTCTCGACGCTCTCCACGAGCTTGTCCAGCCGGGTCCGCAGCGCGCCCAGGTCGCCGACCGCGTGGTGCGCGTCCACCTGCTCGCGCAGATGACCGATCGCGGTCTGGGCGTCCTTCGCCGACAGATCGGTGGTCTGCACACGCTTCTCGAGGAGGCCGATCTCGACCACCAGGCCCTCGTACTTGCGCTCGAAGTAGGCCAGCGCCTCCTCGGGGGAGCCTGCCGCCCAGGATCCGACGACCTGCTCTCCGTCGGCCGTACGCACGTACACGGTCCCCGTCTCGTCGACGCGGCCCCACGGGTCGCTGCTCACAGCGCCTCCTCCACATGATGCCTGCGAGGGGTCTTGGCGCCCCCGGGCATCGTCCACAGTTTCGTCACCGCCAACATAGGCGACCGGCGGGGCGGCTGTCCGCATCCCGCGCGACCGAAATTCCGCAGTTGACGGTCAGGATTTCGTCACCGTCGCCTTGTTGATCACGACAGTTGCGTTCGGTGCGGTGTTCCCCGTCGTGGGGTCCGCGGGCTGGGCGCCCGCGGCCGCGATCTTCTTCAGAACCTTCATGCCCGCCGCGTCCACGGTCCCGAACGGTGTGTAGCTCGGCGGCAACTGGCTGTCCTGGTACACCAGGAAGAACTGGCTGCCGCCGCTGTTGCGGCCCTGCTGGGTCTGCGCGTTGTACTGGTTGGCCATCGCCACGGTGCCCGCTGGGTACACGTTGCCCTTGAGGCTCTTGTCCTTGAGGTTCTCGTCCGGGATGGTGTAGCCGGGCCCGCCGGTGCCGGTGCCCTTCGGGTCGCCGCACTGGAGCACATAGATGCCCTGGTCGGTGAGCCGGTGGCACTTGGTGTGGTCGAAGAAGCCCTGCTCCGCGAGGAAGTTGAAGGAGTTCACGGTGTGCGGGGCCGCCGCCGTCTTCAGCGCGATGCCGATGTCACCGCACGTCGTCGACAACTTCATCGAGTACGCCGCCGAGGTGTCGATGGCCATCGCCGGCTCCTTCTTCCAGCTCAGCTTCTTCACCGAGCCGGCCGCCGGCTTCGCGCACGGGTCCTGGGCCTTCCCGGACGGCGTTGCGCTGGGCGTGACCTCGGAGGCGGCGTTCTTCTTGTCGTCGCCCTTGAAGACCCCGGCCGTGTAGGACAGGACACCGCCCACCAGCACCACTCCGAGCACGGCCCCGATCACCGAATTGCGCGTGCGCGACTTGCGCCGTGCCTCGGTGCGCCGCTGCTGCTGGCGCAAGAACTTCTCCCGGGCGAGCTGTCGCCGCCGCTGTTCCTGGCTGACCACGGGGTTGTCTCCTCATGCGTCTCGTACGCCGACCGGTACGCGTGCGTCTGGTGTGTCCTGCGCCCGCGTGTGCCCCGTACCGTATATGGGTTCGCTGAGGAAACGGCAGCGCCGGTAGGCTCTGACCGCGAAACAGTCACTCTCCGTACGACACACCTAAGGACGATCGTGCTGATTGCCGGGTTCCCCGCAGGGGCCTGGGGGACCAACTGCTACCTGGTCGCCCCCGCCGCGGGTGAGGAGTGCGTGATCATCGACCCGGGCCACCAGGCCGCCCCCGGAGTCGAGGAGGCAGTCCGGAAGCATCGGCTCAAGCCCGTCGCGGTCGTCCTGACCCACGGCCACATCGACCATGTGGCCTCGGTCGTCCCGGTCTGCGGCGCGCACGACGTACCCGCCTGGATCCACCCCGAGGACCGGTACATGATGAGCGACCCGGAGAAGGCGCTCGGCAGGTCCATCGGCATGCCGCTGATGGGCGAGCTGACCGTGGGCGAGCCGGACGACGTCAAGGAGCTGACCGACGGCACGCGGCTGGAGCTGGCGGGCCTGGAGCTGTCCGTCGCGCACGCGCCCGGCCATACCAAGGGGTCGGTGACCTTCGGCCTGCCCGAGGCGGCGGACATCCCGCCCGTCTTCTTCTCGGGCGACCTGCTGTTCGCCGGCTCCATCGGACGCACCGACCTGCCCGGCGGCGACATGGCCGAGATGCTCGACTCGCTGGCCCGTGTGTGCCTGCCGCTCGACGACTCGACCGTGGTGCTGTCCGGCCACGGCCCCCAGACGACCATCGGCCGCGAGCGCGCCACCAACCCGTATCTGCGGCAGGTGGCCGCCGGCCCGGGAGCGGACCCGCACCCCGCGCCCCGACGAGGAATGTGACGAGAGAGCTTTCGTGAGCACCTTCAAGGCCCCCAAGGGCACCTACGACCTGATCCCGCCGGACTCCGCAAAGTACCTCGCGGTGCGCGAGGCGATCGCGTCCCCGCTGCGCAACTCCGGCTACGGCTACATCGAGACACCCGGCTTCGAGAGCGTGGAGCTGTTCGCCCGCGGTGTCGGCGAGTCCACCGACATCGTGACCAAGGAGATGTACGCCTTCGAGACCAAGGGCGGCGACCGTCTCGCCCTGCGCCCCGAGGGCACGGCCTCCGTGCTGCGCGCCGCGCTGGAGGCCAGCCTGCACAAGGCGGGCAACCTCCCGGTCAAGCTCTGGTACTCGGGCTCGTACTACCGCTACGAACGCCCGCAGAAGGGCCGCTACCGCCACTTCTCGCAGGTGGGCGCCGAGGCGATCGGTGCCGAGGACCCCGCCCTGGACGCCGAGCTGATCATCCTGGCCGACCAGGCCTACCGCTCGCTCGGCCTGCGCCAGTTCCGCATCCTGCTCAACAGCCTGGGCGACAAGGAGTGCCGCCCGGTCTACCGCGCCGCGCTCCAGGACTTCCTGCGCGGCCTGGACCTGGACGAGGACACCCGCCGCCGGATCGACATCAACCCGCTGCGCGTGCTGGACGACAAGCGCGAGTCGGTGCAGCAGCAGCTGGAGGGTGCCCCGCTGCTGCGCGACTACCTGTGCGACGGCTGCAAGGCGTACCACGAGGAGGTGCGCGAGCTGATCACCGCGGCGGGCGTCTCCTACGAGGACGACCCCAAGCTGGTGCGCGGTCTGGACTACTACACGCGGACCACCTTCGAGTTCGTCCACGACGGTCTGGGCTCCCAGTCCGCGGTGGGCGGCGGCGGTCGCTACGACGGCCTCTCGGAGATGATCGGCGGCCCGGCGCTGCCGTCCGTGGGCTGGGCGCTGGGTGTCGACCGCACCGTGCTCGCCCTGGAGGCCGAGGGGATCGAGCTCCAACTCCCCGCGTCCACCAGCGTGTTCGCGGTGCCGCTGGGCGAGGAGGCCCGCCGGATCCTCTTCGGCAAGGTCACGGAGCTGCGCAAGCTCGGTGTCGCCGCGGACTTCGCGTACGGCGGCAAGGGGCTGAAGGGCGCGATGAAGAACGCCAACCGCAGCGGCGCCCGCTACACGATCGTCGCCGGTGAGCGCGACCTCGCCGAGGGCGTCGTCCAGCTCAAGGACATGGAGTCCGGCGAGCAGACGGCGATCGGTGTGAACGAGATCGTGGCGGAGCTGGAGTCCCGGCTCGGCTGAGACGCTCGCAGGGGGCGGGCCGCACCGGCCCGCCCCCGGTCGTCCCTCGCGCACCGGCCCGCCCCCGGTCGTCAGCCCGCGGATCGGCCCGCCCCCGGTCGTCCCTCGCGGTCCGGCGCCGCCCCTCCTCGTCAATTCCGCTCCCGGCGGTTCCCGCCCCCGTGTGATTCCGGTGCCCGGACACCGCCCGGGACGGCCTGAACCGAACGCTCCGGGGCCCCTGCGCGTACTTCCTTATGCACAGCCAACGGTGGCCAGGGGTGCAGGTGCGGCACAATGGCCCCTGTCCGCAGGTCCATTCCCTCAAGCATCGGAATCGGCGTGATGAGCAAGACGACAGTCAAGGACGTCTCCACCGGGCCCACCGAGTCGGCACCCGCCGCCGAGCCCCGTACGGTGGGCGGCAGTCGCGCGTTCGCCCTGCTGCTCGTGATCACCGGCGCGGCCGGTCTGCTCGCCGCCTGGGTCATCACGCTCGACAAGTTCAAGATCCTTGAGGGCAAGGTGAGCGGCAAGACGTTCACCCCCAGTTGCAGCATCAACCCGGTCGTCTCCTGCGGAAACGTCATGGAGAGCAAGCAGGCCGCGGTCTTCGGCTTCCCCAACCCGATGCTCGGCCTGGTCTGCTACGGCATCGTCATCTGCGTCGGAGTGAGCCTGCTCACCCGGGTCCGCTTCCCCCGCTGGTACTGGCTGACCTTCAACGGCGGCACCCTCTTCGGCGTCGCCTTCTGCACCTGGCTCCAGTACCAGTCGCTGTACCGGATCAACGCGCTGTGCCTGTGGTGCTCGCTGGCCTGGGCCGCCACGATCATCATGTTCTGGTACCTGACCTCCTTCAACATCCGCAACGACTTCCTGCCCGCGCCGCGCCCCGTGAAGAACTTCCTCCGCGAGTTCACCTGGGTGCTCCCCGCCACCCACCTCGGCATCATCGCCATGCTGATCCTGACCCGCTGGGGCAGCGCGCTCTGGACCTGACCGGGCACCGGCCGGATGCCCTCAGGCCCGCGGACAAGGGGCCCGGGGGCATTGTCGGCGGCGTGACATAGGGTTTCAGCGTGGAGCCCGATCTGTTCACCGCCGCCGCCGAAGAACGCCAGGAGAAGGACCCGGCCGCAAGCCCGCTCGCGGTCCGGATGCGCCCGCGCACCCTGGACGAGGTGGTGGGCCAGCAGCATCTGCTCAAGCCCGGATCCCCGCTGCGCAGACTGGTCGGCGAGAGCGGCGGCGGACCCGCCGGACCCTCCTCGGTGATCCTCTGGGGCCCGCCCGGCACCGGCAAGACCACCCTCGCCTATGTGGTCTCCAAGGCCACCAACAAGCGCTTCGTGGAGCTGTCGGCGATCACCGCGGGCGTCAAGGAGGTCCGCGCGGTCATCGACGGCGCCCGCCGGGCCAGCGGCGGCTTCGGCAAGGAGACCGTCCTCTTCCTGGACGAGATCCACCGCTTCAGCAAGGCCCAGCAGGACTCCCTGCTGCCCGCCGTGGAGAACCGCTGGGTCACGCTGATCGCGGCCACCACGGAGAACCCGTACTTCTCGGTGATCTCCCCGCTGCTGTCCCGCTCCCTGCTGCTCACCCTCGAACCGCTCACGGACGACGACGTGCGCGGCCTGCTGCGCCGCGCCCTCACCGACGAGCGGGGCCTCGCGGGCGCCGTGACCCTGCCCGAGGACACCGAGTCCCATCTGCTGCGGATCGCGGGCGGCGACGCCCGCCGCGCCCTGACAGCGCTGGAGGCCGCCGCCGGGGCCGCCCTCGACAAGGACGAGGCGGAGATCGGCCTCACCACCCTTGAGGAGACCGTCGACCGCGCCGCGGTGAAGTACGACCGCGACGGGGACCAGCACTACGACGTGGCGAGCGCCCTCATCAAATCGATCCGCGGTTCCGACGTGGACGCGGCCCTGCACTATCTGGCCCGGATGATCGAGGCGGGGGAGGACCCCCGCTTCATCGCCCGCCGCCTCATGATCTCCGCCAGCGAGGACATCGGCCTGGCCGATCCGAACGCGCTGCCCATCGCCGTGGCCGCCGCCCAGGCCGTCGCCATGATCGGCTTCCCGGAGGCTTCCCTCACCCTCAGCCACGCCACCATCGCCCTCGCCCTGGCCCCCAAGTCCAACTCGGCGACCACCGCGATCGGCGCGGCCATGGAGGACGTCCGGGGCGGTCTCGCCGGGTCCGTGCCCGCGCATCTGCGCGACGGGCACTACAAGGGCGCGGCCAAGCTGGGCCACGCCCAGGGGTATGTGTATCCGCACGACCTGCCGGAGGGCATCGCCGCCCAGCAGTACGCCCCGGACGCGCTCAAGGGCCGCGAGTACTACACCCCGACCCGGCACGGTGCCGAGGCGCGGTACGCGGACGCGGTGGAGTGGACCCGCAAGCACCTCGGCCGGAGGTCCTGACCCGCACCGGTCCGGGCGGCCGCCCGGGAAGGGGGCCGAGAGGGGCGGGGGTCGAGAGGGGCCCGCGCACCCTGTAGAATCCCCGAAAGCGCTGCGTCCCGTGCCCGGCACCTCCGAAAGGGGAGGCCGGCACCACCAGAGCGGGACATCCAGCCGGAACCCCACGGCCCTTGCGGTACGGGGATTCCAGGAGCGTCGCGCACCGTCGAACGGTGTCGCGGGCAGCCCACCACCTCCCGGGTCACTCCCGGAGACAGGCCGGTGGGCCACTCGCGTGCTGCACGTATGTGCCCAGACCAGGGGAGCGGCTGCCCGGCAGGTCCACCACGGACCCGCGGGGTTTCCCCGGCTGCGGATGCGACCTCCCCTAACCCTGGTGAAGCCGATTCCATACAGAAAACACGAGGTGTTCGGTTCATGGCGAACCAGTCCCGCCCCAAGGTCAAGAAGTCGCGTGCCCTCGGCATCGCGCTGACCCCGAAGGCCGTCAAGTACTTCGAGGCCCGCCCCTACCCGCCGGGCGAGCACGGCCGCGGCCGCAAGCAGAACTCGGACTACAAGGTCCGTCTGCTGGAGAAGCAGCGTCTGCGCGCCCAGTACGACATCTCCGAGCGCCAGCTCGTCCGCGCCTACGACCGCGCCTCCAAGGTCCAGGGCAAGACCGGTGAGGCCCTGATCGTCGAGCTCGAGCGCCGCCTCGACGCGCTGGTCCTGCGTTCGGGCATCGCCCGCACGATCTACCAGGCCCGCCAGATGGTCGTCCACGGCCACATCGAGGTCAACGGCCAGAAGGTCGACAAGCCGTCGTTCCGCGTCCGTCCCGACGACGTCGTGATGGTCCGCGAGCGCAGCCGCGAGAAGTCGCTCTTCCAGGTCGCCCGCGAGGGTGGCTTCGCCGCCGACGGCGAGACCCCGCGCTACCTCCAGGTGAACCTCAAGGCCCTGGCGTTCCGCCTGGACCGCGAGCCGAACCGCAAGGAGATCCCGGTGATCTGCGACGAGCAGCTCGTCGTCGAGTACTACGCCCGTTGATCCTCATCCGGCGGACGTAGCACCCCAGCACATCGGCCCGTCGTCCCCCGCCCTCACGGGCGGCCGGGACGGCGGGCCGACGCGCGTCCGGCCCCGACACCCCGGAGGCCCGGGGGAGTTGACGCCCCGCGCATCCGCCCGTGCACGCTGGGTGAGGCCCCGAGTGCCCGAAGTGTGCGCCCCGCGCACAACTCCGGTGCGCAGGGCCCCTAATCCGGTACGGAGCGAGGGCTCCGGCGCGATAGGCTCGGAAGACGACTTTTCGATGTTCAGACACGTTCCAGGGAGCGGGTGCGCACGGTGTCCGGTGGAGAGGTGGCCGGGATTCTGGTGGCCGTCTTCTGGGCGATCCTGGTCTCCTTCCTCGCCGTAGCGCTGGCGAGGCTGGCCCAGACGCTCAAGGCGACCACCAAGCTGGTGGCGGACGTGACCGACCAGGCCGTCCCGCTGTTGTCCGACGCCTCCGTGGCGGTGCGCTCCGCGCAGACCCAGATCGACCGGGTCGACGCGATCGCGACGGACGTCCAGGAGGTCACGTCGAACGCGTCGGCGCTGTCCACGACCGTCGCCTCCACCTTCGGCGGCCCCCTGGTGAAGGTCGCGGCCTTCGGGTACGGCGTCCGCCGGGCCCTGTCCGGCCGCGGTGAGAACGTGCCTGCCAAGGCCCCCCGGCGTACCGTGATCGTGGGCCGCACCGTCCCGTCTCCCCGCCGGGGGAAGCGGAACAACCGGGGATTCAACCGGGAAGAGGGGCTCTGACCGAGCGATGTTCCGCCGTACGTTCTGGTTCACCTCCGGCGTCGCCGCCGGCGTATGGGCCACCACCAAGGTCAACCGCAAGCTGAAGCAGCTGACCCCCGAGAACCTGGCCGCGCAGGCGGCGAACAAGGCGCTCGAGGCAGGTCACCGGATCAAGGACCGGGCGCTGGACTTCGCGCTCGACGTCCGCGCCGGGATGGCCCAGCGGGAGGCGGAGCTGGGCGACGCGCTCGGACTGAGCGCCCCCGCCGACGACCGCGCGATCCCCGGCCCCCGGCATTCCGCCGCGCTCGGCCCGGGGGACCAGGCCGACCAGCGGGCCCTTCCGCCCCGGCGCGGTGCCGCCGTCGAGAACCGCAACAGCCCCACGTACATCGAGACCACGACGTACTCGTACAACCGGAATGAGGACCACTGATGGAGTCGGCTGAAATCCGCCGCCGCTGGTTGAGCTTCTTCGAGGAGCGCGGTCACACCGTCGTCCCTTCGGCGTCGCTCATCGCGGACGACCCGACTCTGCTGCTCGTCCCCGCCGGCATGGTGCCCTTCAAGCCCTACTTCCTCGGCGAGGTCAAGCCGCCCTTCCCGCGCGCCACCAGCGTGCAGAAGTGCGTGCGCACCCCCGACATCGAAGAGGTCGGCAAGACCACCCGCCACGGCACCTTCTTCCAGATGTGCGGCAACTTCTCCTTCGGTGACTACTTCAAGGAAGGCGCCATCAAGTTCGCCTGGGAGCTGCTCACCGCGGCCCAGGACAAGGGCGGTTACGGCCTCGACCCCGAGCGCCTGTGGATCACCGTCTACCAGGACGACGACGAGGCCGAGCAGATCTGGCGCGAGGTCGTCGGTGTCCCCGCCGAGCGCATCCAGCGCCTGGGCATGAAGGACAACTTCTGGTCCATGGGCGTGCCCGGCCCCTGCGGCCCCTGCTCCGAGATCAACTACGACCGCGGTCCCGAGTTCGGCGCCGAGGGCGGTCCCGCCGTCAACGACGAGCGGTACGTGGAGATCTGGAACCTCGTCTTCATGCAGTTCGAGCGGGGCGAGGGCATCGGCAAGGACAACTTCGAGATCCTCGGGGACCTGCCGAGCAAGAACATCGACACGGGCCTCGGCCTGGAGCGTCTCGCCATGATTCTGCAGGGCGTGCAGAACATGTACGAGATCGACACCTCCATGGCCGTGATCGAGAAGGCCACCGAGCTGACCGGCGTCCGCTACGGCGACGCCCACTCCTCGGACGTCTCCCTGCGAGTGGTCACCGACCACATGCGCACGGCCACCATGCTCATCGGCGACGGCGTCACGCCGGGCAACGAGGGCCGCGGCTATGTGCTGCGCCGCATCATGCGCCGCGCCATCCGCAACATGCGCCTGCTCGGCGCCACCGGCCTGGTCGTCAAGGACCTGGTCGACACGGTGATCCGCATGATGGGTCAGCAGTACCCCGAGCTGGTCACCGACCGCGAGCGCATCGAGAAGGTCGCCCTCGCCGAGGAGGCCGCCTTCCTCAAGACGCTGAAGGCCGGTACCAACATCCTCGACACCGCCGTGACCGAGACCAAGGCCTCCGGTGGCTCGGTCCTCTCCGGCGACAAGGCCTTCCTGCTCCACGACACCTGGGGCTTCCCGATCGACCTGACCCTGGAGATGGCCGCCGAACAGGGCCTGGCCGTCGACGAGGACGGCTTCCGCCGTCTGATGAAGGAGCAGCGCGAGCGGGCCAAGGCCGACGCCCAGGCCAAGAAGACCGGCCACGCCGACCTCGGTGCCTACCGTGAGATCGCGGACGCCGCCGGGGCCACCGACTTCATCGGGTACTCCGACACCGAGGGCGAGACCACGGTCGTCGGCCTCCTGGTGGGCGGTGTCTCCGCCCCGGCCGCGAGCGAGGGCGACGAGGTCGAGATCGTCCTCGACCGCACCCCCTTCTACGCCGAGGGCGGCGGCCAGATCGGCGACACCGGCCGTATCCGGACCGACGCCGGTGCCGTCGTCGAGATCCGCGACACCCAGAAGCCGGTCCCGGGCGTCTACGTCCACAAGGGCGTCGTCCAGGTCGGCGAGGTGACCGTCGGGGCGAAGGCCCAGGCCACCATCGACTCCCACCGCCGCCGGGCCATCGCCCGCGCCCACTCGGCCACGCACCTCACCCACCAGGCGCTGCGCGACGCCCTTGGCCCGACGGCCGCCCAGGCCGGTTCCGAGAACCAGCCGGGCCGCTTCCGCTTCGACTTCGGTTCCCCATCGGCCGTTCCGACGACCGTGATGACCGATGTCGAGCAGCGGATCAACGAGGTGCTCTCCCGGGACCTCGATGTGCACGCCGAGGTCATGGGCATCGACGAGGCCAAGAAGCAGGGCGCCATCGCCGAGTTCGGCGAGAAGTACGGCGAGCGGGTGCGCGTGGTGACCATCGGGGACTTCTCCAAGGAGCTGTGCGGCGGCACCCATGTGCACAACACCGCCCAGCTCGGTCTGGTGAAGCTGCTCGGCGAGTCCTCCATCGGCTCGGGCGTCCGCCGTATCGAGGCCCTGGTCGGCGTCGACGCGTACACCTTCCTCGCCCGGGAGCACACGGTCGTCAACCAGCTGACCGAGCTGCTCAAGGGCCGCCCGGAGGAGCTGCCGGAGAAGGTCGCCGGAATGCTCGGCAAGCTGAAGGACGCCGAGAAGGAGATCGAGAAGTTCCGCGCCGAGAAGGTGCTCCAGGCCGCCGCCGGTCTCGCCGAGTCCGCCAAGGACATGCGCGGTGTGGCCGTTGTCACCGGGCAGGTCCCGGACGGCACCACCCCGGACGACCTGCGCAAGCTGGTCCTCGACGTACGCGGCCGGATCCAGGGCGGACGGGCCGCGGTGGTGGCCCTGTTCACCGTGAACAACGGCAAGCCGCTCACGGTCATCGCCACCAACGACGCCGCCCGCGAGCGCGGTCTGAAGGCCGGAGACCTGGTCCGCGCGGCCGCCAAGGCCCTCGGCGGCGGCGGTGGCGGCAAGCCGGACGTCGCCCAGGGCGGCGGACAGAACCCGGCCGCCGTCGGCGAGGCGGCCGAGGCCGTCGAGCGCCTGATCGCCGACACCGCCAAGTAGGACGGCACATACATGAGAAGAGGACGCCGACTCGCGATCGACGTCGGTGACGCCCGCATCGGGGTCGCCTCCTGCGACCCCGACGGGATCCTCGCCACTCCGGTGGAGACGGTCCCGGGGCGGGACGTTCCCGCGGCCCAGCGCAGGCTGAAGCGGCTCGTCGAGGAGTACGAGCCGATCGAGGTCGTCGTCGGCCTCCCTCGCTCCCTCAAGGGGGGCGAGGGTCCGGCCGCCGTCAAGGTCCGCGGCTTCGCCCAGGAGCTGGCCCGCTCGGTCGCCCCGGTGCCGGTGCGGCTCGTGGACGAGCGGATGACCACGGTCACAGCAGGTCAGGGGCTGCGCGCCTCCGGTGTGAAGGCCAAGAAGGGCCGGTCCGTGATCGACCAGGCCGCGGCCGTCATCATCCTTCAGCAGGCCCTGGAATCCGAACGGGTGTCAGGTAAGTCGCCCGGCGAGGGCGTCGAAGTGGTCATCTGATCGCGATACGGTAACGTTCCGCGCGATGCGGTGGTGTTCGAACAGCCACCGCACAGCGAAAGAGGCGGAACGGGAGCCGGGCTAGCGAAGCCCGCGACCGCCGCCTCGCGGCTCTAGGGGATCGATGACTGAGTATGGCCGGGGCCCAGGCTCCGCACCGTGGCATCCGGAGGACCCGTTGTACGGGGACGGCGGATGGGGAGGACAGCAGGCCCAGCCGGGCCCGTCCCCCTACGGGGGCCAGCCGCAGCACCACCCCGAGCAGGCACAGCAGCACTACGGCAACTGGGACGGCGGCGCTCAGGGCGACCCCTACGGCCAGGGCCAGCACGGCTACCAGCAGTACCCCGGCCACGGCGGCCCCCCGTACCCGGACCCGTACCAGCAGCAGGGTCAGCAGTATCCGCAGCAGGGACCGGACGGGCAGCACTACCAGCAGGGACCGCAGAACGTACAGCCGTATCCCGGCCAGGGTGGGCAGGGGTATGGCGACGACGGCTGGGGCGGCGGCCAGGAGCAGGTCGCCTACCCGGCGGATCCTGGCGACCCGTACGACGGAGCCCAGACCGGTGCCTATGGCGGAGACCAGCCCGATCACTACCGGACACCGGACGCCTATCCGCCGCCCGAGCCCCCGCACCGCAGGCAGGCCGAGCCCGAACCCGAGCCCGACTGGGACCCGGGCCCGGACCAGGGTGAACACGCCTTCTTTGCGGGCGGGGACGACGAGGACGGCGCCGAATCCGACGACGAGGCCGACGGGACCCGAGGCCGCGGCGACCGCCGGGGGCGCGGCGGAAAGGCCAAAAAGCGCCGCAACGGATGCGCCTGTCTGATCGTCGTCCTGGTGCTGGGCGGCGGTGTCGGCGGCGTCGGCTATTTCGGCTACCAGTACTACCAAAGCCGTTTCGGCGCGGCCCCCGACTACGCCGGAGACGGCACCAGCGAGCAGGTCACCGTCACCATCCCCAAGGGATCCGGCGGTTATGCCATCGGACAGGCGCTCAAGGACGCCGGGGTGGTCAAGAGCGTCGGCGCCTTCGTCGCGGCCCAGGAGCAGAACCCGAACGGCAAGACCCTCCAGGCGGGCACCTACACGCTCCACAAGCAGATGTCCGCGGCGGCGGCCGTGCAGCTGATGCTCAGCCCGAAGAGCAAGAGCAACCTGATCATCGCCGAGGGCTGGCGGAACACGAAGGTCTACGCGGCCATCGACGGCCGCCTCCAGCTCAAGCCCGGCACCACCCAGGCCCTCGCGGCCAAGGACTGGAAGTCCTTCGGCCTGCCCGCCTGGGCCAACGCCAACAGCGGCATCAAGGACCCCCTGGAAGGGTTCCTCTACCCGTCCAGCTATGCGGTCGCAAAGGGCATGAAGCCCGATGACGTACTGAAGCAGATGGTCGACACGGCCAAGGAGAAGTACGCCGAGTACGGCATCGAGGCCAAGGCGAAGAGCCTCAACCTGGACAACCCCCTCCAGGTCCTGACCGTGGCGAGCCTCGTCCAGGCGGAGGGCAAGTCCAAGCGGGACTTCGAGAAGGTCGCCACGGTCGTCTACAACCGGCTCAAGCCGGCCAACACCGAGACCAACGGACTGCTGGACTTCGACTCGACGGTGAACTACCTGCGCGGCGAGTCCACGCTCGCCACCGGCTCCGTCGACGACCTCCGGAAGATCGACGACCCGTACAACACCTACCGCAACAAGGGACTGCCGCCCGGCCCGATCGACAATCCCGGCGAGGTGGCCATCAAGGCCGCCCTCAACCCGGCCAAGGGCAACTGGTACTACTTCGTCTCGATCAGCGACAACGAGACGCTCTTCGCAGAGACCAACGCAGAGCAGAACCGCAACCGCGAGAAGTACCTCGAAGAGCAGAAGAAGGGACAATGACCGGCACCTCCGGCAAGCGCAGGGCCGCCGTCCTCGGCTCCCCGATCGCCCACTCCCTCTCCCCGGTGCTGCACCGCGCCGCCTACGAGGAACTGGGTCTGACGGACTGGTCGTACGACCGGTTCGAGATCGACGAGGAGGCACTGCCGGGCTTCCTCGCCCGGCTCGGACCCGAGTGGGCCGGACTCTCCCTGACCATGCCGCTCAAGCGGGCCGTCATCCCCCTGCTGGACGCGGTCAGCGACACCGCGGCCGCCGTGGAGGCCGTCAACACGGTCGTGTGCACCGAGGACGGACGGCGGACCGGCGACAACACCGACATCCCCGGGATGGTCGCCGCACTGCGCGAGCGGGGCGTGGAACAGGTCGACTCCGCCGCGATCCTCGGCGCCGGCGCCACCGCGTCCTCCGCGCTCGCCGCACTGTCCCGCGTCTGCACCGGCGAGGTCGTCGCCTACGTCCGCAGCGAGGCGCGGGCCGCCGAGATGCGCCGCTGGGGCGAGCGGACCGGGGTCGACGTCCGTACGGCCGACTGGTCCGAGGCCCACCGGGCGCTGCACGCGCCGCTGGTCGTGGCCACCACCCCGGCGGGGACGACGGACGCCCTGGCCGCCGCCGTCCCCGAGCGGCCCGCGACCCTCTTCGACGTGCTGTACGACCCCTGGCCCACCGCCCTCGCGGCACGCTGGTCCGCGTACGGCGGCGCCGTCGTCGGCGGCCTGGACCTGCTGGTCCACCAGGCGGTGCTCCAGGTCGAGCAGATGACCGGCCGCTCCCCGGCTCCCCTGAAGGCCATGCGGCGCGCCGGAGAGCAGGCACTCGCCGCCCGCTGACCCCTCCCGCTCCCGTCCGTCTGCTGGACCGGCGGCCGGACACCCTCCCGGACGTGGGAGGATCGGAGGTGGCGGGCCGGGGTCGCGCAACCGGTCGCGCCGTCGCCGTACGCAAGGAGACGCGTGCGCCGGGCAGTGCCGGGCGCGAACACTGAGGAGCATCGTTGAGCAGGCTGCGTTGGCTGACCGCCGGGGAGTCCCACGGTCCCGCACTTGTCGCGACGCTGGAGGGCCTTCCCGCCGGCGTGCCGATCACCACGGAGATGGTGGCGGACCACCTCGCGCGGCGGCGGCTCGGCTATGGACGCGGCGCGCGGATGAAGTTCGAGCGCGACGAGGTCACCTTCCTGGGCGGTGTCCGGCACGGACTGACCCTCGGCTCCCCGGTGGCGGTCATGGTCGGCAACACCGAGTGGCCCAAGTGGGAACAGGTGATGGCGGCCGATCCGGTGGACCCCGAGGTGCTGGCCAGGCTGGCCCGCAACGCGCCGCTGACCCGGCCGCGGCCGGGCCACGCCGACCTCGCCGGGATGCAGAAGTACGGCTTCGACGAGGCGCGGCCGATCCTGGAGCGCGCCTCCGCCCGGGAGACCGCGGCCCGGGTGGCGCTGGGCGCGGTGGCCCGGTCGTACCTGAAGGAGACCGCAGGCATCGAGATCGTCTCGCATGTGGTCGAACTGGCGTCGGCGAAGGCGCCGTACGGTCTCTACCCGACCCCGGACGATGTGGAGCGGCTGGACGCCGACCCGGTGCGCTGCCTGGACGCGGACGCGTCGAAGGCGATGGTCGCGGAGATCGACCAGGCGCACAAGGACGGCGACACCCTCGGCGGTGTGGTCGAGGTCCTCGCGCACGGGGTCCCCGTCGGGCTCGGTTCGCATGTGCACTGGGACCGGCGTCTTGACGCGCGCCTCGCGGCCGCGCTGATGGGCATCCAGGCGATCAAGGGTGTCGAGGTCGGCGACGGCTTCGAGCTGGCGCGGGTGCCGGGCTCCAAGGCCCACGACGAGATCGTGACCACGCCCGAGGGCATCCGGCGCGCCACGGGCCGCTCCGGCGGCACCGAGGGCGGTCTGAGCACGGGTGAGCTGCTGCGGGTGCGCGCGGCGATGAAGCCCATCGCGACCGTGCCCCGCGCCCTTCAGACGGTGGACGTCGCCACGGGCGAGCCCGCGCAGGCGCACCACCAGCGCTCGGACGTGTGCGCGGTCCCGGCGGCCGGGATCGTCGCCGAGGCGATGGTGGCGCTGGTCCTCGCGGACGCGGTGGCGGAGAAGTTCGGCGGTGACAGCGTGGCCGAGACCCGCCGCAACGTCCGCTCCTACCTCGACGGTCTGGAGATCCGGTGAGCACGGCGCCCGCCGTCGTCCTGGTCGGGCCGATGGGGGTGGGCAAGTCGACCGTCGGACGGCTGCTGGCCGAGCGGCTCGGGGTCGGCTACCGCGACACGGACGACGACATCGTGGCCGGACAGGGCCGGAGCATCGCGGACATCTTCGTGGAGGACGGCGAGCCCGCCTTCCGCGCGCTGGAGAAGCAGGCCGTGCACCTGGCCCTCGCCCAGCACGACGGGGTCCTGGCCCTGGGCGGCGGCGCGGTTCTCGACGAGGACACCCGCGCACTGCTCTCCGGGCAGCGCGTGGTCTATCTGTCGATGGACGTCGAGGAAGCCGTCAAGCGCACCGGGCTCAACGCGGCCCGCCCCCTGCTCGCCGTCAACCCGCGCAAGCAGTGGCGCGAGCTGATGGAGGCGCGCCGCCATCTGTACGAAGAGGTCGCCACGGCGGTCGTGCCGACCGATGCCCGGGGCCCCGAAGAGGTGGCCCAGGCCGTCCTGGACGCAGTGGAGTTGAAGGAAGCATGAGCGAGGACCTGACGCGGATCCCGGTGGCCGGAACCGCGGGCACCGACCCCTACGAGGTCCTGGTCGGGCGGCAGCTCCTCGGCGAGCTGGCCGGTCTGATCGGCGAGAAGGCCAAGCGGGTCGCCGTGATCCACCCGGAGGCGCTGGCCGAGACGGGCGAGGCGCTGCGCGCCGACCTGGCCGGGCAGGGCTTCGAGGCGGTCGCCATCCAGGTCCCCAACGCCGAGGAGGCCAAGACCGCCGAGGTCGCCGCCTACTGCTGGAAGGCGCTCGGCCAGTCCGGCTTCACCCGCACCGATGTCATCGTCGGTGTGGGCGGAGGCGCGACCACCGACCTGGCCGGGTTCGTGGCGGCGACCTGGCTGCGCGGAGTGCGCTGGATCGCGGTCCCGACCACCGTGCTGGCCATGGTGGACGCGGCGGTCGGCGGCAAGACCGGGATCAACACCGCCGAGGGCAAGAACCTGGTCGGCGCCTTCCACCCGCCCGCGGGCGTGCTGTGCGACCTGGCCGCCCTGGACTCCCTGCCGGTCCACGACTACGTCTCCGGGCTGGCCGAGGTCATCAAGGCCGGTTTCATCGCCGACCCGGTGATCCTCGACCTGATCGAGCAGGACCCGGCCGCGGCCCGCACCCCGGCCGGACCGCACACCGCGGAGCTGATCGAGCGCTCCATCCGGGTCAAGGCCGAGGTGGTCTCGGCGGACCTCAAGGAGTCGGGTCCCCGGGAGATCCTCAACTACGGGCACACCCTCGGCCATGCGATCGAGAAGAACGAGCGCTACCAGTGGCGCCACGGTGCCGCGGTCGCCGTGGGCATGCACTTCGCCGCCGAACTCGGGCGGCTGGCGGGCCGTCTGGACGACGCCACAGCCGACCGCCACCGCACGGTCCTCGAAGCGGTGGGGCTGCCGCTGCACTACCGCTACGACCAGTGGCCCCGGCTCCTCGAGACCATGAAGGTCGACAAGAAGTCCCGCGGCGACCTGCTCCGTTTCATCGTGCTGGACGGCCTCGCGCGGCCGACCGTGCTGGAGGGGCCGGACCCGGCGGTGCTGCTCGCCGCCTACGGCGAGGTCGGCCAGTAGGCCGGTAGCACACACTCCGGGGTCCGCCCCGCGCACCGGGCGCCCGCGGCCCCGACAGGCCCGCGGCGACGGGCACTTCGGGCCTTCCCCGGCCGTTCACACCACGACGGCCGGGGAAGGTACCGTTCGGCGGGGGGCGGGGTGCCGCGTCCCGCAGGCGACCCAGCCCGAGACAACGAGACGGAGTGGCACCGGATGCAGCACGCAGTGGGAGCACCGCTGCCGCCGCCCCACCAGCCGGGGCAGGGACCGGGGACCGCCTGGTCACCGGCCGGACACCAGCCGGGACAGCCCGGCGCCCATCCGGGTCCCGCCCCCTACGGCCCGCCCGCCCCGGGTTTCGCGGGCGCCCCGGTGCCGCCCGGACCCCCGTCCGTCCCACTGCCCCACGCACCGGACGTTCCGGGCCAGGCGGGGCACGCCCCCGGCACCCACGACACCCTGCCGGGCGCGCTGCCCGCGGTGGGCGCGCCCGACCCGGCGTGCGCCACGCTCGCCGTGCTGCTCATCGGCCCCGCGGGCGCGGGCAAGACGAGCGTCGCGAAGTACTGGGCGGACCACCGCCGCGTCCCCACGGCCCACATCAGCCTGGACGACGTACGCGAATGGGTGCGCTCCGGCTTCGCCGACCCGCAGTCGGGGTGGAACGACCACTCCGAGGCGCAGTACCGCCTCGCCCGCCGCACCTGCGGCTTCGCGGCGCGGAACTTCCTGGCCAACGGCATCTCCTGCATCCTCGACGACGCCGTCTTCCCGGACCGCCCGGTCGTCGGGCTCGGCGGCTGGAAACGGCATGTGGGCCCCGGTCTGCTTCCCGTGGTGCTGCTGCCCGGCCTGGAAGTCGTCCTGGAGCGCAACGCGGAACGCACGGGCAACCGGCGCCTGACCGACGAGGAAGTCGCCCGCATCCACGGCCGGATGGCCGGCTGGTACGGCTCGGGCCTGCCGATCATCGACAACTCCCAGCTGGACGTGGCCGGTACGGCCCACGCCCTGAACGAAGCCCTGACCCGCTCCCTCGCAAGCCCGCCGCAGTGGTGAGGGACGGGCCCGCCGGTCCGGCGGTCCCGCCCGCTGCTTGAGGGCCCGCCTGCTTTCCGGGACCGCGCCCGCCCGGGCGGCCCCGCGCCAGTCAGCCCCCGGGACCACCGGGACCCGCCCGGACCCCCGAGCCCTGACCCGCCCGGGACCGCCGGGACCCCCGGCCCCCGGACCCGCCCGAGATCCCCGGACCCCCGAGGCCAGACCACCCGGGGCGGGCCCCGCACCAGGTAGCCCCCGGGACCCGCCTGGACCCCCGAGCCCTGACCCGCCCGGGACCGCCGGGACCCGCTGGGACGCGCTCGGGACAGCCGGGATCCGGGCCGGCCCCCCGGACCGCCGAGCCCGGACCCACCCGGGCCGCCCGGATCCCCGGCCCCCGGACCCGCCCGGGACCGCCGGGACCCGCCCCGGACCGTCCGGCCGCCCGTCCGGCCCCTCTGGACCGGCGGCATCCGGCCGCCGCTCGTAGGCTCGGGTCATGTCAGAGGTGTACGCGGCCCGCCGGGAGCGGCTCAGGGAGCGCTTCAGTGCGGGTGGCAGCGCGACGGCGCTCGTCACCCGCCCCGCCAATGTCCGCTATCTCGCGGGTGCCGCGCCCCAGGGCGCCGTCCTGCTGGTGGGCGCGGGGGAGGACGTGCTGCTGTGCGCCGGGCCGCCGGACGACGAGCTGATCGACGGACGGCCGGACGAGGCGGTACGGGTCCAGGTGCTCGCGGCCCCCGGCGGCGACCCGGCCCTGGCCGGGGCCTCCCTGGCCGTGGCGCAGGGCACCGACTCCCTCGCGGTCGAGGAGCACCACCTCACCGTGGCCCGCCACCGCGCCCTGGCCTCCATCGCCCCCAAACTGCGCCTGGCCGACCTCGGCGGCGCCGTCGAGCAGCTGCGCCTGGTGAAGGACGAGGACGAGATCTCCCTGCTGCGCATCGGCGCGGAAATCGTCGACCAGGCGCTGAGCGAACTGCTGGAGTCGATCCTCGTCGGCCGCACCGAGCGCCATCTCGCCCTCGAACTGGAGCGGCGGCTGATCGACCACGGCGCCGACGGACCCGCCTTCACCACCTCCGTCGGCACCGGCCCGAACTCCGGCCGCCCGGGCCACCGCCCCACCGACCGGCGGGTGGAGGAGGGCGACTTCCTCTCCGTCTGCCTGGGGGCCACCTACCGCGGCTACCGCTGCGAGATCGGCCGTACCTTTGTCATCGGCACCTCGCCCGCGGACTGGCAGATCGAGTTGTACGATCTTGTTTTCGCCGCCCAGCGGGCCGGTCGCCAGGCCCTGGCACCCGGTGTCGCCTACCGGGACGTGGACCGTGCCGCACGCCATGTGCTGGACTCCGCGGGGTTCGGAGGCGGCCTCGGACCGGGGACCGGACACGGCGTGGGACTCGAAATCGACGAGGACCCGCAGTTGGCCCCGGCGGCCATGGGTAAACTGGACGCTTGCGTGCCGGTCACCGTCGAACCGGGGGTCCACCTCCCGGGCCGGGGCGGTGTCCG
This sequence comes from Streptomyces sp. NPDC052040, assembly GCF_044548405.1. Classification (NCBI taxonomy): domain Bacteria; kingdom Bacillati; phylum Actinomycetota; class Actinomycetes; order Kitasatosporales; family Streptomycetaceae; genus Streptomyces; species Streptomyces sp. NPDC052040. The sequence goes on along the minus strand of NZ_JBIUBV010000004.1, from coordinate 119,241 downwards.
GATCGATGACACGCTCGTCGTGCGCCCCGAGGCGGACGGCGGACCCGAGCTACTCACCATCACGACCAAGGAGCTGCTCGCGCTGTAGCGCGTGACCCGGGGTCGTACGTCAGTCCAGGAGATTCCGCAACCGTGGCTTCCACGAACGACCTCAAGAACGGCCTGGTGCTCAAGCTCGAAGGCGGCCAGCTCTGGTCCGTCGTCGAGTTCCAGCACGTCAAGCCCGGCAAGGGCCCGGCCTTCGTGCGCACCAAGCTCAAGAACGTGCTCTCCGGCAAGGTCGTCGACAAGACCTTCAACGCCGGCGTCAAGGTCGAGACGGCCACTGTCGACAAGCGCGACATGCAGTTCTCGTACATGGACGGCGAGTACTTCGTCTTCATGGACATGGAGACGTACGACCAGCTGATGGTCGACCGCAAGGCCGTCGGCGACGCCGCCAACTTCCTGATCGAGGGCTTCAGCGCCACCGTCGCGCAGCACGAGGGCGAGGTGCTCTTCGTCGAGCTCCCGGCCGCCGTCGAGCTGGTCGTCCAGGAGACCGAGCCGGGCGTCCAGGGCGACCGCTCCACCGGTGGCACCAAGCCCGCCACCCTGGAGACCGGCCACCAGATCCAGGTCCCGCTCTTCATCACCACCGGTGAGAAGATCAAGGTCGACACCCGTTCGAGCGACTACCTCGGCCGGGTGAACAGCTAACCGTGGCTGCCCGTAACACGGCCCGTAAGCGCGCATTCCAGATCCTCTTCGAAGGCGACCAGCGCGGGACCGACGTCCTCACGGTCCTCGCGGACTGGGTCCGGCACTCGCGGTCCGACACCCGGCAGCCGCCGGTGAGCGAGTACACGATGCAGCTGGTCGAGGGGTACGCCGAGCATGCGAGGCGCATCGACGAGCTGATCGCGCAGTACGCGGTCGGCTGGACCCTGGACCGGATGCCCGTCGTCGACCGCAACATCCTGCGTCTCGGTGCCTACGAGCTCATCTGGGTCGACGGGACGCCGGACGCCGTGGTGCTCGACGAGATGGTGCAGCTCGCCAAGGAGTTCTCCACGGACGAGTCGCCCGCCTTCGTCAACGGGCTGCTCGGCCGTCTGAAGGACCTCAAGCCGTCGCTGCGCCGCGGCGAGTAGCTCCGCGACGAGTAGATCCGCGGCCCGCCGCGCGGTCGGCCGGTGGTGGCAGTCCCACGCCGCCCCGCGAGGGCGGCGGCGCCGCCCCGGTCCGGCCCGCGCGGTCGGCAGCTGGTGGCGGTCCCACGCCACCCACGAGGCCGACGGCGGCAGCCCGGCCGCGCCCGCCCGGTCGGCGGGGACGGTCCCGGCCCGGCCCACGAGGGCGGCGGTGACCGTCCCGGACGCGCCGTCGGCCCCGGCGGGCAGACCCAGGCGCTCCGCGCCGCTCACAGCGGCGTACGGGCGTCCAGGAGCCGCCTCGGCCCCGGCCCGGGCATCCCGGGACCGGGGGCCGGGACGCCGTATCCACACCGAAGGGCCCGCAGCCAGTGTGCTGCGGGCCCTTCGGCATGCCGGGGCCGGGCGGCGGCGTGTTCCACCGGCAGAACGCCGCCGGGGGGGGGGGGCGCCCCCCGGCGGGGCCCCCCCCCCCCCCCCGGGGGGGGGAGGGGGCGGGGGGGGGCGCGCCCGCGCGGGGGGGCCCCCCCCCCCCCCGCGGGCGGGCCCCCCGGCCGATTCTGCCGTCGGGGGGCGCGGGCGTGGTATATCCCCCCCCCCCGCACCGGGGGTCTCCCGCCGGACCGCACTGGTCCGGCCACCCCGGCGGCACGTTTCTGCTGAAGAGGCGGAAGAGGTCAGCTCTCCTCGTGGGACGCCACGGCCCGGCGGGCGTCCGCGTCCAGGACGCCCCAGCTGATCAGCTGCTCGGTCAGGACCGAAGGCGACTGGTCGTAGATCACCGCGAGGGTGCGCAGGTCGTCCTGGCGGATCGACAGGACCTTGCCGTTGTAGTCACCCCGCTGGGACTGGATCGTGGCCGCATATCGCTGGAGCGGGCCCGCCTTCTCGGCCGGGACACCGGCCAGGCGCTCCAGATCCAGCACGAGCTTCGGCGGCGGCTCGGCGGCTCCGCCCGGCGTGGTACCGGGCAGCAGCTCCTGAACCGGGACGCCGTAGAAATCCGCCAGCTCGGCAAGGCGCTGCACGGTGACGGCGCGGTCTCCGCGCTCGTACGACCCGACGACGACCGCCTTCCAGCGTCCCTGGGACTTCTCCTCCACACCGTGGAGGGAAAGGCCCTGCTGGGTGCGGATGGCCCGGAGCTTGGCCCCGAGCTGTTTGGCGTATTCGCTGGACATATAGCTCCCCGGACGAAGGCTGGTGACTCACTGTGAGGTTACGCAGCGTGACTCTCCCCCGTCAAGCCGAATGGTCCGCCCCGGGCCCTCCACCGCGGACGACGTGCGGTGACGCCGGACGGGTGACCCGGGGTGCCAGGGGGGTGATCGGGCACCCCGGGCGGGCTGGTAGTCTGTATGGCGCAATTCCGACGTCCTTTAAGGTCCGTCCCGTGAGGCGGAGAAGGAGGTCCGTTTCGTATGGACACGCAGCATTCCGATGCGCGACCTGTTCTCGAAGGTCCCGACATCGCGCGGGTTCTCACCCGCATCGCCCACGAGATCGTCGAGCGCGCCAAGGGCGCCGACGACGTGGTGCTCCTCGGCATTCCCACCCGGGGCGTCTTCCTCGCCCGGCGGCTCGCCGTCAAGCTTGAGCAGATCACCGGCCTCACCATGCCGGTCGGCTCTCTAGACATCACCATGTACCGCGACGACCTGCGCCTCCAGCCGCCGCGTGCGCTGGCCCGCACGGAGATCCCCGGCGACGGGCTCGACGGCCGTCTGGTCGTCCTCGTCGACGACGTGCTCTTCTCGGGCCGCACCATCCGCGCCGCACTCGACGCCCTGAACGACATCGGGCGCCCGCGTGCGGTCCAGCTCGCGGTCCTCGTCGACCGCGGCCACCGCGAACTGCCCATCCGTGCCGACTATGTCGGCAAGAACCTCCCCACGTCGCTGCGGGAGACGGTCAAGGTCCAGCTCACCGAGGAGGACGGTCGCGACACCGTGCTGCTCGGCGTGAAGCAGACCGTGGCGGGCGCACAGCAGTAGCCCTCCGGCGTACGGCCCTGCCGTACGCCCCGCGAGTGCGCCAACGCATACGTGTGCCTGCCCGAATCCTCCCGAATGATGAACTGCCTTACGGAGCCTGACAGATGCAGCGCCATCTCATCTCGGCCGCCGACCTCACCCGTGACGACGCCGTCCTGATCCTCGACACCGCCGAGGAGATGGCCCGGGTCGCGGACCGGCCGATCAAGAAGCTGCCGACCCTGCGCGGCCGCACCGTCGTCAACCTCTTCTTCGAGGACTCCACCCGCACCCGGATCTCCTTCGAGGCCGCGGAGAAGCGCCTGTCCGCCGACGTGATCAACTTCTCCGCCAAGGGGTCCAGCGTGTCCAAGGGCGAGTCCCTCAAGGACACCGCCCAGACCCTGGAGGCGATGGGCGTCGACGCCGTCGTCATCCGGCACGGCGCCTCCGGAGCCCCCTACCGCCTCGCCAACTCCGGCTGGATCGACGCAGCCGTGATCAACGCGGGCGACGGCACCCACCAGCACCCCACCCAGGCCCTCCTGGACGCCTTCACCATGCGCCGCCGCCTGGTGGGCCGGGACGAGGGGCTGGGCCACGACCTGGCCGACAAGCGCATCACCCTCGTCGGAGACGTCCTGCACAGCCGGGTCGCCCGCTCCAACGTCGACCTGCTGCACACCCTGGGCGCCGAGGTCACCCTGGTCGCCCCGCCCACCCTGCTGCCGGTCGGCGTCACCTCCTGGCCCTGCGACATCTCCTACGACCTCGACGCCGTGCTGCCCAAGTCGGACGCCGTGATGATGCTGCGGGTCCAGCGCGAGCGCATGAACGCCGCCTTCTTCCCGACCGAGCGCGAGTACTCGCGGCGCTACGGCCTGGACGGCGACCGGATGGCGAGGATGCCGGAACACGCCATCGTGATGCACCCGGGCCCGATGGTCCGCGGCATGGAGATCACCGCCGAGGTCGCCGACTCCCCCCGCTGCACCGCCGTCGAACAGGTCGCCAACGGTGTCTCGATCCGGATGGCCGTCCTGTACCTGCTGCTCGGCGGGGCTGTATTCGATTCCCGGAACGCGACCGCCGACCCCCACACCCGTACCGAGGAGAAGTAAGACAGATGAGCAAGACCCTGATCCGTGGTGCGAAGGTGCTCGGCGGCGACCCACAGGACGTCCTGATCGACGGCGAGACCATCGAGGCGGTCGGCACCGGGCTGTCCGCCGAGGGCGCCGAGATCGTCGAGGCCGGCGGCAAGGTGCTGCTTCCGGGCCTCGTCGATCTGCACACCCATCTGCGCGAGCCCGGCCGCGAGGACTCCGAGACCGTGCTGACCGGCACCCGCGCCGCCGCGAGCGGCGGCTTCACGGCCGTCTTCGCCATGGCCAACACCTTCCCGGTCGCCGACACCGCCGGTGTGGTCGAGCAGGTCTGGCGGCTGGGCCGGGAGCACGGCTACTGCGACGTCCACCCCATCGGCGCCGTCACCGTCGGCCTGGAGGGCAGGAAACTCGCCGAGCTGGGCGCCATGCACGAGTCGGCGGCCGGGGTCACCGTCTTCTCCGACGACGGCAAGTGCGTCGACGACGCCGTGATCATGCGCCGCGCCCTGGAGTACGTGAAGGCCTTCGGCGGCGTGGTCGCCCAGCACGCGCAGGAGCCCCGGCTGACCGAGGGCGCCCAGATGAACGAGGGCGTCGTCTCCGCGGAGCTGGGACTCGGCGGCTGGCCCGCGGTCGCCGAGGAGTCGATCATCGCCCGCGACGTGCTCCTCGCCGAGCACGTCGGCTCCCGGGTGCACATCTGCCACCTCTCGACCGCCGGGTCCGTCGAGATCGTGCGCTGGGCCAAGTCACGCGGCATCGATGTCACCGCCGAGGTCACCCCGCACCACCTGCTCCTCACCGACGAACTGGTGCGCACCTACAACCCGGTCTACAAGGTGAACCCGCCGCTGCGCACCGAACGCGATGTGGCGGCCCTGCGCGAGGCGCTCGCCGACGGCACCATCGACATCGTCGCCACCGACCACGCCCCCCACCCGCACGAGGACAAGGACTGCGAGTGGGCCGCCGCCGCCATGGGCATGGTGGGCCTGGAGACCGCCCTCGCCGTGGTGCAGCAGACCATGGTCGACACCGGGCTGCTCGACTGGGCGGGCGTCGCCGACCGCATGTCCTTCACCCCCGCGCGGATCGGCCGCGCCACGGGCCAGGGCCGCCCCGTCTCGGCCGGTGAACCCGCCAACCTCACCCTCGTCGACACCGCATACCGTGGTCCGGTGGACCCCGCGGGCTTCGCCTCGCGCAGCCGCAACACCCCCTACGAGGGCCGCGAGCTGCCGGGCCGTGTCACCCACACCTGGCTCCGGGGCAAGGCCACCCTCGTGGACGGGAAGCTCGCGTGACAACTGACATCCTGCTCGCCGCAGGGAAGAAATCGGCGGAAGTGACCGACTGGTCCGGTCGTATCGGCTGGCTCGTGGGGCTCGCCCTGTTCGTCGTGCTCGTCTACTGGCTGATGCGCGAGGGCTGGAAGTGGCGCGGCACCCTCCAGGGCGACCTGCCCGAGCTGCCCGGCGCGCCCGAGGAGCCCGGTCCGGTGAGACTGAGTATGAGCGGCCGCTACCACGGCTCCACGACCGCAGGGCAGTGGCTGGACCGGATCGTGGCCCGCGGACTGGGCACGCGCAGCCGGGCCGAGCTGACCCTGACGGACGCCGGACTCGACGTCGTACGCCCCGGCGCGACCGACTTCTTCGTCCCCGCCGACCGGCTGCGCGGGGCCCGGCTCGACAAGGGCATCGCGGGCAAGGTCCTCACCGAGGGCGGACTGCTGGTCGTGACCTGGGAGCACGGCGGCAAGCTGCTCGACTCCGGGTTCCGCTCCGACCGCGCGGCCGAGCACAACGACTGGGTCGAGACCCTGAACCACATGATCGACACGATGGAAGGCGCACGATGACCACCTCCACCTGGGGAGCCGCCAAGGCTCCCGCCGTACTCGTCCTGGAGGACGGCCGGATCTTCCGCGGCCGTGCCTACGGGGCCCAGGGGGTGACCTTCGGCGAGGCCGTGTTCTCCACCGGTATGACCGGCTACCAGGAGACCCTGACCGACCCCTCGTACCACCGCCAGGTCGTCGTGATGACCTCCCCCCACGTCGGCAACACCGGCGTCAACGACGAGGACCCCGAGTCCGGGCGGATCTGGGTCTCGGGCTATGTCGTGCGCGACCCCGCGCGGGTGCCCTCCAACTGGCGCTCCCGGCGCTCCCTGGACGAGGAGCTGCGCAAGCAGGGCGTCGTCGGCATCAGCGGCGTCGACACCCGGGCGCTTACCCGCCACCTGCGGGAACGCGGCGCCATGCGGGTCGGCATCTTCTCCGGCCACGCCCTGCCCGACGAGGGCACCATGCTCGCCGAGGTGCGCCAGGCCCCCGAGATGACGGGCGCGGACCTCTCCGCCGAGGTCGCCACCAAGGAGGCCTACGTCGTCCCCGCGATCGGCGAGAAGCGCTTCACCGTCGCCGCGGTCGACCTCGGCATCAAGGGCATGACCCCGCACCGCATGGCCGAGCGCGGCATCGAGGTGCATGTGCTGCCCGCGACGGCGACCGCCGAGGACGTCTTCGCCGTGAACCCCGACGGGGTGTTCTTCTCCAACGGCCCCGGCGACCCCGCCACCGCCGACCACCCCGTCTCCGTCATGCGGTCCGTCCTGGAGCGCGGCACGCCCCTGTTCGGCATCTGCTTCGGCAACCAGATCCTCGGCCGCGCCCTCGGCTTCGGCACCTACAAGCTGAAGTACGGCCACCGGGGCATCAACCAGCCGGTGCAGGACCGTACGACCGGCAAGGTCGAGGTCACCGCGCACAACCACGGCTTCGCGGTCGACGCCCCGCTCGACACGGTGTCCGACACCCCCTACGGCCGCGCCGAGGTCTCCCACGTCTGCCTCAACGACAACGTGGTGGAGGGCCTCCAGCTGCTCGACCGGCCGGCCTTCAGCGTCCAGTACCACCCCGAAGCCGCCGCGGGACCCCACGACGCCGCCTACCTGTTCGACCGCTTCGTATCCCTGATGGAGGGCCAGCGTGCCTAAGCGCACCGATATCCAGTCCGTCCTGGTCATCGGCTCCGGCCCGATCGTCATCGGCCAGGCCGCCGAGTTCGACTACTCCGGCACCCAGGCGTGCCGGGTCCTGAAGTCCGAGGGCCTGCGGGTCGTCCTCGTGAACTCCAACCCCGCCACGATCATGACCGACCCGGAGATCGCCGACGCCACCTACGTCGAGCCGATCACCCCCGAGTTCGTCGAGAAGATCATCGCCAAGGAGCGCCCCGACGCCCTGCTGCCCACGCTGGGCGGCCAGACGGCCCTGAACACCGCCATCTCGCTGGACGAGAACGGCATCCTGGACAAGTACGGCGTCGAGCTGATCGGCGCCAATGTCGAGGCCATCCACAAGGGCGAGGACCGCGAACGCTTCAAGGAGGTCGTGGAGGCGGTCCGCGCGAAGATCGGCCACGGCGAGTCCGCCCGCTCGGTGATCTGCCACACCATGGACGAGGTGCTGGCCGGTGTCGACGAGCTCGGCGGCTACCCGGTCGTCGTCCGCCCCTCCTTCACCATGGGCGGCGCCGGTTCCGGCTTCGCGCACGACGAGGAGGAGCTGCGCCGCATCGCCGGACAGGGCCTCACCCTCTCGCCGACCACCGAGGTGCTCCTGGAGGAGTCCATCCTCGGCTGGAAGGAGTACGAGCTGGAGCTGATGCGCGACAAGCACGACAACGTCGTGGTCGTCTGCTCCATCGAGAACTTCGACCCGATGGGCGTGCACACCGGCGACTCGATCACCGTCGCCCCGTCGATGACGCTGACCGACCGCGAGTACCAGATCCTGCGCGACATCGGCATCGCCGTCATCCGCGAGGTCGGCGTGGACACCGGCGGCTGCAACATCCAGTTCGCGGTGAACCCGGAGGACGGCCGGGTGATCGTCATCGAGATGAACCCGCGTGTCTCCCGCTCCTCCGCCCTCGCCTCCAAGGCGACCGGCTTCCCGATTGCCAAGATCGCCGCCAAGCTCGCCGTCGGCTACACCCTCGACGAGATCCCGAACGACATCACCCGGGAGACCCCGGCCTCCTTCGAGCCCACGCTCGACTATGTCGTCGTGAAGGCCCCGCGGTTCGCCTTCGAGAAGTTCCCGTCCGCCGACAGCACCCTGACGACCACCATGAAGTCGGTCGGCGAGGCCATGGCGATCGGCCGCAACTTCACCGAGGCCTTCCAGAAGGCGCTGCGCTCGCTGGAGAAGAAGGGCAGCCAGTTCACCTTCGTCGGGGAGACCGGCGACAAGGAGACCCTGCTGCGCGAGGCGGGCCGCCCCACGGACGGCCGGATCAACACGGTCATGGAGGCCATCCGCGCGGGCGCCACCCAGGAGGAGGTCTTCGAGGCCACCAGGATCGACCCCTGGTTCGTCGACCAGCTCTTCCTGATCAAGGAGATCGCGGACGAACTGGCCGCCGCCGAGCGGCTGGACGCCGGACTGCTGGCCGAGGCCAAGCGCCACGGCTTCTCCGACCAGCAGATCGCCGCCATCCGGGGCCTGCGCGAGGACGTGGTGCGCGAGGTGCGGCACGCTCTCGGCGTGCGCCCGGTGTACAAGACGGTGGACACCTGCGCCGCCGAGTTCGCTGCGAAGACGCCGTACTTCTACTCCTCCTACGACGAGGAGAGCGAGGTCGCGCCGCGCGAGAAGCCCGCGGTCATCATCCTGGGCTCCGGCCCCAACCGCATCGGCCAGGGCATCGAGTTCGACTACTCCTGCGTCCACGCCTCCTTCGCGCTGAGCGACGCCGGGTACGAGACCGTGATGGTCAACTGCAACCCCGAGACGGTCTCCACGGACTACGACACCTCCGACCGCCTCTACTTCGAGCCGCTGACGCTGGAAGACGTGCTGGAGATCGTCCACGCCGAGCAGCAGGCGGGCCCGGTCGCGGGTGTCGTGGTGCAGCTCGGCGGCCAGACCCCGCTGGGCCTGGCCCAGGCGCTCAAGGACAACGGTGTGCCGATCGTGGGCACCCCGCCCGAGGCGATCCACGCCGCCGAGGACCGCGGGGCCTTCGGACGCGTGCTCGCCGAGGCCGGACTGCCCGCGCCCAAGCACGGCACCGCCACCACCTTCGCGGAGGCCAAGGCGATCGCCGACGAGATCGGCTACCCGGTCCTCGTACGGCCGTCCTACGTCCTCGGCGGACGCGGCATGGAGATCGTCTACGAGGAGGCCCGGCTCGCCGCGTACATCGCCGAGTCGACCGAGATCAGCCCCTCCCGGCCGGTGCTCGTCGACCGCTTCCTCGACGACGCCATCGAGATCGACGTCGACGCCCTCTACGACGGCGAGGAGCTCTACCTCGGCGGTGTGATGGAGCACATCGAGGAGGCCGGCATCCACTCCGGCGACTCGGCGTGCGCGCTGCCCCCGATCACCCTGGGCGGCTTCGACATCAAGCGCCTGCGGGCCTCCACGGAGGCCATCGCCCGGGGCGTCGGGGTGCGCGGCCTGATCAACATCCAGTTCGCCATGGCGGGCGACATCCTCTACGTCCTGGAGGCCAACCCGCGTGCCTCCCGCACCGTGCCCTTCACCTCGAAGGCGACCGCGGTGCCGCTGGCCAAGGCCGCCGCCCGGATCTCCCTGGGCGCGACCGTCGCACAGCTGCGCGAGGAGGGCCTGCTGCCGAGGAACGGCGACGGCGGCGAACTGCCGCTGGACGCGCCGATCTCGGTCAAGGAGGCCGTGCTGCCCTGGTCCCGGTTCCGCGACATCCACGGCCGGGGCGTGGACACCGTCCTCGGCCCGGAGATGCGCTCCACCGGCGAGGTCATGGGCATCGACTCCGTCTTCGGCACGGCGTACGCCAAGTCGCAGGCGGGTGCCTACGGCCCGCTGCCCACCAAGGGCCGCGCCTTCATCTCGGTCGCCAACCGGGACAAGCGGTCGATGATCTTCCCGGCGCGTGAGCTGGTCGCCCACGGCTTCGAGCTGCTCGCGACCTCCGGCACCGCCGAGGTGCTCAAGCGCAACGGCATCAATGTGACCCTCGTGCGCAAGCAGTCCGAGGGCACGGGACCGGCCGGCGAGAAGACCATCGTCCAGCTCATCCACGACGGCGAGGTCGACCTCATCGTCAACACGCCTTACGGCACCGGCGGCCGCCTCGACGGCTACGAGATCCGCACGGCTGCGGTGGCCCGCTCCGTGCCCTGCCTGACCACGGTCCAGGCGCTCGCCGCCGCCGTCCAGGGCATCGACGCTCTCAACCACGGCGACGTCGGCGTCCGGTCGCTCCAGGAACACGCGGAGCACCTGACCGCGGCCCGCGACTGACGCTCCTTGAGGGGGACACCGGAAACGGTGTCCCCCTTCGAGGGTCGGGGGCACCGCCCCGGACGACACGGCACGAGGACACAGGGACACATGTACACGTTTTTCTTCCGCCTGGTTTTCACCCGGATGGACCCCGAGCGCGCCCACCACCTGGCGTTCCGCTGGATCCGCCGCGCCGCCCGCATCCCCGTGCTGCGCACCTTCGCGGCCGCCGTCCTGGCACCCCGCCACAAGGAACTGCGCACGGAGGCCTTCGGGCTGCGCATGCACGGTCCGCTCGGACTCGCCGCAGGCTTCGACAAGAACGCCGTCGCCATCGACGGCATGGCCATGATGGGCTTCGACCACGTCGAGATCGGCACGGTGACCGGGGAGGCCCAGCCGGGCAACCCCAAGAAGCGGCTGTTCCGCCTGGTCGCGGACCGCGCGCTGATCAACCGCATGGGCTTCAACAACGACGGCTCCCTGGCCGTCGCCGCCCGCCTGGCCGCACGGGAGCCGGTGTTCCGGACCGTCGTGGGCGTCAACATCGGCAAGACCAAGGCGGTGCCGGAGGCGGAGGCCGCCGGGGACTACGTGAAGTCGGCGGAGCGCCTCGCGCCGTACGCCGACTACCTGGTGGTCAACGTCTCCTCGCCGAACACCCCGGGACTGCGCAACCTCCAGGCGACCGAGGCGCTGCGCCCGCTGCTGACGGCCGTCCGCGAGGCCGCCGACCGTGCGGTCCCCGCCCGGCGCGTCCCCCTGCTGGTCAAGATCGCTCCCGACCTCGCCGACGAGGACGTCGACGCCGTCGCCGACCTCGCCGTGGAACTGGGCCTGGACGGGATCATCGCCACCAACACCACCATCGCCCGCGAGGGGCTCGGGCTCGCCTCCGGCGCCTCCCTGACGGGGGAGACCGGCGGGCTGTCCGGCGCGCCGCTCAAAAAGCGCTCCCTGGAGGTCCTGCGCCGCCTCTACGCGCGTGTGGGGGACCGGATCACCCTGGTGGGCGTCGGCGGCATCGAGAGCGCCGAGGACGCCTGGCAGCGCATTCTGGCCGGTGCCACGCTGGTCCAGGGCTACAGCGCCTTCATCTACGAGGGGCCCTTCTGGAGCCGCTCCCTGCACAAGGGGCTCGCGGCGCGCCTGCGCACCAGCCCCTACGCCACCCTCGCCGACGCCGTCGGCGCCGACGTGAGGAAGCCCGCATGAGCGGCCCGGAGACCTTCGGCGCGCGACTGCGCCGCGCCATGGACCAGCGGGGGCCGCTGTGCGTCGGCATCGACCCGCACGCCTCGCTGCTGGCCGAGTGGGGCCTGAACGACGATGTGGCGGGGCTGGAGCGGTTCAGCCGCACGGTCGTGGAGGCGATGGCCGGTCGCGTCGCGGTCCTCAAGCCGCAGATGGCCTTCTTCGAGCGCTTCGGGTCGCGGGGGATCGCCGTCCTGGAGACGTCGGTCGCCGAGGCGCGCGCGGCCGGGGCGCTGGTGGTGATGGACGCCAAGCGCGGCGACATCGGCTCGACCATGGCCGCGTACGCCGAGTCCTTCCTGCGCCCGGACGCGCCGCTGTTCTCCGACGCGCTGACCGTCTCGCCCTACCTCGGCTACGGCTCGCTCAGGCCCGCCGTGGATCTCGCGCGGGCGAGCGGTACCGGGCTCTTCGTGCTCGCGCTGACCTCGAACCCCGAGGGCGGCGAGGTGCAGCACGCCGAGCGCCCGGACGGCCGGAACGTGGGCGCCACGATGCTCGCCCACCTCGCGGCCGAGAACGCGGGAGAGGGGCCCCTCGGCTCCTTCGGGGCCGTCGTGGGCGCCACGCTCGGCGATCTGTCCTCCTACGACCTCGACATGGGCGGTCCGCTCCTCGCGCCAGGCATCGGCGCCCAGGGAGCCACCCCGGCGGATCTGACCCGCGTCTTCGGCAAGGCCGTCCGCAATGTCGTGCCCAATGTGAGCCGGGGAGTGCTGCGGCACGGTCCCGACGTGGTCGCTCTCCGTGACGCAGCGGACCGTTTCGCGGAGGAGATCCGGGCCGCCGTGGCGACCGGCTAGACACCCTCGGACGGTCCCGCGGCGCGCCCGTGGGACCGCCGGAGTCCGAATACATCCTCAAATCCAGGGCAGTATGTCCCAAAAGTCCGGCTCGACAGAGGCTGACCAGGACTTTTCCGCTGTTCTCGCTGACTCTGGCGGAGTTGCCCGCTAGTCTCCGACGAGAGAACGGGCAAGCGTGTTGCTCGTACCTCCCCAGGTGTGGGGCGACTAGGTTCCTCACCGGTCCGTATCCGACAGTTCGACATCCGAGGTGACGTAGGCGTGGCTCTTCCGCCCCTTACCCCTGAACAGCGCGCAGCCGCGCTCGAAAAGGCCGCCGCGGCTCGCCGGGAGCGGGCCGAGGTCAAGAATCGACTCAAGCACTCCGGCGCCTCCCTGCATGAGGTCATCAAGCAGGGCCAGGAGAACGACGTCATCGGCAAGATGAAGGTCTCCGCCCTGCTGGAGTCGCTGCCTGGCGTGGGCAAGGTCCGCGCCAAGCAGATCATGGAGCGTCTCGGGATCTCCGAGAGCCGTCGTGTGCGAGGCCTCGGTTCCAACCAGATCGCCTCTCTGGAGCGCGAGTTCGGCGGTACCGCCGGCTGAGTCCGGTGCACTCCGTTATTGCTGGAATAATCGCTGCATGGCAGTAACACTCCGGGGGGCGACCCCCGAACCCCCGGACGCACGTCCGCGGCTGACCGTGCTCTCCGGCCCCTCGGGGGTCGGCAAGAGCACGGTCGTCGCTCATATGCGCACAAAACACCCCGAGGTCTGGCTCTCGGTCTCGGCGACGACCCGCAAGCCCCGCCCGGGCGAGCAGCATGGTGTCCACTACTTCTTCGTCACCGACGACGAGATGGACAAGCTGATCGCCAACGGCGAGCTGCTGGAGTGGGCCGAGTTCGCCGGCAACCGCTACGGCACGCCGAGAGGCGCTGTGCTGGAGCACCTGGAGGCCGGTGTGCCGGTGCTGCTGGAGATCGATCTCCAGGGCGCCCGGCAGGTCCGCGAGTCCATGTCCGAGGCGCAGCTGGTGTTCCTCGCTCCGCCCTCCTGGGAGGAGCTGGTGCGCAGGCTCACCGGACGCGGGACCGAGTCGCCCGAGGTGATCGACCGCCGCCTGGAGGCAGCCAAGATCGAACTGGCGGCCGAGCCCGAGTTCGACGAGACCCTGGTCAACACCGCGGTCGAGGATGTGGCCCGCGAGCTGCTAGCCTTGATGAACGTAGTGTGATCAGGGTTGTGTGATCAGGTCTGATCCTTTCCCCATCTTTCGGAAGGCAGAGCGTGTCCTCTTCCATCACCGCGCCCGAGGGCATCATCAACCCGCCGATCGACGAGCTCCTCGAGGCCACCGACTCGAAGTACAGTCTGGTGATCTACGCCGCCAAGCGTGCCCGTCAGATCAACGCGTACTACTCGCAGCTCGGTGAGGGCCTCCTCGAGTACGTCGGTCCTCTCGTCGACACCCACGTCCACGAGAAGCCGCTCTCGATCGCCCTGCGCGAGATCAACGCCGGTCTGCTGACCTCCGAGGCCATCGAGGGTCCGGCGCAGTAACCGCGTGCGGAATGTCATACAGGCATCCCGCGACAGTTTTGTCCACAGGCCCGGCAGCACTCCTGCCGGGCCTGTGGTCTGCTCGGGGGGCGGGGGTCGTCCCCCGTGGTGATGCAGCATGAGGATGAACACATCCGAGTCCGGGGAGAGACGGTGGACAAGCCCAAGGTCGTTCTGGGGGTCAGCGGCGGTATCGCCGCCTACAAGGCGTGCGAGCTGCTGCGCAGACTGACCGAGTCCGGCCACGACGTGCGGGTGGTGCCGACCGCCTCCGCGCTGCACTTCGTCGGCGCCGCGACCTGGTCGGCGCTCTCCGGCCACCCGGTCTCCACCGAGGTCTGGGACGAGGTCCACCAGGTGCCGCACGTCCGCATCGGCCAGCAGGCCGACCTGGTCGTCGTGGCCCCCGCGACAGCCGACATGCTCGCCAAGGCGGCCCACGGCCTCGCCGACGACCTGCTGACCAACACCCTGCTCACGGCCCGCTGCCCCGTTGTCTTCGCCCCCGCGATGCACACGGAGATGTGGGAGCACCCCGCCACCCAGGAGAACGTGGCCACCCTGCGCCGCCGCGGCGCACTCGTGATCGAACCCGCCGTGGGCCGCCTGACCGGCGTCGACACCGGCAAGGGGCGGCTGCCCGACCCCGCTGAGGTCTTCGAGGTCTGCCGCCGGGTGCTGGCCCGGGGCGTGGGCGGCCCTGACCTCGGGGACCGCCATGTGGTCGTCAGCGCGGGCGGCACCCGGGAGCCCCTGGACCCGGTCCGCTTCCTCGGCAACCGCTCCTCCGGGAAGCAGGGGTACGCCCTGGCGCGCACGGCCGCCGCCCGGGGCGCCCGCGTCACCCTCGTCGCCGCCAACACGGGCCTTCCCGACCCGGCCGGGGTGGACGTGGTGCGGGTCGGCACGGCCGTGCAGCTCCGCGAGGCGGTGCTGAAGGCGGCCGCGGACGCGGACGCCGTGGTGATGGCGGCCGCGGTGGCGGACTTCCGTCCGGCCGCCTACGCCTCCGGGAAGATCAAGAAGCAGGACGGCCAGGAACCGGAGCCGCTGGCCCTGGTCAGGAATCCGGACATCCTCGCCGAGATCTCGGCCGACCGGGCCCGCCCCGGCCAGGTCGTCGTCGGCTTCGCCGCCGAAACGGACAACGTGCTCGTGAACGGGCGCGCCAAGCTGGCACGCAAGGGCTGCGACCTGCTCGTGGTGAACGAGGTGGGGGAGCGCAAGACCTTCGGTTCCGAGGAGAACGAGGCGGTTGTGCTGGGAGCCGACGGCAGTGAAACACCCGTGCCGTACGGGCCCAAGGAGGCACTCGCCGACACCGTCTGGGACCTGGTGGTGCGCCGTCTGTCCTAAAAGCATTCCTGAACGCCTCGTTCCGCCGACGGACGGTGGGAACCTCGCCACATTCGGGCGTGGCGGCCCTGGAAAAGAGCGCGCGGCATTGGGCAGAATGCCCGTGCCGCAGGCCACAGCGCTCCCGAGAGGCGAGACAGGTGGGCCGGTGGCCGAGCGCGACCGATAAACTGTTCTCGGACGACGCCGGGCGCAGCCCCCGTCCCGTCCGCCCATGATCAGCCAGCAGCCGCTGCAACCCCAGGGAGCGTTGTGTCCCGTCGCCTGTTCACCTCGGAGTCCGTGACCGAGGGCCACCCCGACAAGATCGCTGACCAGATCAGCGACACCATTCTCGATGCGCTTCTGCGCGAGGACCCGAGTTCCCGGGTCGCCGTGGAGACGCTGATCACGACCGGCCTGGTGCATGTGGCCGGTGAGGTCACGACCAAGGCGTACGCGGACATCGCGACGCTGGTGCGCAACAAGATCCTCGAGATCGGCTACGACTCGTCGAAGAAGGGCTTCGACGGCGCCTCCTGCGGCGTCTCGGTGTCGATCGGCGCGCAGTCCCCGGACATCGCGCAGGGTGTGGACACGGCCTACGAGAACCGTGTCGAGGGCGACGAGGACGAGCTGGACCGCCAGGGCGCGGGCGACCAGGGTCTGATGTTCGGCTACGCCACGGACGAGACCCCGACGCTGATGCCGCTGCCGATCTTCCTGGCGCACCGCCTGTCGAAGCGCCTGTCGGACGTCCGCAAGAACGGCACCATCCCCTACCTGCGTCCGGACGGGAAGACCCAGGTCACCATCGAGTACGACGGTGACAAGGCGGTCCGTCTGGACACCGTGGTCATCTCCTCGCAGCACGCGAGCGACATCGACCTGGAGTCGCTGCTCGCCCCGGACATCCGCGAGTTCGTCGTGGAGCCGGAGCTGAAGGCCCTGCTGGACGAGGGCATCAAGCTGGAGACCGAGGGCTACCGCCTGCTGGTCAACCCCACCGGCCGGTTCGAGATCGGCGGCCCGATGGGCGACGCGGGCCTGACCGGCCGCAAGATCATCATCGACACCTACGGCGGCATGGCCCGCCACGGCGGCGGCGCCTTCTCCGGCAAGGACCCGTCCAAGGTGGACCGTTCGGCCGCGTACGCCATGCGCTGGGTCGCCAAGAACGTCGTGGCGGCGGGCCTGGCCTCCCGCTGCGAGGTCCAGGTCGCGTACGCGATCGGCAAGGCCGAGCCGGTCGGTCTCTTCGTGGAGACCTTCGGTACGGCCAAGGCCGACCCGGAGAAGATCGAGCACGCGATCGGCAAGGTCTTCGACCTCCGCCCGGCCGCGATCATCCGCGACCTCGACCTGCTCCGCCCGATCTACGCCCAGACCGCCGCCTACGGCCACTTCGGCCGTGAGCTGGCCGACTTCACCTGGGAGCGCACCGACCGCGTGGACGAGCTGCGCGAGGCGGCAGGGCTGTAGCCCTCCCCATCCGTCACCGAGGCCCGGCACCCTGTCCAGGGAGCCGGGCCTCGGGCGTGCTCCCGGCGTCTTCCCAGGTCCGGCGCCGATGTCCGTGGGGTTTGGTAAGAATGCAGGCGTGAGCAGCGGGAACGGGCAGCAGCAGGGGACGGGCGGAGAGGACGCCGCGCCGCCCGAGCAGCTTGCGCTGATCCGTGAGGCCGTGCGCAAGGCCAAGGAGCCCCGGGCGAAGCCGCGCACCTGGCGCGGGGCCGCGGTGGCCGAGGAGCTGCCCGTCGCGCGCGTCCTGGTGGACAAGGGCGTCCTGCATCTGGACCGGTACTTCGACTACGCCGTGCCCAGGGAACTGGACGCCGTGGCCCGGCCCGGGGTCCGGGTCCGGGTGCGGTTCGGGGCCGGTGCGCGCACGGTGCGCGAGGGGCGCCGCGAGGGCGGGGGCCTCATCGACGGCTTCCTGGTCGAGCGGGTGGCCGAGTCCGACTACAGCGGCCCCCTCGCGGCACTCGCCCAGGTCGTCTCCCCGGAGCCCGTCCTCTCACCCGAGCTGCTGGACCTCGCCCGCGCCGTCGCCGACCGCTACGCGGGCAGTCTCGCCGACGTGCTCCAGCTCGCCGTGCCGCCACGGCACGCCCGCGCCGAGGCCGCGGAGCCCGGGCCGCTGCCCGCCCCGCCCGCCGCGCCGGCCCCCGGGACCTGGCAGCGGTACGGCCGGGGACCGGAGTTCCTGCGCTCCCTGGCCGCGGGCGGCGCACCGCGGGCGGTGTGGACCGCGCTGCCCGGACCGGAGTGGGCGGACGAGATCGCACGGGCCGTGCAGGCCACGCTGGCCTCGGGCCGGGGCGCCCTGGTCGTCGTGCCCGCGGGGCGGCCCGCCGGACGGGTCGACGCCGCACTGCGGGCGCTGCTGGGGGAGGGGCACCACGCGCTGCTGACCGCCGACGCCGGGCAGGAACGGCGGTACCGGGAGTGGCTCGCGATACGGCGTGGCACCGTACGGGCCGTCGTCGGGACCCGGGCGGCCATGTTCGCGCCGGTGCGGGACCTCGGCCTGGTCGTGATCTGGGACGACGGGGACCCCGCGCACAGCGACGACAACGCCCCCTTCCCGCATGTCCGCGAGGTGCTGGAGCTGCGGGCGACACGCGACCGCTGCGCCTTTCTGCTGGGCGGCTGGGGCTGCACCGTGGAGGCCGCACAGCTCGTGGAGAGCGGCTGGGCGGCACCGCTGGCCGCCGACCGCGAGCGGGTGCGGGCCGCCGCGCCGCTGGTGCGCACCGTGGGGGACCACGAGCTGGCGCGGGACGGTGCGGCCAGGGCGGCCCGGCTGCCGACGCTCGCCTGGGAGGTTCTGCGGGAGGGGCTGCGGCACGGGCCGGTGCTGGTGCAGGTGCCCCGGCGGGGCTATGTCCCCCGGCTGGCCTGCGCCCACTGCCGCGCGCCCGCCCGCTGCCGGCACTGCGCCGGGCCGCTGGCCGCCCAGGACGCCGGGGAACTGCGGTGCGGCTGGTGCGGGCGCGAGGAGAGCGGCTGGCACTGCCCGGAGTGCGGCGGCTTCCGGCTGCGGGCCCAGGTCGTGGGCGCCCGGCGGACCGCCGAGGAGCTGGGGCGGGCGTTCCCGGCCGTGCCGGTGCGGACCTCGGGGCGGGAGCAGGTGCTGGACACCGTCCCGGACGCCCCCGCGCTGGTGGTCAGCACCCCGGGCGCCGAACCGGTGGCGGAGGGCGGGTACGCGGCCGCGCTGCTGCTCGACGGCTGGGCCATGCTCGGTCGGCCGGATCTGCGGGCGGGCGAGGAGGCGCTGCGGCGCTGGATCGGCGCGGGCGCGCTGGTCAGGCCGCAGTCGGCGGGCGGGACCGTGGTGATCGTCGCCGAGCCGACCCTGCGGCCCGTGCAGGCGCTCGTCCGCTGGGACCCCGTGGGACATGCGGTACGGGAGCTGGCCGAGCGCGCCGAGCTGGGATTCCCGCCCGTCTCGCGGATGGCGGCGGTGTCCGGGCCCGCCGAGGCGGTCACCGGCTTCCTCGCCGGGGCGGGCCTGCCACAGGACGCGGAGGTGCTCGGACCCGTGCCCCTGCCGGGCACCGATGCCGGACGGCCGCGGCGGGCCGGGGGCCCCGGGGCGGGGGAGCACTGGGAGCGGGCACTCGTCCGGGTGCCTCCCGGCAGCGGCGCGGCACTGGCCGCCGCCCTGAAGACGGCACTGGCGGCCCGCATGGCCCGCGCGGGCACCGGCACGGGCGAGACGGTACGGATCCGCATCGACCCGCTGGACATCGGGTAACGGGGGCGTGGCCCCTTGGCCCGGCCGCGGGGTGCGGGTACGTCCGGCGGCCCCCTCGGGGCGGGCCACAGGCCCTCTCAGGGCGCATACGGGGCCTTGCCGGGCCCTCGGGGGTCGGGGTGCCTGGCAGGGACCTCGGGGGCCCGTGCGGGGGCTGCTGGGGGCCCGGGGGCTACGGCGGGGCAGTCGTGCGGCCTCCCGGCCGGGCCGGGGGTGGCAGTCGTGCGGCCTCCCGGCCGGGCCGGGGTGGAGGGGCGGCCGGGAGGCGGGCGGGGGTGGTCTTCAGCCGTTGCGGGGGCCGGGGAAGGCCGTCGGCCTCACCTCGTCACGGAGGACGGGGCTGCCCGCGGTGGGCTGGGTCGGCATGGAACGGGCCGCGGGCACCGTGGGGATGCCGGTCCCCAGGCTGAGCGCGCGGGGGGCTGCGGGCTCCGGCGCACGCTCGGGCTCGGGCGCCGTCTGGGCGGCCGCCGCCGTCTGCGCCGCGGCCCGGCGGGCGCCGTAACGGCGGTGCACCGCCTGCTTGGTGACGCCGAGTGCGGAGCCCACGGCGTCCCACGAGAAGCCGAGCGAGCGGTCGAAGTCCACGGCCGCCGTGACCAGGGTTTCGACGCTGTCCCGCAGCTCCTGGGCGAGGCGGACGGTCGGCGCGGGGGCACGGCCGTAGACGACGAAGCCCGTGGACGGGCCGGAGCGGCGCGGGCGGTAGACATTGCCCAACTGGGCGGTGAGGGTGCGCAAAGCGTCCACCTGCCGGCGGACCCGCTCGATGTCCCGCACCAGCAAGTGCAGGCTGGCCCGGGCCTGGGCGTCGTGGGTTGCGTGGTCGGCCATGAACAAGCCTCTCGAACCGGCGTTGAAAGGAATCGGGCCGCGCTCGCGGCCCGTTGTGGTCAACTCTTTCTTGACCAACGCGCGTACGTGGCTCTGGTCACGGTGCGGGGGCGTAAGTGAGACGGACGTACGCCCCCCTCGGTGGTGTGCGCTGCGAGAGGCATTCGCCCTGCGTCAGGGCGCCCTTCGCGCTGTTGGCGGCACGGCCCCCCATAGACTGGTGCGCCATCCGTGCGCCTCGGCCCGCCGCAGTCGCCCGGCCCCGACCCGACTCCCGCCCGAGAGGCCGTCACCCACCCATGAGGCTTGTCTTCGCAGGTACCCCCGAGGTCGCCGTCCCCGCGCTGGACGCCCTGCTCGCGTCCGGGCGGCACGAGGTGGCGGCCGTCGTCACGCGGCCCGACGCACCGGCGGGCCGCGGCCGCAGGCTCGTCGCCAGCCCCGTCGCCGAGCGGGCGGAGGAGGCGGGGATCGAGGTCCTGAAGCCGAACCGGCCCCGCGACGAGGACTTCCTGACGCGCCTTCGGGAGATCGCCCCCGACTGCTGCCCCGTCGTCGCCTACGGGGCGCTGCTGCCCCGGGTGGCCCTCGACATTCCCGTCCACGGCTGGGTCAACCTGCACTTCTCGCTGCTGCCCGCCTGGCGCGGCGCCGCCCCCGTGCAGCACTCTCTGATGGCGGGCGACGGGATCACCGGCGCCTCCACCTTCCTCATCGAGGAAGGCCTCGACTCCGGGCCCGTCTACGGCACCGTCACCGAGCAGATCCGCCCCACCGACACCAGCGGCGACCTGCTCACCCGGCTCGCCTTCGCCGGTTCCGGACTGCTCGCCGCCACCATGGACGGCATCGAGGACGGCACCCTCAAGGCCGTGCCGCAGCCCGCCGACGGTGTCAGCCTCGCACCCAAGATCACCGTCGAGGACGCCCAGGTGGACTGGGCCGCGCCCGCACTCCGCGTCGACCGTGTGGTGCGGGGCTGCACGCCCGCGCCGGGCGCCTGGACCACCTTCCGCGGCGAGCGCCTCAAGCTGATCCAGGTCCTGCCCGCGCCCGAGCTCACCGACCTCGCCCCCGGGCACCTCGCGGCCGGGAAGAACACCGTGCACGTCGGCACCGGGTCCTACGCCGTCGAGCTGGTGTGGGTGCAGGCCCAGGGCAAGAAGCCGATGCGGGCCGCCGACTGGGCCCGGGGCGCGCGCATCGGCGCCGCGGAGTCCCTCGGCGGCTGACCTCCCGGCCCGCCCGTCACCGATCGGGACGTACGCTGGGAAAACGCATGTCGTCCCCTACCCGGAGCACCTTTTACGTGAGCGACCAGTCCCGTCGTCCCCGCACGCCAGGCAAGCCCTACCGCCGGCCGAAGAAAGACCCCGTCCGCATCCTCGCCTTCGACGCGCTGCGAGCCGTCGACGAGCGGGACGCCTACGCGAACCTCGTGCTGCCGCCGCTGCTGCGCACCGGGCGAGAGAAGGGCGAACTGGACGCGCGGGACGCGGCACTCGCCACCGAGCTGGTGTACGGCACGCTGCGGCGGCAGGGCACCTACGACGCGGTCATCGCCGCCTGTGTCGACCGGCCGCTGCGCGAGGTCGACCCGCCCGTGCTCGATGTGCTGAGCCTCGGCGCGCACCAGCTGCTCGGGACGCGGATCCCGAGCCACGCCGCCGTCTCCGCCACGGTGGAGCTGGCCCGGGTCGTGCTCGGCGACGGACGGGCCAAGTTCGTCAACGCCGTGCTGCGCAAGGTCGCCGCCCATGACCTCGACGGCTGGCTGGAGCGGGTCGCGCCGCCCTACGACGAGGACCCCGAGGACCATCTCGCGGTCGTGCACTCCCACCCCCGCTGGGTCGTCTCCGCCCTGTGGGACTCCCTGGGCGGCGGCCGCGCCGGGATCGAGGAGCTGCTCCGGGCCGACAACGAGCGGCCCGAGGTGACCCTCGTGGCCCGGCCCGGTCGTGCCACCGCCGAGGAACTGCTCCGTGAGGAGGCCGCGGTGGCGGGCCACTGGTCGCCGTACGCCGTCCGGCTGGCCGAGGGCGGCGACCCCGGGGCCGTCGAGGCCGTGCGGGAGGGCCGCGCGGGCGTCCAGGACGAGGGCAGTCAGCTGGTCGCCCTGGCCCTCGCCAACGCGCCCCTCGACGGTCCCGACGAGCGCTGGCTCGACGGCTGTGCCGGACCCGGCGGCAAGGCCGCCCTGCTCGCCGCCCTCGCCGCCCAGCGCGGTGCCACGCTGCTCGCCTCCGAGAAGCAGCCCCACCGGGCCGGTCTGGTGGCCCGCTCCCTCGCCGGGAACCCGGGGCCCTACCAGGTGATCACCGCCGACGGCACCCGTCCCCCGTGGCGCCCCGGCGTCTTCGACCGGGTCCTGATGGATGTGCCCTGCACGGGGCTCGGCGCGCTGCGCCGCCGCCCGGAGGCCCGCTGGCGCCGCCGCCCGGAGGACCTCGACGGCTTCGCGCCCCTCCAGCGGGCCCTGCTGCGGACCGCCCTGGAGTCCGTACGCGTCGGGGGCGTCGTCGGCTACGCCACCTGCTCCCCGCACCTGGCCGAGACCCGGGCCGTGGTCGACGACGTCCTCAAGCAGCACCGGGACGCCGAACTCATCGACGCCCGGCCGCTGTTGCCCGGCGTTCCCGACCTCGGCGAGGGCCCCGACATCCAGCTGTGGCCGCACCGGCACGGCACCGACGCGATGTATCTGGCGCTGATCCGCCGCACCGCCTGACCCGGACCCGGGGCCCGTCGCCGGGCCCCGGGAATCCAAGGCGCGGACCGGGGAGGGCAACCGGCGCCGGGCATGGCAGTCTTGGGTCATGGCCGTGCAGATCAACCCCAGCATCCTGTCCGCAGACTTCGCCCGCCTCGCCGAGGAGGCGAAGGCCGTGCAGGGAGCCGACTGGCTCCACGTGGACGTGATGGACAACCACTTCGTCCCGAACCTCACGCTCGGCGTGCCGGTCGTAGAGTCCCTGGCACGGGCGACGGACACCCCGCTGGACTGCCATCTGATGATCGAGGACGCCGATCGGTGGGCGCCCCAGTACGTCGAGGCGGGTGCCGGGTCGGTCACCTTCCACGCGGAGGCGGCCGCCGCCCCCGTGCGGCTCGCCCGGGAGATCCGGGCCAAGGGCGCCCGGGCGTCCATGGCCCTCAAGCCCGCGACGCCCATCGAGCCGTACGAGGACCTGCTGCCCGAGCTGGACATGCTGCTGATCATGACGGTGGAGCCGGGCTTCGGCGGGCAGGCGTTCCTCGACATCATGCTGCCGAAGATCCGCCGCACCCGTGAGCTGATCAGCAAGCACGGCCTGGAACTGTGGCTCCAGGTCGACGGCGGAGTCTCCGCCTCCACCATCGAGCGCTGCGCGGAGGCCGGGGCGGACGTCTTCGTGGCCGGCTCGGCGGTCTACGGCGCGGCCGACCCGGCCGCGGCGGTCCGCGCACTGCGCTCCCAGGCCGAGGCGGCGACCGCCCGGGCGTCCTGGGCGTGCGACGACTGAACCAACGGAACCTGAACGCCGACCGTCCGGGCTGATCGAATCCGCCGGATCTGCAAGGATGAGCGGCGAATGCACAGTGTGAACAGCAGTGAGGAGATGGCCGTGTCGGGTATGTCGGCGGGCCGGTCAGCCATGCGGATGGGACCCGCTGAGCTGGTGCAGGCGGCGGCCATGGCCCGTCGCTTCTATCTTGAGGGCAAGTCGAAGATCCAGATTGCTGAGGAGTTCGGCGTCAGCCGCTTCAAGGTGGCCCGGGTCCTGGAGACCGCCCTCGAACGGGACCTCGTACGGATCGAGATCCGGGTGCCGGCCGAGCTGGACGCGGAGCGCTCGGACGCGCTGCGTGCCCGCTACGGCCTCAGGCATGCCGTCGTGGTGGAGTCCCCGGCCGAGGCCGAGGAGTCGCCCGACCCCGAGAACCTCGGAGAGGTGGCCGCCGACCTGCTCGGCGAGCTGGTGACCGAGGGGGATGTGCTGGGGCTCGCCTGGGGCCGGTCGACCATCCACATGGCGGCCGCCCTGGACCGGCTGCCGCCGTGCACGGTGGTGCAGCTGACGGGCGTGTACGACGCCGGGACCGCCGAGCGCGGCTCGGTGGAGGCCGTCCGCCGTGCCGCCCAGGTCTCCGGCGGGGACGCGCATCCCATCTACGCGCCGATGCTGCTGCCGGACGCGGCCACCGCGGCCGCGCTGCGCAACCAGACCGGGATCGCCCGCGCCTTCGAGTACTTCGACAAGGTCACGGTCGCGTGCGTCTCCATCGGTTCCTGGGAGCCGGGCATCTCGACGGTGCACGACATGCTGAGCGACGAGGAGCGGGCGCACTACGCCTCCCTCGGTGTCGCCGCAGAGATGTCGGCGCTCCTCTTCGACGCCGAGGGCCGCCGGGTCGGGCGGGACCTGGGGGAACGTTGCATCACGGTCAAGGCGGACCAGCTGCGGCGGATTCCCGAGGTCGTCGCGATCGCGGGCGGCCAGCGGAAGGCGGCCGCCATCGACGCGGTGCTGCGCTCCGGGCTCGTCACCAGCCTGGTGACGGACACCGCGGCGGCAGACGGCCTGATGACGGCCGGACCGACGCCCACCCCGGCCCTGCACCGGGCCGACCCGGACGGCCCCTGAGCGGGCCGGCCGCCCGTCCGGCGAGCCGCTGCCGTCCGGCCCGCCGCCCTGCGTCGGCCGTACCGCGGCCCGGCGCACCGGCGGGCCGCGGTACGGCGGTCCACCGCACCGACCACCACCACGATCCGCGTCCGGAGGCGGTGTCCGATGACCGACGAGCCCATGGGCCCCCTGGTGGTCGCGCTGGATCTGGACGGCGTCGCCGACAAGGCCGCCTTGATGGAGCGGATCGCGGTCGCCCTGGACCTTCCCCCGTGGTTCGGCCGCAACTGGGACGCCCTCGCCGACTCCCTCACGGACCTCACCGTCTGGCCGTCCGGCGCCGCGGAGCGGGGCCTGCTGCTCGTCGTCCGGGGCTGGCGGGCCTACGCCGGGGCGCGGCCGGAGGAGTGGCGGATCGCCGAGGGGGTCTTCTCCGACGCCGTGGAGGGCACACCGGAACTCACCGTGGCACTCGCCCTTGGAGCATCCCACTAACCCCCTCCGACCTGGCTGGATGATCCGTCCGGGGACCTGGCGACCCCTGTCATGGGACAATGAAGTACGTGCTCTTCCCCCTGGCAGACCTGTCCGGGGGCCGCCTCTGATCGACTGGGATGTGCAGCACGTGCGTTTCCTCAATGACATCCGGCCCGCCTACGACCTGACGTACGACGACGTCTTCATGGTGCCGAGCCGCTCCGCGGTGGGCTCCCGCCAGGCCGTGGACCTCACCTCCCCGGACGGCACGGGTACCACCATCCCCCTCGTCGTCGCCAACATGACCGCGATCGCCGGCCGCCGCATGGCGGAGACGGTGGCCCGGCGGGGCGGACTGGTCGTCATTCCGCAGGACATCCCGATCGACGTCGTCACCGATGTCGTCTCCTGGGTCAAGAGCCGCCACCTGGTGCTCGACACCCCGATCGTGCTCGCCCCGCACCAGACCGTCGCCGACGCCCTGGCCCTGCTGTCCAAGCGGGCGCACAACGCGGGCGTGGTCGTCGACGCCGAGCACCGGCCGATCGGCGTGGTGACCGACGCGGACCTCTCCGGAGTGGACCGCTTCACCCAGCTCGAAGTGGTCATGTCCAAGGACCTGCTGCTGCTCGACGCCGGTATCGATCCGCGCGAGGCGTTCCACATCCTCGACGGCGCCAACCGCCGGTACGCGCCGGCCGTGGACGAGGACGGCAGGCTCGCCGGCATCCTCACCCGCAAGGGCGCCCTGCGGGCCACGCTCTACACCCCGGCCACCGACGCGGGCGGCAGGCTGCGCATCGCCGCCGCCGTCGGCATCAACGGCGATGTGACGGGCAAGGCCAAGCAGCTGCTCGACGCGGGCGTGGACACCCTGGTGATCGACACGGCGCATGGCCACCAGGAGTCGATGATCGCCGCGATCAGGGCCGTCCGGGCGCTGGACCCGCAGGTGCCGCTGGCGGCGGGCAACATCGTCGCCGCCGAGGGCGTGCGCGATCTGATCGAGGCCGGTGCCGACATCATCAAGGTCGGCGTGGGCCCCGGCGCCATGTGCACCACCCGGATGATGACCGGCGTCGGCCGGCCCCAGTTCTCGGCGGTCCTGGAGTGCGCGGCCGAGGCGCGGAAGTACGGCAAGCACGTGTGGGCCGACGGCGGTGTCCGCCACCCGCGCGATGTGGCCATGGCGCTGGCGGCCGGTGCGTCCAACGTGATGGTCGGCTCGTGGTTCGCGGGCACCTACGAGTCCCCGGGCGACCTCCAGCAGGACGCGGGCGGCCGCCTCTACAAGGAGTCCTTCGGCATGGCGTCGGCGCGCGCCGTCCGCAACCGCACCTCGGACGAGTCGTCGTACGACCGGGCCCGCAAGGCGCTGTTCGAGGAGGGCATCTCGACCTCCCGGATGTTCCTCGACCCGGCACGCCCGGGGGTGGAGGACCTGATCGACTCGATCATCGCGGGTGTCCGCTCCTCCTGCACCTACGCGGGCGCGGGCTCCCTGGAGGAGTTCGCCGAGCGCGCGGTCGTCGGCGTCCAGAGCGCGGCGGGCTACGCGGAGGGCAAGCCCCTGCACGCCAGCTGGAGCTGAGCCGGGGGCCGTCACCCGGGTGGTGGGGTGTGCGGGTGCCCTCCGGGCCCCTGGGCCCGTGCAGGGCCCCGGACCTCGTGGTCTGCGGTGTCCTGGGGGCGTCGGGCTCGTGTTCTACTTCGTGTAGAGGCCGCCGATGCTCCCGGCAGGCCGCCGCGGAGCCCGCGGCACCCGCACGACACCGCAGAGAAGTGAACCACCCGCCTTGCTGAACGACCTCGACGAACGCATCGTCCACGCCCTCGCCGAAGACGCCCGCCGCTCCTACGCGGACATCGGGCAGATGGTCGGCCTGTCCGCGCCCGCCGTGAAGCGGCGGGTGGACCGGCTGCGCGCCACCGGCGCGATCACCGGCTTCACCGTGCGGGTGGACCCGGGGGCGCTGGGCTGGGAGACCGAGGGGTTCGTCGAGATCTACTGCCGCCGCAACACCTCCCCGGAGACCATCCAGCGGGGTCTTGAGCGGTACCAGGAGGTCGTGGCCGCCTCCACCGTGACCGGAGAGGCGGATGCGATCGCCCAGGTCTTCGCCGCCGACATGCGCCACTTCGAGCGGGTGCTGGAGCGGATCGCGGGCGAGCCGTTCGTGGAGCGCACCAAGTCGGTGCTCGTGCTGTCGCCGCTGCTGCGGCGGTTCTCGTCGGGGTCGCCCACCTGAGCCGACCCGAGCCGCGGCCCGAGCCGGTCCGAGCCGCGGCCCAGGGACCCCCGTCGAGTCCGGCCGGTGGCCGGAGAAGTGACCGGTGCCGCCCCCGCCAGGGCGGCACCGGCGTTTGTGGGCCCGTCCAGTCCGTGGTCAGTCCGCGGTCTTGCGGGCGAGGGCGTTGTTCCCGATCGAGTTGTGCACGCTGAAGCTCACGGCGTCCGAGCGGTAGCGGTCGTCCGACCACTCCACCGGGCGTCCCTCGCGGGTGGTCGTCACCCGGCGGACCCGCAGCAGGGGGCCCGCCCGGCGGACCCCGAGCAGCTCGGCGTCCTGGGCGCCCGCCGCGACGGCGTCGATGAGGTGTTCCCCGTAGGCGAACACCAGACCCGTCTGCTCGAACAGCCGCTGGGTGACGGAGGGGCAGTCCGGCTCGACGGCCTCCGCCGCGGGGGAGATCCAGTCGGCGTAGACCGTGCGCTCAAGGAGCACCGGCTCACCGTCCAGCCCCCGTACCCGCAGTACATGCAGCACCGGGGTGCGTTCGGGCAGATGGAGCCGTACCGCGTCCTCCTGGGTCGCCGGGCGGTACCCCTGGGCCACCACCCGGCCGGTCGCCTCGCGGCCCATGGCGCGGGCCCACTGGGCGAAACTGCGCAGCTCGGCGAAGCTCTGGCTGCGGCGGCTGGCCAGGACCACCCGCCGGGCGCCCTGCCGGGAGCCGATGAGTCCCTCGGCGGTCAGGGCCGCGACCGCCTGGCGGACGGTGCCGCGCGAGACGCCGTAGTGGGCCGCGAGATCCGACTCCGTGGGCAGCAGGCTGCCCACCGTGTACTCCTCGCGGTCGATCGCCCGCCGCAGTGCGTCGGCGATCTCCTCGTGTCGCGCCGCCATGCTTCCCCTCAGAGTCGGCTGCTGTTCACAGAGGGGCCAGCCTAATCGAGACCTGGGCGTGATCTTCGACAGTCGCGATTGTGCAGGCAAGAAGGGTCCAGGGTTCCGCCCGCGTTCACGAAATGGACACCGACGCCGGGCGTACTAGGGGCAACTTGTTCAGACAAGTTGAACAAGTTCTCCCCTGCCTCAGCTTCACCCCCGCTCGCGCGCACTCCTGGAGAGACAGTGACCGTGTTCCAGCCGAGAACCGCCGTCCTCACCGGTGGCCTCGCCGTCGCCGCCGCACTCGCCCTCAGCGCCTGTGGCGCCGCCCCCGACAAGGCGTCGGCCGCCGCCGACGGCAAGAGCGCGGCCACCGCGGCCTCGGCCGCCGACTTCGGGGGCCTGGACGCCCTGGCGAAGGCGGCCAAGAAGGAGGGCACGCTGCACGCGATCGCCCTGCCCCGCGACTGGGCCAACTACGGAGCCCTGATCGACGGCTTCCAGAAGAAGTACGGGATCAAGGTCCAGGTCGAGAACCCGGACGGCGCCAGCCAGGACGAGATCAACGCCGTCACCTCCCGCAAGGGCCAGGACCGCGTCCCCGACGTCCTCGACCTCGGCAGCTCCTTCGCCCTGAGCGCCGCCCAGCAGGGCCTGCTCGCCCCCTACCAGGTGACCGGCTACAACGGCATCCCGGCCACGCAGAAGGACCCGCAGGCCCGCTGGTACAACGACTACGGCGGCTATGTCTCCATCGGCTGCGACGCCAAGCGCGTCAAGGAGTGCCCCACCACCTTCAAGGACCTCCTCAAGCCGCAGTACAAGGGACAGGTCGCCCTCAACGGCAACCCCACCAAGTCCGGTTCGGCCTTCGGCGGTGTCTACGCGGCCTCGCTCGCGAACGGCGGCTCCTTCGACGACATCCAGCCCGGCCTGGACTTCTTCGCCAAGCTGAAGAAGAGCGGCAACTACACGCCCGTCGAGTCGACCCCGGCCACCGTCGAGAAGGGCGAGACCCCGATCAGCATCGACTGGGACTACCTGAACGCGGGCTACGCCGACGAGTTCAAGTCCAAGGGCCTCGACTGGAAGGTGGCCATCCCCACCGACGGCAAGTACGCCCAGTACTACTCGCAGGCCATAACCAAGGACGCCCCGCACCCGGCGGCCGCCCGCCTGTGGGAGGAGTACCTCTACAGCGCCGAGGGCCAGAACCTGTGGCTCAAGGGCTACGCCCGCCCCGCGCTGATGACCGCCATGGACCGTGACGGCACCCTGGACAAGACCGCCGCCGCCAGGCTCCCGCAGGTCACCGGCATGCCCGCCTTCCCGACCGAGGACCAGCAGAGCAAGGCCAAGACGGCCCTCGCGCAGGGCTGGGGCAAGGCCGTCTCCGGATGACCGCCGTCCTCACCGAGGTTGACACGCTGCCCGCCGCTGCCCCCCGGCAGCGGCGGCGCCGCCCGACCGGGACGCTCGCCGTCGTCCCGCTGCTCGTCTTCACGGCCGTCGCCTTCGGCATCCCCGCGCTGGCCATGCTGAACGGCGCCTTCAGCGTCAAGAACCCGACGACCGGCGCCACCTCCTACAGCACGGCCAATCTGACCCTCTCCCTGCACGGCGCCTACCTCACCGCCCTGACCGGCAGTGTGAAGCTGTCCGCGGTCTGCGCCGCTCTCGGCACCGTCCTCGGACTGCTGCTCGCCCAGGCCGTGGTGACCTCCCGCTTCCGCGCCCTGCGCGAGGCCGTGCTCACCGCGTCCGGCGTCCTCGCCAACTTCGGCGGTGTCCCGCTGGCCTTCGCCTTCGTGGCCACCCTCGGCAACTCCGGTGTGGTGACCCGCCATCTGGGCCTCACCGACAAGGGCTGGAGCCTCTACAGCTTCACCGGCCTGGTCGTCGTCTATCTGTACTTCCTGATCCCGCTGATGGTCCTCACCATCACCCCGGCGCTGGAAGGGCTGCGCGTCCAGTGGCGCGAGGCCGCGCAGAACAACGGCGCCACCGCCTTCCAGTACTGGCGCCATGTGGCCCTGCCCGTGCTCGGCCCCTCGCTGCTCGGCGGATTCGTGCTCCTCTTCGGCAGCGCCTTCTCCGCCTACGCCACGGCCGCCGCCATGGTGGGCAGCGCGGTACCGCTGGTCACCCTCCAGATCGCGGACGCGCTCTCCGGCAACGTCCTGGTCGGCCAGGAGAACGTGGCACTCGCCCTCAGCCTCGACATGGTCCTGGTCGCGGCCCTGGTCATGGCCGTGTACCTGCCCCTGCAACGACGGAGCGCCCGATGGCTCGCCTGAACCTGTGGCGCTGGGGCGTCCTTGCCCTCGCCGGTCTGTACTTCCTGGTGCCGCTCGCCGCGTCCGTGGTCTTCACCGTGGACGTGCCCGGCCAGGGCGTCACCTTCGACGCCTACCGCCAGATCGTCTCCACCCCCGGCTTCGGCTCCGGCCTGCTGCTCTCCCTGGAGCTGGCCGCCGCCACCATCGTCGTGGTGCTGCTGCTGATGGTGCCCGCCACCGTCGCCCTGCGGCTCGACGCCTCCCGGTTGCGGCCGGTCGTCGAGGTGGTCTGCTCGCTGCCCCTGGTGGTCCCGCCGATCGCCTTCGTCGCGGGCATCGCCACCGTCCTGAAGTGGGGGCCCGACTACCTCTCCCGCACCCCGCTGTTCGAGACGTTCGTGGCGGTCCAGAACCCGGACTTCCCCGTTGTGCTCGTCCTCGCCTACGTCGTGATGGCGCTGCCCTTCGTGTACCGGTCCCTGGACGCGGGCCTGCGGGCCGTCGACGTACGCACCCTCGTGGAGGCCGCGCGCAGCTGCGGAGCGAGCCGCACCCAGGCGCTCCTGAAGGCGGTGCTGCCCAATCTGCGCGGCGCGCTGCTGAACGCCTCCTTCCTCACACTGGCGCTGGTCCTCGGCGAGTTCACCGTCGCCCAGCTGCTGGGCTTCACCCCCTTCGCCGTGTGGATCTACAGCATCGGCGGCTCCCAGGCCCAGCTGTCCGTCGCCGTCTCCGTGCTCAGCCTGCTCGTCACCTGGGCCCTGCTCCTCTCGCTCGCCGTCTTCGGCGGGCGCTCCCGAACCGCCGCCAAGGGATGAACCACATGACCCTCGACCAGGCCGCCCCGCCCGCCGCGAGCCTCGCCCGCGACAAGGCCGCACACGTCGAATTCCGCTCCCTGCGCCGGGAGTTCGGTCCCACCGTCGCCCTCGACGGACTGGACCTCACCGTGCAGCCCGGGGAACTCCTCGCCCTGCTGGGCCCGTCCGGCTGCGGCAAGACCACCGCGCTGCGCATGCTCGCCGGATTCGAGCACCCCGACTCCGGTGCCGTGCTCGTCGACGGCGAGGACATCACCCGCGTCCCGGCCCACCGCCGCGACGCCGGAATGGTCTTCCAGTCGTACAGCCTCTTCCCGCATCTGACCGTGCTCGACAACGTGGCCTTCGGGCTGCGCATGCGCAAGGTGCGCACCGCCGAGCGGCGCGGCCGCGCCGCCGAACTGCTCGACCTGGTCGGCCTCGGCGACAAGGGCGAGCGCTACCCGCACCAGCTCTCCGGCGGACAGCAGCAGCGTGTCGCCCTGGCCCGGGCGCTCGCCCTGCGCCCCCGTGTCCTGCTGCTCGACGAGCCGCTCTCCGCGCTCGACGCCAAGGTGCGGCTCAGCCTGCGCGAGGAGATCCGCCGCCTTCAGCAGGAACTCGGCATCACCACCCTGTTCGTCACCCACGACCAGGAGGAGGCCCTGTCCATGGCGGACCGGGTCGCGGTGATGCGGGCCGGACGGCTCGAACAGTGCGCCGCCCCGGCCGAGTTGTACAACCGTCCGGCCACTGCCTTCGTCGCCGAGTTCGTCGGCACCATGAGCCGCATCCCGGGACGGCTGTCCGGCGGCACCGTCGAGGTGCTCGGACAGCGGCTGCCGGTCGACGGGGAGGCACCCGCCGCGGCCGAGGTCGATGTGCTGGTCCGGCCCGAGTCGGTCCGGGTGAGCGCGGACGGCGAGGGCGGGGCACGGGTGGTCGCCACCGCTTTCCTCGGCGCCACGGTCCGGCTGACCGTGCGTCTCGCCGACGGCACGGAGCTGAAGGCGGACCTTCCCGCGCACGACGCGGCCGCGCCCGGCGCCGGTTCCGCCGTGACCGTGAGCCTGCCGGAGCGGCCCGTGCTGGTCGCCGAGCGCGCCCGCTGAACCATCCCCCCTCGCATGGACACCATCCCCCCACACAGGAAAGAGACCACCGTGACCCGACGCCCGCTCCAGGCCGTCCTGTTCGACATGGACGGCACGCTCGTCGACACCGAGCGACTGTGGTGGGAGGCGGTGGAGCGGGTCGCGGCCGGGCTCGGCCGGACACTGGGCGACGACGACCAGCCGGAGGTGCTCGGCCGTCCCGTCGAGCACACGGCCGACTGGCTGGGCTCGCTCACCGGCGCCGCTGCCGACGGGATCGCCGCGGACCTGCACCGAGAGTTCGCCGACCGGGTCGGGCACGGCGTCGTGCCCCGCCCCGGCGCACTCGCCCTGCTCGACGCCCTCGCCCGCAACGGTGTCCCCACGGCGCTGGTGACCGCCTCCCCGCGGGCCGTCGCCGACACCGTCCTCGCGGCCCTGGGCGCCGACCGCTTCGCGGTCTCCGTCACCGCCGACGACACCGAGCGCACCAAGCCGGAGCCCGACCCCTATCTGGCCGCGTGCCGCGCGCTCGGCGTCGACCCCGGCGGCTGTGTGGCCGTGGAGGACACCCTGACCGGAGTCGCCTCCGCCGAGGCCGCGGGCTGCGCCGTGCTCGCCGTACCGTCGCTGGCGCCGATCGAAGCGGCCCCCGGCCGGACCGTGCTGGACAGCCTGGAGGAGGCCACGCCCGGGCTGCTGCGGTCCCTGCTGCCCTGCGACCTGCGGGTGATGAGCTGGAACCTGTGGCTCGGCGGCAGCATGGTCGAGGACCACCGGGCCAAGCAGGTCAAGGCGGTTCTGGAGGCGGGGGCCGATGTGGTGGGGCTCCAGGAGACGGCCGGGACCGCGGCCCAGGAACTGGCCGAGGCGCTCGGCTGGCACCACCACCGGGCCGGGGAGAACCTCGGGATCATCAGCCGCCACCCCGTCGTCGCCCGCTTCGGCGACCCGGACGTCGGCTTCTACGGCGCCGCGGGCGTCCGGCTGCGCATCTCCCCGGGGTGCGAGGTCGACCTCTGGACGGCCCACCTGGACTACACCCCGTACGGGCCCTACGAGTCCGCCTTCGACGGGCTGCCCGCGGCCGAGCTGATCGCCCATGAGGAGGTGCGGCTCGCACAGATGCGGGACACCCTGCGGCGGATCGAGGAGTCGGCCGAGGACGGAGTTCCCGTCGTGCTGGTCGGCGACTTCAACTGCCCCTCGCACCTGGACTGGCCGACTGTCGCCTGGCCGGTGACCAGGGCCGCGGAGGAGGCGGGCTTCGGTGACTCCTACCGCGAGGCGCACCCGGACCCGGTCCGCGACCCGGGCCGCACCTGGTCCCCGATCCACGCCCTGCACGAGGACGGCAGCGGGCGGCCCGAACCGCAGGACCGCATCGACTTCGTGCTCCACCGGGGCCTTGCGGTGCTGGACTCCCGCACCCTGGTCGTCGGCACCCCGAGCCCCTGGCCGGATGTCGCCGCCAACGACTGGCCCTCGGACCACGCGGCGGTCGTCACCGCCTTCGCGGTGCCCCGTATGCCCTGACTCCGGATCAGGCCGGGCAGCCGTTGCGGTGGCGTGATTTATTCCGTAGGTTGAGCCGCACTTACTATCGGCGGGTATTCATGCAGGTCACCCGCCCCTGCCCGACCGTCCTGTCCCCCCGGGGGAGATCATGCGCCGGCTCTTCGGCCGCCCCACCACGGTTCGTACCCGCATCGTGGCGCTCTCGCTGGCCCCGGCGATCGCTCTGCTGATCCTGTGGAGCTTTGCCATGGTGTCCGTCACCGGCGAACTCCGGGCGCTCGTCCGGGTCCAGGGCGTGTACGAGGACTTCGGTACGCCTGTCGACACCGCCGTCGGCCAGATCCAGATCGAACGGCGGCTCGCCGCGGCCTACTTGGGTGGGGGCCACCGCAACGGGGCGGCCCTGGACCTGCTGGAGCAGGAGCGCCGCACCGACCGGGCGGTGAACACCCTGCGCGACGCGGTCCAGGACGGCGACCGCGACCGGCTGTCCGGCGGCCAGCAGCGGGCGCTGGACTCCGCGCTCGCCGCCACCGGCAAGCTGGAGGGGCTGCGGGAGCGGGTGCTGACCGGCCGGATCACCTGGGACGGCGCGGTCACCGAGTACAGCGCCCTGGTGGAGCCCGGCTTCCGCGTCCAGTCCGCCCTGACCGCCCTCCAGGCCGGGCGGCTCGCGCGGGAGGCGCAGGTCGTCACCGAGCTGGTGCGGGTGCGGGAGTTCGTCTCGCGGGAGGACGCTCTCGTCGCCGGGGCGCGTGCCGCCGGATCGCTGACGGACCGTCAGTACGACATGCTCACCGCCACCATCGAGGACCGGCGGGTGTTCGAGGCGACCTATGTGCCCGATCTGCCGCCGGACTCGCGCACCCTCTTCGAACGCTTCCGGCGCGACGACGTGCACCGGGCCCTGACCTCGGGCGAGGACGCCCTGCTGCGGGCGGGGGCCGACGGCGCGGGCCGGGCGGTCGCGGCCGACTCCTGGCGGACGACCACCGACCGCGCCGTGCAGCGCTACATGCTGCTGTGCACCCAGGCGGCCAAGAACTCGGCCACCCACGGCCGGGAGTTCGCCTACCGGGAGCTGGCCAAGGCCGTCGCCGTCGCCGTGGCCGGACTGGTCGCCATGGGCCTGTCGCTGTGGCTGTCGGTGCGCGGTGCCCGGCGGATCTCACGCCGCCTGGAGACCCTGCGGGACGCCGCCGACCTGCTGACCACCCGCCAACTGCCCGACGTCATGGAGCGGTTGGGCGCGGGGGAGCAGGTGGACGCCCTCGCCGAGGCGCCCCCGCTGGCCGAGGACGAGGCGGGCAGCGACGAGATCGGCCAGGTGAGCCACGCCTTCAACGCCGCGCGCCACGCCGCCGTCGGGGCCGCCGTGAAGCAGTCCACCCTCCGCAGCGGGCTCTTCGCGGTGCTGCTCAACATCGCGCGCCGCAACCAGGCCCTCGTCCACCGTCAGCTGAAGCTCGTCGACACCCTGGAGCGGCGCACGGACGACCCGGACATCCTGGAGGAGCTGTTCCGGATCGACCATCTGACCACCCGGATGCGCCGGCACGCGGAGAGCCTGATCATCCTCTCCGGCGCGGCGCCCGGCCGCCGTTGGCGGCGGCCCGTGCCCATCGCCGACGTGGTGTCCTCCGCGGTGGGCGAGATCGAGGACTACGCGCGGGTCGTCGTCCCGCCGATGCCCGACGTGGGGATCGCGGCGGACGCCGTCGCCGACGTGGTGCACCTGCTTGCCGAACTCCTGGAGAACGCCACGGTGTTCTCCCCGCCCCGCACCCGGGTCACCCTGCGCACCGACCGTGCCCGCGGCGGTTTCGTCCTGGAGATCGACGACCGCGGCCTCGGCCTCGGCCCCGACGAGATCGAGGCGGCCCACCGCACACTCAGCGGCCCCGGCGACTTCGACCCGACCCGCCACGACCGGCTGGGCCTGTATGTGGTGGGACGGCTGGCCGCCCGGCACGGCATCGAGGTCACCCTGACCCGCTCGCCGTACGGCGGGACCACCGCGGTGGTGCTGCTCCCGGCCACCGTCCTGGCGGAGGCAGCGACCGAGGCCCCGTCCGAGCGGGACGCGGCGGCCCCCGGGCCCCGCACCCCCGCCCGGCGGGACGAACCGTCCGGCCCGGGCCTGCCCGTACGACAGCGGACGGCGCTTCTCACCCGGGAACGCGAGCAGGGAGCCGCTCCCGAGCGGGAGTTCGCCCCTGAGCAGGGGCCCGCCCCTGAGCCGGCGCGCACCCCTGAGCGGGAGCTCGCATCGGAACCGCGGCGCGCCACCGAGCCGGGAGGCACTCCTGAGCGGGGGTACACCGCCGAGCCGGGGCGTGCCCCGGGCCCGGAGCGCGCCCCCGACGCGGAACGCACCCACGACCGGGAACGCAGCTACGACGCTGAACGCACGCCCGACGCGGAACGAGCCCCCGACGCGGATCGAGCCCCCGACCGGGAACGCCCCTGGTCACCAGCCCCCGCGCCCCGCCCCGCCCCGGCCCCCGCGCCCCGCTCAGCCCCGACGCCCCCGCACGCGCCCGGACAGCCCCCCGCGGGCGCGGCCCCCGGTCCGGCGCCCGGCGCCCCCGCGCTGCCCACCCGGGTGCGGCAGGCATCCCTGGCCCCCGAGCTGCGCGCCGCGCCCCCGGGTGCCGAGGAGCCGCCGGAGCGCGAGGTGAGCGCCGACGAGGTACGGGCGATCTTCGGCGCCTACCAGCGCGGACTGGACCGGGGCCGCAGGGGCGTCCCCACGGACAGCGGCCCCGCCGGGACCCCCGCGGAGCGAACCGACACCGAGGAAGGGACGGACGCCCACGATGCGCCGTGACCAGAGCCCCGAGCACCCCGACGAAGAAGGCCGGTCGCCCGGCACGGACCTCGGCTGGCTGCTCGACGACCTCGTGGCCAGGACCGACCACGTACGCCAGGCCGTGCTGCTGACCGCGGACGGCCTCCCGCTGAGCTGCTCGGAGGGCATGCCGAAGCGGGACATCGAGCACCTTGCCGCCGTCTCCTCCGGCTTCCACAGCCTGGCCCGCTCGGCCGGGGAGCGGTTCGACGGCGGAAACGTCCGGCAGACGATGGTGATGCTCGACGACGCCTATCTCTTCATCACCCCGGCCGGGTCCGGCACCCGGCTGGCCGTCCTGAGCGAGGCCCGCACCGACGTCGGACAGCTGGCGCACGAGATGGCGCTGCTGGTGCGCCGGGTCGGCCGCCACATGGACGCCGCCGTACGGTCCGCGGGCCCGGCCGCCTCCTGACTCCCCGTGCCCGACGACGACCACTGGTACGAGGACGAGACCGGGTCGATGGTGCGCCCCTACACCGTGACCCGGGGGCGCACCCGCCCCTCGGACCGGCACACCATCGACCTGCTGTCGCAGGTCACCGCCCTGGACACCGGCGACGGGCGCACCGATGTCGACCATGCCCGGACGTCCCTGCTCGACCTGGTGCGTCGTGCGCCCCGGCCGGTGGTGGAGATCGCCGCGGACGCCGACCTCCCCTTGACCGTCGTGCGCGTGCTGCTCGGCGACCTGCTGGAAGCCGGTCTGGTCCGCATCGACGAGCCGCGCGGGGGGCCCGCGGGCGGCCCGGCCGCCGATCCCGAGCTGCTGCGGGAGATCGTGGAGCGGCTGCGCGAGCTGTGAGCCCCGGGCCCCGCAGGGGCGCCGGTGGTGCCGTCCGTGCCCGGCGGCCCGGGGGAGGGCCGAGGGCGCGCAACGAATCGCCGTGCGGACCGCCGCGCACGCAACGATCCGCTCACCGGCACGCAACGGCTCCTTCTTGTCCGCCCGCGGGCGCCGACCGTACCGTCTAACTGCCCCCCTCGCCCCTTTCGCACCGGTGGAGAACACGCATGCGCACCGCCCTGCTCCAGAGTTCCGGCCACCCCGCCTCGGTCGCCGAGAACCTCGCGGTGCTCGACGAGGCCGCGGGCCGGGCCGCCGCCGCGGGAGCCGGGCTGCTGATCACCGCGGAGATGTTCCTCACCGGCTACGCGATCGGCGACGAGGTCGCCCGACTCGCCGAGCCCGCCGACGGTGCCTCCGCGGACGCCATCGCGGACATCGCCGCCCGGCACGGCCTGGCCGTCGCCTACGGCTACCCGGAGCGGGACGGCGAGACCGTCTACAACGCAGTGCAGCTCGTCTCCGCCGACGGGACCCGCCTCGCGAACTACCGCAAGACCCACCTCTTCGGCTGCTTCGAGCGCGACCACTTCACCCCCGGTGACCTGCCGGTCGTCCAGGCCGAACTGGACGGCCTCCGCGTCGGCCTGATGATCTGCTACGACGTCGAGTTCCCGGAGAACGTCCGCGCCCACGCCCTGGCCGGCACCGACCTCCTGGTGGTGCCCACGGCGCAGATGCACCCCTTCCAGTTCGTCGCCGAATCCCTGGTGCCGGTGCGGGCCTTCGAGAGCCAGCTGTACATCGCCTACGTCAACCGGGTCGGTGCGGAAGGGGAGTTCGAGTTCGTCGGGCTGTCCACCCTCGCCGGACCCGACGGGGTCGCCCACGCCCGGGCCGGCCGGGCCGAGGAACTCGTCCTCGCGGACGTCGACCCCGCCCGCCTCGCGGCCTCCCGCGAGGCCAACCCGTACCTCCAGGACCGCCGCCCCGGCCTCTACGGGTCCCTCGTCTGACCCCCTCAGCCTCCCCCCGAGTTCTTCCCGCGCAAGGAGTCCGTACCCCATGACGTCCACGGTGCCCAACGCCGTCGAGCACGCCGACGAGCAGCAGCCGCCGATCACCATGTTCGGCCCGGACTTCCCCTACGCCTACGACGACTTCCTCGCCCACCCGGCGGGGATCGGCCAGGTACCCGCGACCGAGCACGGCGCCGAGGTCGCCGTCATCGGTGGCGGTCTCTCCGGCATCGTCGCCGCGTACGAGCTGATGAAGATGGGCCTCAAGCCCGTCGTCTACGAGGCCGACCAGATCGGCGGCCGACTGCGCACCGTCGGCTTCGAGGGCTGCGACCCGTCGCTGACCGCGGAGATGGGCGCCATGCGCTTCCCGCCGTCCTCCACCGCGCTCCAGCACTACATCGACCTGGTGGACCTGCGCACCGCGCCGTTCCCCAACCCGCTCGCCGAGGCCACCCCCTCGACCGTGGTGGACCTCAAGGGCGAGTCCCACTACGCCGAGACCCTCGACGACCTGCCGCAGGTCTACCGCGATGTGGCGAACGCGTGGAACGCCTGCCTGGAGGAGGGCGCCGACTTCTCCGACATGAACCGCGCCCTGCGCGAGCGCGATGTGCCGCGGATCCGGGAGATCTGGGCGAAGCTCGTCGAGAAGCTCGACAACCAGACGTTCTACGGCTTCCTCTGCGACTCCGACGCCTTCAAGTCCTTCCGCCACCGCGAGATCTTCGGCCAGGTCGGCTTCGGCACCGGCGGCTGGGACACCGACTTCCCCAACTCCATCCTGGAGATCCTGCGGGTCGTCTACACCGAGGCCGACGACCACCACCGGGGCATCGTCGGCGGTTCCCAGCAGCTGCCGCTGCGCCTGTGGGAGCGCGAGCCCCAGAAGATCGTGCACTGGTCCTACGGCACCTCGCTGAAGTCCCTGCACGAGGGCGGCGAGCCCCGGCCCGCCGTCACCCGGCTGCACCGCACCGCGGGCAACCGGATCACCGTCACCGACGCGGACGGCGACATCCGCACCTTCCGGGCGGCGGTCTTCACCGCCCAGTCCTGGATGCTGCTCTCCAAGATCGCCTGCGACGACGCGCTGTTCCCGATCGACCACTGGACGGCGATCGAGCGCACCCACTACATGGAGTCCAGCAAGCTCTTCGTGCCCGTGGACCGGCCCTTCTGGCTGGACAAGGACGAGGTCACCGGCCGGGACACCATGTCGATGACGCTCACCGACCGGATGACCCGCGGCACCTATCTGCTGGACGACGGCCCGGACCGGCCCGCCGTCATCTGCCTCTCCTACACCTGGTGCGACGACAGCCTGAAGTGGCTGCCGCTGTCCGCGAACGAGCGGATGGAGGTCATGCTGAAGTCGCTCGGCGAGATCTACCCGAACGTCGACATCAGGAAGCACATCATCGGCAACCCGGTGACCGTCTCCTGGGAGAACGAGCCCTACTTCATGGGCGCGTTCAAGGCCAACCTGCCCGGCCACTACCGCTACCAGCGGCGCCTGTTCACCCACTTCATGCAGGACCGGCTGCCCGCCGACAAGCGGGGCATCTTCCTCGCCGGTGACGACATCTCCTGGACGGCGGGCTGGGCCGAGGGCGCCGTGCAGACCGCGCTCAACGCCGTCTGGGGCGTGATGCACCACTTCGGCGGCACCACGGACCCGTCGAACCCCGGCCCCGGCGACCTCTACGACGAGATCGCGCCGGTGGAACTGCCCGAGGACTGAGCCAGGGCCTGTCCGACAATTCCCGGCGACGGTGCGGGCGGCCCGGTCAGAGACCGGCCGCCCGCACCGTCGTGTACAGCTGCGCGGCCACGTCCGTCAGTTCCCGGGCGTCCCGCACCGAGCCCTGGAGGTCGACGAGGATCTCGTCGACGCCGACCTCGGCGTGGGCCGCCAGGTCCGCCACGATCTGGTTGACGCTGCCCTGGAAGGGGCCCCGGTCCGCACCGGCGTGATCCCTCGCCGTGTACGCGGCGTTGGCGCGCAGCACCGTCTGGAGGGGCTCCACCCGGCCCTGCTCTTCGGCCAGTTCCTCCAGCGCCCGCAGCTGTCCGGCCAGTACCTCGGGGCCGAGGCCCACCGGGATCCAGCCGTCGGCCTTGTCCACCAGCCGCCGCTGGGCCCTCTTGGTGGTGGCCGCCAGCAGGACGGGGATCGGCCGGGCCGGTTTGGGCGCGACCGCGGCCGAGGAGATCCGGGTGAGGCCGCCCTCGTAGGAGACCGGGTCCGGGCCCCAGACGGCGCGGCAGACGTCGATGATCTCGTCCAGGACCCGGCCGCGCTCCTCGAAGGGGCGGACCCCGGCGGCCGCGTACTCGTCGTGGGACCAGCCG
Organism: Streptomyces sp. NPDC052040; assembly: GCF_044548405.1. Classification (NCBI taxonomy): domain Bacteria; kingdom Bacillati; phylum Actinomycetota; class Actinomycetes; order Kitasatosporales; family Streptomycetaceae; genus Streptomyces; species Streptomyces sp. NPDC052040. Next base: position 78,309 of record NZ_JBIUBV010000004.1, on the reverse strand, counting down.
GTGCCCAGGCCCGCCACGATCCGGCCGCCGCTCGCGGCGTCCAGCGTGGCCAGCGCCTTGGCGAGCTGAAAGGGGCCGTGCAGGGGAGCCACCAGCACGCTGGTGCCGAGCCGGACGCGACGGGTGGCGGTGACGGCGAGGGCGAGCGTCGTCAGGGGCTCGGCCACCCCGCGGTAGCTGTCCGGCCAGGGCATCCCCTCGATGCCGTAGAGGCCCTGGCCGGCGGGCTCGGGGAACAGGGCCCGCTCGTACACCCACAGGCTGTCGTAGCCCGTCTCCTCGGCGGCGCGTGCGACGTCCGGCACGTCCCGCCCGATGTCGTACTGCTGGTTCTGCGGGAGACCGAGCCCGAGCCGGATCGCCATGCCTGCTGCTCCTTCGCCGTGGACGGCCCCCCTGAGCCCTCTGAGCCCTCCGGGCAACGTACAGCGGCCGCCGGGTCCGTCCCGGTGCGACAGGCGAGGGCGGCCGGATCAGTTCCCCAGCGGGGTGAGCAGCATCCGTCCGGCGAACCCCACCGCCGCGTCGAGCCGCAGCCCGAACTCCTCGGCCAGGTCCGGCAGATGGCGCAGCGCCCACAGTGCCCGGGCCGCCGCCCACGCGCCCTCCCGGGCCCGCTCCAGGCTCCAGGCGCCGATCAGATGGGTCAGCGGATCGGCGAGCTGGAGCAGGTCGGGGCCGGGCATCAGATCCTCCCGGATGCGCTCCTCCAGCGAGCGGAGAAGTTCGCCCACCCGCTCGAACTCGTCCTCCAGCGCGTCCGGTTCGCAGCCGAGCACACGGCAGGTGTCGACCACGGCGAGCGCCAGGTCGTGGCCGATGTGCGCGTTGATGCCCGCCAGCGCGAACTGGAGCGGGCGTACACCCGGATGGCGCCGGAGCTGGAACAGCGGCCGCCAGCAGGCGGGCGGCGGCCCCTCCTCCTCCGCGACGGACAGATACCGCTCGGCGAACCGCAGGTCCAGCGCGGTCGCGGCCCGGCGGTCCGGGAAGCATCCGGCGCCCAGACGGCGGTCCACCTCCTCGGTGACGGCGAGATACACCCGGTTGAAGACCGCGACCCCGTCGTGCTCGGGCCAGACCTCGTCGAGCGCCCGCATCCGCGCGACCACCGTGTCCAGTTCGGACGTGCACTGCCTCCACCGCACCATGGGGGCAGCGTCCCAGCCCCGGCACGGACCGGGCACCCCCGGACGGCCCCGGTTCCCCGGAACGGGGGACGGGCGCCCTGGGCCGTCGGGGGCGCCCGCCGGTGCTACGGCTCGGTGTGCTTGCGCGGGTCCCCGGAGGCCGGGGCGCCGTCGTCCCCGTCGCCCTTCTCGTCGTACGAGGAGGTGCCCGAGTCCAGCAGCGGTTCCTGGGTCTTCAGATGCGCGGGGGCCAGCGCCCGCAGCGCGTGGTAACCGGTGATGACGACCACGGTGCCCAGGGCGATGCCGCTGAGGGAGAAGTGGTCGGTGAACTTCAGGCTGACGTTGCCGACGCCGATGATGATTCCGGCTGCGGCGGGCACCAGGTTCAGCGGATTGCGCAGATCCACCCCGGAGTTGGTCCAGATCTGCGCGCCGAGCAGGCCGATCATGCCGTAGAGGATCACGGTGATGCCGCCGAGCACCCCGCCCGGGACGGCGGCCACGATCGCGCCGAACTTGGGGCAGACGCCGAAGAGCAGGGCGAAGGCGGCCGCGGCCCAGTAGGCGGCGGTGGAGTAGACACGGGTGGCGGCCATCACGCCGATGTTCTCGGAGTACGTGGTGTTGGGCGGGCCGCCGACCGCGGTGGACAGCATGGAGGCGACACCGTCGGCCGAGATCGCCGTGCCCAGCTTGTCGTCCAGCGGGTCGCCGGTCATCTCGCCCACCGCCTTGACATGCCCCGCGTTCTCCGCGACCAGCGCGATCACCACGGGCAGCGCGACCAGCACGGCGGACCACTGGAAGGACGGGCCGTGGAAGTGGGGCAGGCCGATCCAGTCCGCCCTGCCGACCCCGGACAGGTCCAGCCGCCAGTGGTCGGTGAGCCTGCCGCTCGCGTCCACCGAGTGGATCTTCCCGAGGGTCCGGTCGAACACCCAGGAGATCCCATAGCCGAAGAGCAGGCCCAGGAAGATCGCGATCCGGGACCAGAAGCCGCGCAGACACACCACCGCGAGCCCGGTGAACAGCATCACCAGCAGCGCGGTCCACTGGTCCTGCGGCCAGTACGTCGAGGCGGTCACCGGGGCGAGGTTGAAGCCGATCAGCATGACCACGGCGCCGGTCACGATCGGCGGCATCGCGGCATGGATGATCCGCGCCCCGAACCGCTGCACCGCGAGGCCCACCAGGAACAGCGCGATGCCCACCACGAACACGGCACCGGTCACGGTGGCGCTGGTGCCGCCCTGGGCCCGGATCACCGCGGCGACTCCGACGAACGACAGCGAGCAGCCGAGATAGCTCGGCACCCGGCCGCGGGTGGCCAGCAGGAAGATCGCGGTCGCGACGCCCGACATCATGATCGCGAGATTGGGGTCCAGGCCCATGAGCACCGGAGCCACAAAGCTGGCTCCGAACATGGCCACGACATGCTGGGCGCCGAGCCCGATGGTGCGGGGCCAGGAGAGCCGTTCGTCGGGGCGGACGACCGCTCCGGGTGCGGGCGTGCGCCCGTCTCCGTGCAGCTTCCAGCGCACGCCGAGGTCCATGGTGAAGCGTCTCTTTCCCTGTACGTGAAGAACTGTCCGCACCATTGTCAGGGGGACCAGGTGCTCCGCCGACCACCCGGTCCCGGGCGTGGACGGTGTTCACGCAGGTGACCGGGGGTGAGGGAGAGCCTCGTCACCCGCCCCGGGGGAGGAGTCGGCTGAGCGACCGCTTACCATGGGGGAGTTCCCGCGCCGCACCGTCGCGAGCGCCTCTCCAGAGCCCGTCGAGGAGCCCCGCCCGTGACCGCCGAAGCGCAGACCGCGCCTGCCCTGTCGTACGGCCGACTGGTCCCCGTCACCGTCCACTTCGACGATCTGGACGCACTGGGCCTGCTCCACAACGGCCGCTATCCGGTCCTGGTCGAGCGGGCCTGGACGGCACTCTGGCACGAGCGGGGCTTCGGCTTCGACGGTGACTGGCAGGCCGCGGGCGACTCCTGCAACGCGGTCAAGGAACTGCGGATCAGCTACGACGCCCCCGTGACCCGGCCGGGCCCCCACGCCGTGCACCTCTGGCTCGAACGGCTCGGGACCACCGGCCTCACCTACGGGTTCCGGTTCTGCTCGGCCGACGGAACGACCACCTACGCCCGAGGCACCCGGGTCCTCGTCCGGCTGGACGCGGCGACGCTGCGCCCCGCGCCGTGGAGCGAGCGGTTCAGGTCCGCGGGCCGGGAACTGCTGCGTCCGGCCGACTGACCCCCGGGCGGCTGCTCTCGCCCGCCCGCAGCACCCCTGCGAACGCCGCGAGCCCGCAGGCCAGCACCGTCACCAGGCCGAACGACACCACCAGGCTGGTCGCCTGGGCCAGGGAGCCGATCGCGCCCGGCGCCACCAGCCCCGAGGTGTAGGTGATGGTCGCCACTCCGGCGATGGCCTGGCTCGGGTTCGGACCGTTGCGGCCCGCCGCCGCGAAGCACAGCGGGACCACCACCGCGATACCGAGACCCATCAGCGCGAACCCGGCCATCGCCACCGCCGGACGGCCCCCGGTCACGATCAGCAGTCCGCCGAGGACGGCCAGCACACCGCCCGCCCGCACCGTGCGCACCGCGCCGAACCGGTCCACCACCCGGTCGCCCGCGATCCGGGCGACGGCCATGGTCAGGGTGAAGCCCGTGGTGCACGCGGCCGCCAGCCCGGCCGAGGTCTCCAGCCGCTCGCGCAGATAGACGGCGGACCAGTCCAGACTGGCGCCCTCCGCGAACACCGCGCAGAACCCGATGGCGCCGATCAGCAGCGCCGACCGCGGCGGCAGCGCGAACCGCGGCGGGGGCTCCTCGTCCGCGGCGGGCCGGAGGTCCAGCACCCAGGTGCAGGCGACCACGCCCAGCACGGTCAGGACGGCGGCAGCGAGCGCGTGGTGCAGCCGGGCGTCCGTGCCGAGGTGCGCGGCGAGCGTCCCGCCCGCCGACCCCAGCAGGGCACCGGCGCTCCACATGCCGTGCAGCCCGGACATGACCGACCGCCCGAGCCGGTTCTCGACCTCCACGCCGAGCGCGTTCATTGCCACGTCCGCCATGCCCGCCGAGGCGCCGTAGACGAACAGCGCCGCGCACAGGACGGGCAGGTTCGGGGCGAGGGAGGGCAGGACCAGGGACAGGGTCCACAGGGCGATCAGTCCCCGCAGGGCGGTGCGGGTCCCGAAGCGATGGGTGAGGCCGCCCGCCAGCGGCATGGCGGCGGACGCGCCGAGCGCGGGGAAGGCCAACGCCAGCCCCAGCTGCCCGGCGCCGACCGAGGCATGCTCCTGGATCCAGGGCACCCGGGTCGCGAACGAGCCGGTGACGGCGCCGTGCACGGCGAACACGGCGGCGACGGCGTACCGGGCGCGCCCCGCCGCGCGCTGCTCACGGCCTCCTGCGGTCATCACGGTCATTCTCGGCCCTCCCCGGACGTCCGCCCTGCTGCGCGGCCGCAAACTATCAGGAACCCTGCCTGATAGACAGAGGGCCGGGAGGGGCAACAAGGAGCCGCCGGACCGCGCGGCCCCGCCGATCTGGAAGGATCCCGGCATGCCCGCATCACCCAGGACCGCCCGGGCCATCAACGACCGGCACGCCCTGCGCCTGCTCCAGCAGGAAGGCCCCCTGACGGCAGGCCGGTTGAAGCAGCTCACCGGACTGTCCCGGCCCACGGTCGCCGATCTCGTCGAGCGCCTCGCCGCGGCGGGACTGATCGCGGTGGTGGGGGAGTCGGGCGAACAGCGGCGGGGGCCCAACGCCCGGCTGTACGGGATCGTCGCCGACCGCGCCCATCTCGCGGCTCTAGACGTGCGCACCAAAGGTGTCTCCGTCCTGGTGTCCGATCTGCTCGGCGGTGTGCTCGCCGAGGCCTCGGCGCCCATCGGCGGCGACACCGGGACGGGACCCGCGGTCGAGCAGGCGGTGGCACTGGTGGAGCGGGCCGCGAAGGAGGCCGGTGCCGGGGCGCTGCACACCGTCGGCATCGGGGCGCCCGGGCTGATCGACCCCGGCACCGGCGAACTGCGCGACTCCACCGGGCTGCCCGCCTGGCACCGCCGACTGGTGACCGCCCTCCAGGAACGGCTGCCCGCGCGGGTGATCGTGGAGAACGAGACCAATCTCGCCGCGCTCGCCGAACAGCGCGAGGGGGCCGCGCGGGACCGGGACACCTTTGTGCTGCTGTGGCTGGGGCACGGCACCGGCGCGGCCGTGGTGCTGGACGGCGCCCTGCGGCGCGGCGCCTCGGGCGGCACCGGCGAGATCGGCTTCCTGCCGGTGCCGGGCACCCGCACCCTGCCCTCCGCCACGGACTGCGAGGGCGGCTTCCACTCGCTGGCGGGGGCGGCCGCCATCGCCGAACTGGCCTCCTTTTTCGGCCTGCCGACGGAGGGCCGGGCGGACGGCCCGGCCGCGGCGGCACTGGTCCACCGGGCCGTCGCCGCCCATCCGGGCGGCCCCGCCGCGTCCGGCTTCCTGGACGCCCTCGCCGACCGCCTCGCCATCGGCGCCGCATCCGTCACCGCCGTGCTCGACCCCGGCTGTGTGGTGCTCGGCGGCGAGGTCGGCCGGGCGGGCGGGACGGAACTCGCCGCCCGCGTCCAGGAGCGGCTGGGGCGTATGTCACCGCTGCGGACCGAGGTACGGCCGAGCGAACTCGGCGGCGCGGCGGTCCTGCGCGGCGCCCTGCTGACGGCACGGGACGGCGCCCAGGACGACCTCTTCACCCCGCCGGGCTCCTGAACGGAGCCTTGAGCGGCTCCCGGCTCGGCATCCGCCGCCGGACGCCACTGTGACGGAGCCTCTAGCAGCCCTCCACCTCGGCACCCGTGGCCGTTCCCGGCCTCAGCACCCTCTGCTGAGCGGGCCCTTGAGCGGCCTGCACCTCAGCACCCGCCGCCGAGCGGGCCCTTGAGCGATTCCCGCCTCAGCGCGCCGCCGAAGGGAGCCTGGAGCGGCTCCCGCCTCAGCGCCCGCCGCCCAAGCGCTCCCGCAGATGCTCCTCGAAGGTGCCCCGCCCCACCGCGTTCCCCGGTGTCAGATGGCCCCCGGCGCGCAGGGCGCGCAGCGCCCCGCCCGGGAGCGGCACCGACACCACCGCCCGGCGGCGCCCCGTCGCCCTGAGCCAGGCGCGAGCCAGGTCGGGGGCGGTGCGCACCTCGGGTCCGCCCATGTCCGGGACGCGCCCGGCGGGCTCCCCGGTCGCCAGGTCCGCCAGCCGGTCCGCCACCTCGGCCACCGCGATCGGCTGGTCGCTCAGCCCCGCCGGGAGCAGCAGCACCGGCATTCTGCCGAGAGCCTCGAACACCCGCACCAGCAGATCGTGGAACTGGGTCGTCCGCAGGATCGTCCAGCCCAGCCCCGACTCCTGGATCTGCCGCTCGACCGCGAGCTTGGCCCGGTAATAGCCGATCGGCACCGCGTCCACCCCGACGATCGAGATGTACACCAGATGGGCCACACCCGCCCGGCGCGCGGCGTCGATCAGCCGGGCGGCGGCCTGCTCGTCGCCCCCGCGCGGGGAGCTCGCGCAGTGCACGACCGTGTCCACCCCCGCGAGGGCCGCCTCCAGACCGCTGCCGCCCCGGACCAGATCGACCGCGTAGGTCTCCGCGTGCCGGGCAAGGACCCGCACCTCGTGGCCGTCCGCCCGCAGCCGCTCGGTGACGAGCCGGCCGAGGGTTCCGGTGCCGCCGGTCACCAGGATCGTGGTCATGCCGTTCCGTCCCTTCGGATGCCGGGTGCCCCCTGCCGGCACACCCTTCACCTCTACGACCGGACGGCACCCCGGAATGTGACATCCGCCGGAGGCGACGGGCGCCGAAAGGAATGTGCGCCCCACGTCAAAAGAGCCCGAACCGCTCAGCCCCGGTCGAGCTGCCGCTCCGCGAAGGCGAGCTTGTCCGGGTTCACCACCGCCCGCACCGCGGCCACCAGCCCGCCGCGCACCTCGAACGTCAGCACCCCGGCGACCCGGCCCCCGTACCGGCCCACCAGCGCGGCACCGCCGTTGATCTCCTCGATGGCGAAGTCGGTGTCCAGGGCGAAGCCCCGCAGCGCGCCCGCCAGGAAGCGGAGCACCTTCTCGCGCCCCTCGATCGGCCGCCGCGCCGCGGTGACCTTGCCGCCGCCGTCGCCCCACCAGGTCACGTCCGCCGCGAGCAGCCGCTCCAGAGCGGCCATGTCGCCCTCCCGGGCCGCCGTCAGGAAGGACTCCACCAGCCGGGTCCGGTGCTCGGGCTCCGCGTCGAACCGCGCGCCGTCGGCGGCCAGCCGCGTGGCCGCCCTGCGGTACAGCTGGCGGCAGTTGGCCTCGCCGAGGCCGAGCACCTCCGCGATCTCCCGGTGGCTGTAGGCGAACGCCTCGCGCAGCACATAGACGGCCCGCTCCGCCGGGGTGAGCCGCTCGAGGAGGACCAGCAGGGCGAAGGACACGGCCTCCCGCCGCTCGGCCGACTCCAGCGGACCCAGCGCACCGTCCGAGGTGACCACCGGCTCCGGCAGCCAGGGCCCCGGGTACACCTCGCGCCGGGCCCTGGCGGAGGTGAGGCGGGTGAGGCAGAGGTTGGTGACGACCTTGGTGAGCCAGGCGCCGGGGTGCTCCACGGTGTCCGGTCCGGCCGCGATCCACCGCAGACAGGCGTCCTGCACCGCGTCCTCCGCCTCCGTGGCGGAGGACAGCATCCGGTAGGCGAGGCCGAAGAGGCGCGGACGGTGGCGCTCGAACGCGTCGGTGTCTGTCGTCACGCGCGCAGCCTCGCAGACACCGGCTGGGGGCCCGGCGGCGGGGCAAGGGCCTCCGTCACCGCCGCCGGGCCGCTCGGGGACGGCGCAGCGCGCGCCGGGACCGCCGACCCTAAAAGGACTAGACCAGGGCGGTCAATAGGTGTGGACCAGTTGTCAAATGCCCTCGACCTGAAGGGAGTTGCCCCCGGTGCCCCTGGGGCGTTTTCCTCCGGCGCGGCAGGCCGACGCGGCGGGCCGGGGCGCGGAAGTCCAGCCCCCGAACGTGTGAGGCACCGCACACTCGTTCACCCATCTGGCCCCCGAGCGGGCGTGGCACACTGGGCCTGTACCAGAAGCAGCGCACTCCGGGGTCGGTGAAAGTCCGAACCGGCGGTTACAGTCCGCGACCCGGTCGCCTCCAGCGGCCGGTTGACCAGGTGAAATTCCTGGACCGACGGTTAAAGTCCGGATGGGAGGCAGTGCGCGGCGGGCGGGCATCCATGCGCGCCGCCGTATCGGCTCGTCCTCGGGACGGGCTCTGTCCGGCGTCGCCCCCGGTGTTCTCGCCCGTGTTCTCTGTCGTCATCGACAGGCCCCGGAGTCCGTGCCCCGTTGAGGCAGGAGGACCCGGGAAGTGTTCACCGGAATCGTCGAAGAGCTGGGTGAGGTCACCGCCGTCGAGAATCTCGGCGACTCCTCCCGCTTCCGGCTCCGTGGACCGGTCGTGACCGAAGGAGCCCGGCACGGCGACTCCATCGCCGTCAACGGGGTCTGTCTGACCGTCGTGGAGCACGAGGGCGACGAATTCACCGCCGACGTCATGGCGGAGACCCTGGACCGCTCCAGCCTCGGCGCCCTCACGACCGGCTCCCGGGTCAACCTCGAACGGCCCACCGCCGTCGGCGCGCGCCTCGGCGGGCACATCGTGCAGGGCCATGTCGACGGCACCGGCACGGTCCTGGAGCGCAGGCCGTCCGAGAACTGGGAGATCGTCAAGGTCTCGCTGCCCGCGGAGCTTTCACGCTATGTCGTGGAGAAGGGCTCCATCACCGTCGACGGCATCAGTCTCACGGTCGTCGAGGCGGCACAGGACTACTTCACCGTCAGCCTCATCCCCACCACCCTTGCCCTGACCACCCTCGGTCTCAAGGGCCCGGGCGACCCGGTCAACCTCGAGGTCGACGTGGTCGCCAAGTACGTGGAACGGCTGCTGGCGAACGGAGCCACCCGGTGAACTGGCTCAACTCCGAGGCCTTCGTCCTGTTCGGCCAGCACATCAAGTGGTCGGACATGATCGGCAACATCATCGGCCTGGTCGCCCTGGCCTTCGGCTGGCGGCGCTCCATCTGGAGCTGGCCGATCCAGTTCCTGTCCGGACTCATCCTCTTCGCCGCCTTCGCCACCGCCCACCTCTCCGGAAGCGCGGGCAAGCAGATCGTGGTCATGGCCGTCGCAGGCTACGGCTGGTGGCAGTGGAACCGCGGCCGGGCCACCGCGGAGGACGGCCACATCGCCGTCCGGTTCGCCACCTGGCGGGAGCGCGCGGTCCTGGCCGGTGCCGCGGCCGCGGGCACCCTCGCCGTGGCGGGCCTGTTCACCGCCGTCCCGTCGCTGTCCTGGGACCCCTGGCCCGACGCCTACATCTTCGTCGGCACCATCGTCGCCATGTACGCCCAGGCACGCGGCATGGTCGAGTTCTGGCTCGCCTGGCTGCTGGTCGACGCCGTCGGCGTCCCCCTCAACTTCGCCAACGGCTTCGCCTTCTCCGGATTCGTCTACGTCATCTACGGCGCGCTCGTCCTGTGGGGCCTGCGCGACTGGTGGCTGCGCTCCCGACTCACCGCGCGGCCCGTTCTGGAAGGAGCCCACGCATGACGTCCGCGCCGGTCCTGTACAGCATGGACAACATCGAGGACCTCCGCCTCGACCCGGTCGAGCAGGCCATCGCCGACATCGCGGCCGGCCGCCCGGTCGTGGTCGTCGACGACGAGGACCGGGAGAACGAGGGCGACCTCGTCATCGCCGCCGAGAAGGCCACCCCCGAGATCGTCGCCTTCATGATGAGCGAGTGCCGCGGCCTGATCTGCGCCCCCATGGAGGGCGACGAGCTCGACCGCCTCGAACTCCCCCAGATGGTCGACCACAACACCGAGTCGATGCGCACCGCGTTCACCGTGTCCGTCGACGCGAGCGGCGCCCACGGGGTGACCACCGGGATCTCCGCCTCCGACCGCGCCGCCACCCTGCGGCTGCTCGCCGGGGGAGAGGCGGGCCCCGGGGACTTCGTCCGCCCCGGCCACATCTTCCCGCTGCGCGCCAGGCCCGGAGGCGTCCTGGTCCGCAACGGGCACACCGAGGCAGCCGTCGACCTCGCCCGGCTCGCGGGCCTGCGCCCGGCCGGTGCGATCGTGGAGATCGCCGGTGAGGACGGCCATATGCTGCGCCTGCCGGAGCTGGTCCCCTTCGCCCGCAAGCACGGTCTCACGATCATCTCCATCGAGGACCTGATCGCCCACCGCCGCTCCGCCGAGCCCACCGTCCGCCGCGAGGCCGAGGTCAACCTGCCGACCGCCTTCGGCACCTTCACGGCGTACGGCTACCGCTCGACCGTCGACGGGGTCGAGCATGTCGCCCTCGTCCACGGCGAAGTCGGCGACGGCCGGGACGTGCTGGTCCGGATGCACTCCGAGTGCCTCACCGGCGACGTCTTCCACTCGCTGCGCTGCGACTGCGGCCCCCAGCTGGAAGCCTCCCTCGAACGCATCCAGAGCGCGGGCCGGGGCGTGGTGGTCTATCTGCGCGGCCACGAGGGACGCGGCATCGGACTGCTGTCCAAGCTGCGCGCCTACGAACTCCAGGAGCGCGGCCGCGACACCCTGGACGCCAACCTGGAGCTGGGGCTGCCCGCCGACGCCCGGGACTACGCGGCCGGTGCCCGGATCCTCCAGGACCTCGGCATCCGCAGCGTACGGCTGATGACCAACAACCCTGACAAGATCCACGCACTGGTCCGGCACGGTGTGGAGGTCGCCGAGCGGGAACCGATGCCCGTACAGGCGGGCGAACACAACTTCCGCTACCTGCGCACCAAGCGGGACCGGATGGGGCACGACCTGCCCTGGCTGGACACGACCGCCGTGTCGGCCTGCGGCAACCAGTAGAAAGAGCACGGAGGAGAGACGTGAGCGGCAAGGGTGCACCGGAGCTGTCCGTACGCAATGTCAGCGACTTGCGGGTCGCCGTGATCGCGGCACAGTGGCACGACAAGGTGATGGACGGTCTGGTCGACGGGGCCCTGCGCGCCCTGCACGAACTGGGCATCGACGAGCCGACCCTGCTGCGGGTCCCCGGCAGCTTCGAGCTGCCGGTCGCCGCCAAGGTGCTCGCGGGCCGGGGCTACCAGGCCATCGTCGCCCTCGGGGTCGTGATCCGCGGCGGCACCCCCCACTTCGACTATGTGTGCCAGGGCGTCGCCCAGGGCCTCACCCAGGTGTCCGTGGAGACCGGCGTCCCCGTCGGCTTCGGCGTGCTGACCTGTGACACCGAGGAGCAGGCCCTGGACCGCGCCGGTCTGGAGGGCTCCACCGAGGACAAGGGGCACGAGGCCGTGACGGCGGCGGTGGCGACCGCCGCGACGCTCCGCTCGGTGTCCGAGCCCTGGCACTGAGACAGCAACCGGAGCGCGTAGGGTTAGCAGCACCATGTCCAAGAAGACGTTCGAGGAGCTGTTCACCGAGCTCCAGCACAAGGCCGTCCACGGCGATCCCGCCACCTCCCGCACCGCCGAACTGGTGGGCAAGGGCGTCCATGCCATCGGCAAGAAGGTCGTCGAAGAGGCCGCCGAGGTCTGGATGGCCGCCGAGTACGAGGGCGCGGAGGCAGCCGCCGAGGAGATCTCCCAGTTGCTGTACCACGTCCAGGTGATGATGGTGGCGCGCGGGATCTCCCTGGACGACGTCTACGCCCACCTCTGAGCCAGCCCCTCCCAGTTCCGTACGAACGAGCAAAGGAAGCCGACCTCATGCTGCGCATCGCCGTCCCCAACAAGGGTTCCCTGTCCGGCCCTGCGGCGGAGATGCTGCATGAGGCCGGTTACCAGCAGCGGCGGGAGTCCAAGGAACTGAGGATCGTCGACCCGGGCAACGAGGTCGAGTTCTTCTACCTCCGCCCCCGCGACATCGCGATCTACGTCTCCTCCGGCCGCCTCGACATCGGCATCACCGGACGGGACCTGCTCATCGACTCCGGCGCCAACGCCGAGGAGATCCTCCCCCTCGGCTTCGCCCGCTCCACCTTCCGCTTCGCCACCAAGCCCGGCACCGCCAAGGGCGTCGAGGACCTCACCGGCATGACGGTCGCCACCTCCTACGAGGGCATCGTCGCCAAGCACCTCGCCGACAGCGGCATCGACGCCTCCGTCGTCCACCTGGACGGCGCCGTGGAGACCGCCATCGAACTCGGCGTGGCCGAGGTCATCGCGGACGTCGTCGAGACCGGCACCTCGCTGCGCAACGCGGGCCTTGAGGTCATCGGCGAGCCGATCATGAAGTCCGAGGCCGTCGTCGTCCGCCGCACCGGCGCCGACATCGAGGAACCCAAGGTCCAGCAGTTCCTGCGCCGCCTCCAGGGCGTCCTGGTGGCCCGGACGTACGTGATGATGGACTACGACTGCCGGGTCGAGCAGCTGGAGAAGGCCGTCGCGCTGACGCCGGGCCTGGAGTCCCCGACCGTGTCCCCGCTGCACAACGAGGGCTGGGTCGCCGTCCGCGCCATGGTCCCGGCCAAGGAGGCCCAGCGGATCATGGACGACCTGTACGCCATCGGCGCCCGGGCCATCCTGACCACGGCCATCCACGCCTGCCGTCTGTGAGGGATCGCACACCCATGTCGGACCAGCCCTCCCTCCCCGTGACCTTCCGGCCCGGCCGCACCCGCGCCGTGCTGGTCACCGCGGGAATCACGATATTCACCGTCATCACCGCGGTCGCTCTGCTGCTGGACACCCTGACCACCGGGGAACGCCTCAGCTTCGTCCTCACCGGCGCCCTCCTCGGTGGCGTCCTGCTGCTGCTCTCCCGGCCCAAGGTCGTCGCCGACGAGTCCGGGGTCACCGTCGTCAACATCGCCAGCCGACGCCGCCTGGACTGGGCCGAGATCCTCCAGGTCAACCTGCGTCCGGGCGACCCCTGGGTGTTCCTCAACCTCAGCGACGGCACCAGCCTGCCCGCCCTCGGCATCCAGCCGGGCATCGCCAAGCAGCGGGCCATCGAGGACGCGCGGACCCTGCGCATCCTCGCCGAGGTCCGCTCCACCGCCGGTTCCGAGCGACATCAGGGCTGACTCCGGGCCGCCCTGGCGGACACAGACGCCGGAATGTTGATTAATCTGGTGGGAGAGGCGCTCACGGGGCGCCTCTGCCCCTGAGGCTCCGCCCGGTGCTCAGGGGTTCCTTCTACCCGAGGAGTGACTCCCTCCGGCGATGGACGGATCGTCCTGTAGTACCTGCGCCGCCCCCTGCCGACACAGCGTGCGTCTCACCCCCGAGATGCGCGCCCACGCGGAGGCGGCGGCATCATGACCCTCGCTCTGCTGCTCCTCGGGGCGGCCCTCCTTCTCATCCTGGCCAACGGATTCTTCGTGGCGGCCGAATTCGGTCTGGTCACGGTCGAACGGCCGGACGCCGAGAAGGCCGCGGCCGAGGGCGACCGGCGGGCCCGCACGGTCGTCGAATCCCTCAAGGAGCTGTCCTTCCAGCTCTCGGGCACCCAGCTCGGCATCACCATCACCTCGCTCCTGGTCGGCATGCTCGCCGAACCGGCGCTCTCCGCCGTGCTGCGCGGACCCCTCCGCCTGACCGGCATCCCCGAGGGCGCCGCGGAAGGCATCGCGGTGGTCGTCGGCATGCTGCTGGCCTCGGCCGCCCAGATGGTGATCGGGGAACTCGTCCCCAAGAACTGGGCGGTGTCCCGGCCGCTCCAGGTCGCGCGCTTCGTCGCGGGCCCCCAGCACCAGTTCTCCCGGCTGTTCCGGCCCGTCATCGCGGCCCTCAACACGGTCGCCAACCGGTTGGTGCGCGCGCTCGGCGTGGAGCCCGCCGAGGAACTCGCCTCCGCCCGTACGCCCGGTGAGCTGGTGTCCCTGGCCCGGCACTCGGCACGGGCCGGGGCGCTGGAGCAGGACACCGCCGACCTGTTCGTCCGGACGCTGTCCCTCGGCGAGCTGACCGCGCAGCATGTGATGACCCCCCGGGTGAAGGTCAGCGCGCTCCAGTCGTCCGCCACCGCGGAGGACGTGGTCAATCTGACCCGCGCCACCGGTCTGTCCCGCTTCCCCGTCTACCGGGAGAAGATCGACGAGATCGTGGGCATGGCCCACCTCAAGGACGCGCTCGCGGTGGCGGCGCACGAGCGGCTGCGCACCCCGGTCGTCCGCATCGCCCAGACACCGCTGCTGGTCCCCGAGACCCTGCCCGTGCAGCCCCTCCTGGAGCTGCTGCGCAGCCAGCAGCCCATCGCGGTCGTCGTCGACGAGTACGGCGGCACGGCCGGTGTGGTCACCCTGGAGGACATCGTCGAGGAACTCGTCGGCGAGGTCCGCGACGAGCACGACGGACAGGACCTGCCGGAACTGGCCGCAGTACCGCCGGAGGACGGCCGCCCCGCCTGGGAGGCCGACGGCGGCTGCCGGGTCGACGCCCTTCAGCGGATAGGCATGGACGTACCGGAGGGCCCCTACGAGACCGTCGCCGGACTCGTCGCCGATCTGCTCGGCCGGATCCCGGCGCCCGGCGACCGGGCCGAGCTGCCCGGCTGGCGGCTCACCGTGCGCCAGGTCGAGCACTACCGCGCCGAGCGGGTCAGGCTCGTCAAGCTCGCGGACGCTCCCGTACCGGCCGCGGAGGCGGTGCGATGAGCCTGCTCCAACTGGTGCTCGCCGCGCTGCTGGTGCTGGTGAACGGATTCTTCGTGGGCGCCGAATTCGCCCTGGTCTCGGTGCGGCGCAGCCAGATCGAGCCCCTCGGCACCGCCCGGGCCCGCCAGGTGCTCTACGGCCTGGAACGGCTGCCGCAGATGATGGCGGCCGCCCAGTTCGGCATCACCGTCTGCTCGCTGACGCTGGGCGCGGTCGCCGAGCCGACCGTGGCCCAGCTGATCGAACCGGTCTTCGAGGCTGCCCGGCTCCCCGAGGGCATGGTCCATCCGATCGGCTATGTGATCGCGCTGGGCCTCGTCGTCTTCTTCCATCTGGTGATCGGCGAGATGGTGCCGAAGAACCTGGCGATGGCGGCGCCGGAGAAGGCCGCGCTCTGGCTGAGCCCGGGGCTGGTGGCCTTCGCACGGCTGTGCCGGCCGGTGACGGCGGCGCTCAGCGCCTGCGCCCGGGTGATCCTCAAGCTGTTCCGGGTGGAGCCCAAGGACGAGGTCGAGGCCGTCTTCACCAGCGAGCAGCTCAACCAGCTGGTGGAGGACTCCGGCCAGGCGGGACTGCTGGAGCCCGAGGCGCAGGAGCGGCTGGAGGACGCGCTGGAGCTGGGCTCGCGCCCGGTGACCGACGTGCTCCTCGACCCGGCGCTGCTGGTGACGGTGGACCCCGCGGTGACCCCGGGCGAGGTGGTGGCGCTCACGGCGCGCACCGGCTACTCGCGCTTTCCGGTGCGTGCCGTCAGCGGTGCCTTCATGGGCTATCTGCATGTGAAGGACGTCCTCGACCTGGAGGAGTCCGACCGCGCGGTGCCGCAGAAGCTGTGGCGCCCGATGGTCACTCTGGCCGCGGAGCTGCCGCTCGACGACGCGCTCGGCGTGATGCGGCGAGCCGCAACCCACCTGGCCGCGGTGGCGGATGGCTCCGGCCGGGTGCTCGGCCTGGTCGCCCTGGAGGATGTGCTCGAACTCCTGGTGGGCGAGGTCACGGACCCGGCCCACCGGGAGGCACCGCCCCAGCCGCGGATGCCGGAGGAGAAGGAGAAGGTCGCCGGCTGACGCGGGCCAGGCCCCGACGCCATGGTGTCCCGCACCCCGACCGGGGGTGCGGGACACCGTGCTGTCGGCCGGAGGCTCCGCTCACGGCCCCGAGGGGTCGTGCGGCCCGCGTCCGGACAGGACCTCCCCGTACGCCTGCATGAGATCCGCCAGTCGCAGCGTCGACAGGTCGTCCCGGGTGGGGGTGCCGGGATACCCGCTCAGCCGCAGGTCCCGGTAGGCGCAGCTCTTCTCGTACAGGGTGCGCAGGAACCGCCCGTTGCCGAGTTCGTCGATCCACCCCTGGTCCACCACATGACCGGCGATGGACCGCAGCTCCTCCAGGGCCTCCTCGTCCCAGAGGTCGCCGTTGTCGGCGGCCAGCACCTCACCGATCGCGGTCAGCTCCAGCGGGCGGTACGAGGGGAAGTCGACCCGGGTGGTGAAACGCGAGGACAGTCCGGGGTTGGCGGCCAGCAGGCGGTCCATGCCCTCGGGGTAGCCCGCCAGGATCACCACCAGATGGTCCCGGTTGTCCTCCGCCCGCTTCAGCAGCACCTGGAGGGCCTCGTCGCCGTAGGCGTCGCCCTTGCCGTAGCCCGAGTTGGACAGCGAGTAGGCCTCGTCGACGAAGAGCACTCCACCGATCGCCGAGTCGATCAGTTCATTGGCCTTCACCGCCGTCTGGCCCAGATACTCGCCGACCAGGTCCGCCCGCTGGGCCTCCACCAGATGGTCGCCGCCGAGCAGCCCGAGCGCGTAGAAGACCCGGCCGAGGATGCGGGCCACCGTGGTCTTGCCGGTGCCCGAGGGGCCCGAGAAGACGAAGTGGCGCTTGGGCGGCTGGACGGGTAAGCCCTGGCCCGCCCGCAGCCGCGCCATGTTCAGCTGCGCCGACAGGGCCTTCACCTGCCGCTTGACCGGCTCCAGGCCGACCATCCGCTCCAGCTCGGACAGCGCCTCCTCCAGCAGCGCGGGATCCGTCGGGCCCGTCGGCAGCGGCGGCGCCGACACGGTGCCCTTCTCCCGTACGAGATCGCTCTGCGCGGGCAGCGGGCCCGTCGGCGGGGGATCGGGCTCGGAGAGCTTCACCTCCCGGCTCTCCGGACCGAAGAGCGGATCGAGACCGTCCGGCCCCTCCAGGACGTCGCCGCAGGACGGCGGCACCGCCGCGAGGTCGGCCGGGTCGTCGTATCCGTCGCCCTCGGCGATCGCGGCGAGCCGCGCCGAGGTGTCCATGAACGCGGGGTCGACCCGGTGCACCGCCCGGTACAGCGGCAGGGCGGCGGCCGACCGGCCGGTGCCCTCGTGCGCCCTGGCCAGCCAGTAGCGCAGCTCCTTGCGCTGCGGCTGCTCGCTGCGGCAGCGCATCAGCGCGGCGGACAGAAGCGGTTCGGCCTGCCCGTACATCTCCAGGCGGACCCGGGCCATCCCGCCGAAGAGGCCGGCCTCGATGCCCAGCATCGGGTCGTCGATCAGCGGATCGGTGTGCCGGACCAACTGCTCCCAGTCCTTGACCAGATAGGCGCGGCAGGCGTGCAGAAAGCGGACCTGGGCATCGGTGTCGACGGGTGGCAGCCCGGCCAGGGCCCGGTCCAGCTCCGGGACATGGCGGCCGTCCAGCCAGTGCGAGGCGTGCGCGAGCAGCAGGTCCCGGGGGTTCTCCAGCACCGGCTGCACCCACCAGCCCAGCCAGTACCAGGAGTTGAGGGACCGGCGGTGCCGGGTCCGCTGCTCCCCGAAGCGGTCGCGATGGCGGAACATCCGCAGCAGCGCGGTCGTGGTGTCCACCCGCAGGGCGTGCAGCCCGAGCCAGCCGTCGGCCATCCCGGGATCCATCCGGACCGCCGCGCGGAACTCCTCCTCCGCCTGCGGATAGGCGCCCATCGTGTAGGCGTCGACGCCTCGCAGCCAGGCGAGGTCGGCCGGTGCCTCGGGGCCCCGCGTGCCGAAGTCCATCACGTCCCCCACAAACCGTGCCCCCGCCCGTTCACCGCCGGGCCCGTGCCCGTCGGCCACTGTGCTCGAACCGCTGTGCCGCGGACCGGAGTTGGAACAGTGCGCGCAGCGGTCGTCCGCAGGTCGCACCGAGAGGCATCGTACCTGCGGGGGAGCGGCGCGCCGAAGGGTGCCGCAGGGGGCGTTCGAGGACACGGGCGGCGGCGGGGGCGCCGACCTCGGTGACCGAGGGTGAGCGGATCACGCCTCGCCGCGCCCGGAAAGGGCGTTCAGGGCAGAACGAAGCCCCCGATCACGGGGGAACAACCGGGGGCTTCGCGTAGGAGGGGCGGTTCACGAACCGCACATTGAGAACGTAAGTCCTGCCCGGGCCCCCGGTCAAGCCGCCCTGTAGCACTCAAAAAAGTTCATTGGCAAGGGCCTTCACAAGTTCAGCACAACGATGTGAACGGGTCACTCTCGGTGATCCCTGTGGTCCGGACCAGAGGTCCCGCCGGGCCCTCGCACCACCCGATGGCCCATCGGCCCCTGGTGCACCAGGAGATCGGCGTACGGCCTGGAGGGGTCCTCGGCGAAGTGCCGCCGCTCCGCCGCCGTCCAGTCGTCCCAGAAGGCGCTCTGCTCCTCGCCGTCCCGGGCCCGCCCGCGCTCCCAGGCAACCTCGCGTGCCGTCTCCATCCACAGCAGCCGAGCCAGATACGGGCGCAGCGCACGCCGTCCGGCACCAACGCCCTCGACCAGGACCACCGGGGCGGGCGGCAGCGGGCGGGCGGGGCCGAAGGCGCGGGCGCGCCAGTCGTAGGGCCGGTAGTGCGCGGTCTCACCGCGCCCGAGAGGTGCGATCACCTCGCGCAGCAGCCGGTCCGTCCAGGCGAACAGCTCCTCATGGGTGGCGATGTCGTCGAGGTGCAGCACCGGCGCACCGTCGAGCGCGGCCGCCAACTGCCCGGCGAAGGTGGACTTCCCGGAACCGGCGTGCCCGTCGACACCGATCAGCCGGACCGGACCGCAGGACGGCGGCAGCCGCCGCAAGCGGGAGGCGAGGGTGTGAATGGCGATTCCCGGGGTGGGGCGCGGGTGATGTGTGCGGGACATTTTACGCGAGCGGGCCGGAGACCCCGTGAGCCGGGCGCGAGCGGCCCAAGAACAGTTCGGAAATCAATCACTGGTGTGGTCCACTGTGCGGGAATGGGCATTCCGGTTGTGCCCCATGGTGAGTAAGGTGCTGGTGCGCAACCACCGGTGTCGTTAGCGGGGGACGGACAGGGGAGCATGGCCGCGGGGTTATTCGCAGGGCAGTACGTCTGGCATCCGGCGGCCGACGACCGTGAACTGGCGAGCGTCTGCGTGGAAGTGCGGGCCGGCCGCTATCTCGGCGCCCATGTGCTGCTCGCCGAGACGCGCGACGACCCCGGGCTGCGCGCCCATCGCTCCCTGGTCCTCGCCTCCGAGGCCGCCGACTCCGACCTGGCGGAACGCTGGCTCGCCGAGGAGCCGGGGCCCGAGGCCGCCCTGATGTGGGCGCGGGTGGCCGTGCTGCGGGCCCAGCGCGCCGCGGACACCGACGACGAGCGGGCCCGACCGCTGGAGCGGATCGCGCTGAAGGCGTGCGCCCGAGCCAGCGTCATGGCGCCCCGCGACCCCACCCCCTGGGTGGCGCGGCTGACGCTCGCGCGGCTGCACGAGATCCGCGAACCCGCACCGCGGGGGCTGCTCACCGCGCCCCCCGGCCCCTGGGAGCTGTTCTCGCACATCCTGCGGCTGGATCCCTTCCATCGCGAGGGCCACCACCGCTTCCTCACCTACTTCTTCGCCCGCCACCGGGGCTCGGTGAACGCCGCCTGGGACGTCGCCGCCTTTCTCAGTCAGCGGGCGCCCGCCACCTCCCCGCTGCGGCTGCTGCCCCTGGTCGCGCTCGTGGAGAGCTACAACCCGGCCCAGTCGCTCGCCGACCGGGTCTGGGAGCAGCCCCAGTGGCGCTCCACGGCGCTCGCCGTCTACCAGAACTGGCTGCCGGAGGCCGCCGGTTACCGCTTCACCCCCGTGCTCGACCTGGCCTATCTCGCGCACGCGCTGGTCATGGCCCAGTGCGTCTTCGAGGCGCGCGCCGTGCTGATGGCCATGGGGCCCTACGCCTCCCGTATGCCCTGGAGCGTCTTCGGTGACCCCGAGGAACAGCTCTCACGCGCCCGCCGCGCCTGCGGACTGCCCGTCCCAGGAACCGCCTGACCCCCTTTGCCCATCGGTCACCCCCGCCCAGAAAGGGTCCGGTTGTGTCAGAACGGACAGCGATCACCCGCACGAGACGTCGTGCGGGCCGGGATCCCGTCGCGATCGACGACGATGCGACCCTGCACGCGATGGGATATCCGCGAAAGCTCACCCGCAGGTTTCAAGCCTTCGACAATTTCGCCATATCCTTCACCATCATCAACATTCTCTCCGGCATTTTCTCCTCGTTCGGCTTCGGAATGAACGCGGGCGGCCCCCGCATTCTTGTGTTCGGCTGGATCGGCGTCTCCGTCATGGTGCTCTTCATCGGCGCCGCGATGGCGGAGGTGGCTTCCGCCTATCCGACGAGCGGGGCCCTGTATTTCTCCGCCGGAAAACTCGCCCGCCGTCATCGGGGCGCCTGGTCCTGGTACACCGGCTGGCTCAATTTCGTCGGCCAGGTCGGCGGCACCGCCGCCACCGGCTACGCGGCCGCCACCTTCGTCCAGGCCTTCCTGGCCCTCCAGTGGCCCTCGTACCGGCCGACCGCGCACCAGACCGTCCTGATCACGGCCCTGCTCATCGTGGCCCAGGGCCTGGCCAACACCTACACCGTGCGGCTGGTGGCGGTCCTCAACCGGATCTCGGTGTGGTGGCTGCTGATCGGCCTCGTGGTGATCGTGACCGCGCTGGTCATCGGCCCGGACGCGCACCGCCCGGCCTCCTATGTGACGCATTTCGTGAACAACACCGGTTTCACCAACGGGCTCTACGGCGGCATGCTCGGCCTGCTGGTCACCAGCTGGACCTTCACCGGCTTCGACGGCAGTTTCCACATGTCCGAGGAAACGGTCCGGGCGACGGTCAACGCACCCCGGGGCATCACCCGCGCCATCGCCTGGTCGGCCGGGACCGGACTCGTCCTCATGCTGGCCCTGGTGTACAGCATCGGCGACTACGGCAAGGTGGCCGGCTCCGCGGCGCCGCCCGTGCAGATCCTCATCGACGGACTGGGCACGGGCGCGGCCAAGGCCCTGCTGCTGATCGTCATCGGCGCCATGCTCTTCTGCGGCCTGGCCAACCTCACCAGCAACACCCGGCAGATCTTCGCCTTCTCCCGGGACGGCGCGATGCCCGGCTCCCGCTGGTGGCACTCGGTCTCGCCGCGCACCCGTACCCCGGTCAAGGCGGTCTGGCTCGCGGTGGTCTGCTCCCTCGCCCTGGTGCTGCCCGGCTGGTGGTCCCACACCGCCTTCACCGCGATCGTCAGCGTGAACGTCGTCGGGCTCTTCCTCGCCTACGCCGTGCCGATCTTCCTGCGGCTGCGGCTCGGCGCCGACTTCCAGTCCGGGCCCTGGCACCTGGGGCGCTGGTCCCGTCCGGTCGGGGTGGTCGCGGTCGCCTGGATCCTGCTCAGCAGCGTGCTGTTCATGCTGCCGCAGGCCTCGCCGATCACCGTCGACTCCTTCAACTACGCACCGATCGCTCTCGCCACGGTGCTGGTCGTCGCCACGGTCTGGTGGTTCGCCACCGCGCGCCGCCGCTTCCAGGGGCCGGTCAGCTACGGCCGCCCGGACGAGGTGGCGGCGATGGACCTCGTCTGAGCCGTCGCCGTGCCCGGCGGCCGTACGCGACCGCCGGGCACGGCCCCCCGGGTCCTGCCAGTGGTAGGGACCAATAGTGGTGGACACGCCGAGGGCCGAAGCGGTGGCGGAGGCCCCGGACGGCCGCCATAGTTGGCCCACACCGTGCGTCTGGACCACCGCTTCAGGACACCTGGGGGCACCCACCGATGAGCAGAGCTTCAGAGCCGTCCCGCAGAACCGTCCTCGCCGCCGCCCTCGTCACCGCCGCGGCGGCCGGGACGGCGCTCGGCCCTCCGGCCGCGGCCGCCCCGGCCGGACCGCCCGCCGGACCCGCGAGAGAGACCCCGCGACCCGTGGACCACCACGCCTGGACCAGCTGTGCGGACTGGCGCGGCGGCACCGGCCGCGGCGTCCTGGTCCTCGCCGGCACCCGCCCCGGCGTGGTGATCGCGACCCCCGCCGGGACCACCGACTACACCGACCCGCACACCGGGAAGACCGCGAGCTGGGAGTACGCCACCTGGACCTCGCCCGTGCACCGGCTCTCCGTCCCGTCCACCGAGGCCGTCGCCTCCTGGAACGCCCGCACCCCGGCGGGCACCTGGCTCCAGACCGAGCTTCAGGGCACCTACTCCGACGGCACGGCCACCCCCTGGTATGTCATGGGCCGCTGGGCCTCGGGCGACCAGGACATCCGGCGGACCTCCGTCGACGGCCAGACCGACGGCAGGAGCAGCATCTCGACGGACACCTTCGCCGTCACGGACCCCGCCTCGGGCCTGCGCCTGGTCTCGTACCGGCTGCGTCTGACCCTCTACCGCAGGCCGGGCACCCGCCTCACCCCGACCGTGTGGCGGCTCGGAGCCATGGGCTCCGACATCCCGGACCGCTTCACCGTCCCCGCCTCGGCCCCCGGCCTGGTCCGTGAACTGACCGTGCCGCGCTACTCGCAGGAGATCCACAAGGGCCAGTACCCCGAGTACGACAACGGCGGCGAGGCGTGGTGCAGCCCCACCTCCTCGCAGATGGTCATCGAGTCCTGGGGGCGGAGGCTCACCCCCGCGCAGCTGTCCTGGGTCGACCCCTCCTACGCCGACCCCCAGGTCTGCCATGCGGCCCGCTCCACCTACGACTACCAGTACCAGGGCTGCGGCAACTGGCCGTTCAACGCGGCCTACGCGGCCACCTTCAAGGACCTCCAGGGCGTGGTCACCCGGCTGACCTCGCTCACCGACGCGGAGCGGCTGATCGCGGCGGGCATCCCCGTGATCACCTCGCAGTCCTTCCTGGAGCAGGAGCTGACGGGTGCCGGGTACGGCACCTCCGGCCATCTGATGACCGTGACCGGCTTCACCGCCGGGGGCGATGTGATCGCGGGCGACCCGGCCGCCCCGGACGACGCGGCGGTGCGGCGCGTCTACCGGCGGCGGGAGTTCGAGAACATCTGGCTGAGGACCAAGCGGTACAACGCCTCCGGCAAGGTCGTCTCCGGCACCGGCGGGGTCTGCTACCTCTACTTCCCGGCGCGTCCGAGCACCGCCCAGCTGGCGGCGCTGGCGGCGGTGGGCGTGCGCTGACCGGCCCCGGCCGCGGGGGGGGGGGGGGGCGGCGGCCCCCGCCCCCCCCCCCCCCCCCCCCCCCCCCCCCCCACACCCCCCCCCCCCCCCCCCCCCCCGGGGGGCGCCCCCGCCCCCGCCCCCCCCCCCCCCCCCGGGCGCGAAAGACCCCCCCCCCCCCGCGGGGGGGGGGGGGGGGGGGGGGGGGGGGCGCCCCCCCCCCCCGCCGGGGGGGCCCCCCCCCGGGGGGCACCCGCCCTCGCCGGGCCCCCGTCCTGTGACCAAGCTCTCCGCCGGGGCGGCCCGTTCCGGTGGCAAGGTGGACAGGGTCCGGGGGGACTCCGACGCACCACCGAGGACCAGCGAGCCGCCATGACAGCCCTCTCCGCCACCGCCGCCCGACTCCGTGCCCGCACCGGCGGCCCCCGGGACGACGACCCGAAGACCGTGGAGCACATCATGGGCTGGGTCCTCGTGGTGGTCCTCGCGATGCTGGTGACTCAGCTCGGCTGGCTGTGACCCCGCCGGCAAGTCCCCCTTCCCCCGGTCCCGGTGAGGTCTCCCGGCGGTGGCGGACCCGACCCGTGGGCGCACGGTTCGGGCCAATTGTTCCCGGTGGGGAATCTTTCTTCGAGTGAGCGCTCGTTAACTGGTGACTCCATGCCTCCGATCGGGCATACTCCAAGCGCCACAGCCGCTGGTCAGCCGCCTCCGAGACCCGGAGCGGCAACCATCGGCCGGGCCCAGTGAGACCCGGCGGAGCTGCCCCCACCCAAGGCGCGCATCCGTCGATGTTCCCGAAATGGGAGGAGAGCGTCGCCATGTCCGACCGCGTCCCGCAGCCGGTGGACCGTGAACTGCCCACCGACGAGGCCCGGGATCTGATCTCGCTCGTCCGTGACATCGCGCAGCGAGAGATCGCGCCGAAGGCGGCCGAGGAGGAGTACGCCGGACACTTCCCGCGCGAGGTCTTCCGCCTGCTCTCGGAATCAGGACTCCTCGGCCTGCCCTACGCCTCCGAGTACGGCGGCGGCGACCAGCCGTACGAGGTCTACCTCCAGGTCCTGGAGGAACTGGCGGCGGCCCGGCTGACCGTCGGCCTCGGTGTCAGCGTCCACACCCTCGCCTGCCACGCCCTGGCCCACTACGGCACCAAGGAGCAGCAGGTCGAGCATCTGCCCGCGATGCTCGGCGGCGGCCTGCTGGGCGCCTACTGCCTCTCCGAGGCCTCCTCCGGGTCGGACGCGGCCTCGCTGCGCACCCGGGCCCGCCGCGACGGCGACCACTGGGTGATCAGCGGCACCAAGGCGTGGATCACCCATGGGGGCATCGCCGACTTCTACACCGTGATGGCGCGCACCGGAGCGGAGGGCCCCCGCGGTATCTCCGCCTTCCTGGTCCCCGGCGACGCCGAGGGGCTGAGCGGAGTGACGCCCGAGAAGAAGATGGGCATGACGGGCTCGCCCACCGCCCAGGTCCACCTGGACGAGGTGCGGGTGCCCGACGAGCGCCGCCTCGGAGAGGAGGGGCAGGGCTTCGCGATCGCCCTGTCCGCCCTCGACTCCGGGCGGCTCGGCATCGCGGCCTGCGCGATCGGCCTGGCCCAGGCGGCCCTGGACGAGGCCGTCGGGTATGCGAAGGAACGCCTCCAGTTCGGGCGCCCGATCTCGGACTTCGAGGGGCTGCGCTTCATGCTCGCCGACATGGCGACCCAGATCGAGGCGGGCCGGGCCCTGTATCTGGCGGCGGCACGGCTGCGGGACGCCGGACGCCCGTTCGCCAAGCAGGCGGCCATGGCGAAGCTGCACTGCACCGATGCGGCGATGAAGGTCACCACCGACGCCGTCCAGGTCCTCGGCGGGTACGGCTACACCGCCGACTTCCCGGTCGAGCGCTATATGCGCGAGGCCAAGGCGCTTCAGATCGTGGAGGGCACCAACCAGATCCAGCGGATGGTCATCGCCCGTCACCTCGTGGGTCCCGAGTCGCGCTGAACGGGTCCTGGCCCACCGTCCCCCGGCCGGTTCCGGCCGGGGGAGCGGCGAGCCGTGTCCACTCCGGGTCATGGCGTCCCGGCAGGGTGCGCCCGCGGTCGGCCCAGGTACGCATCAGCGCGCGGTAGATGGGCGGATCCGGGAGCCGGGGCGGCGGCGGAGGCGGCGCTGCCGAGGCCGGAACGCGGACCCACGGCCGACGGCCCGTCGCCGATGATGTGGCGGTCATACAAGGGGAACGCCGGGACGCGTGCGCGGGTCACCGGCCCCGGTATTCGAGCGTGAGTTCCCCAAGGGCCCGTACGGGGGCACAGGGTGCCGTGCCCCGGCGTGGCGCCCCCTGACGGGATGTCCGGCCGGGGGCGGTGCCGCGAGCCGGCCGACGTACCGCCGACCGGGTGGTCAGGCTGCCTGACGGGGCATCACCGGCAGGCGCACCGGGTGCGACCCCGGGCCGCCGACGTGCGAGAAGGGCTGTGTCCGCCAGTCGAGTCCCTGAGGGAGCGTCAGCAGCAGGGCGGTGTCCTGCTCCTGAGGCACGGTCGACTCGTCCGCGGGCCGGGCCTGTGCGGCCGCGCGGCCCGTACCGGGGCACACCGTGAGCCCGAACGGGTTCCACGGAGAGGCGCACAGGGCGTGCTCCGGCAGGAACTCCTCGTCCGCCAGGAGCGCGATGGGCTGTGCGCAGTCCGGGCAGATCACCCGGTACATCTCGAAGGTGTCGTACGTGTCGAGCTCGTCGTCGGCGGGTTCGACGCCCTCCGGCTCGGGCTCGGCGACGAGCTGCTGCCGCTTGGACACACCACGACCTGGGCGCTTCAGACTCTGCATTGGGTTTCTCCCCCTCGGGCTGGGCCGACAAGGCACCGCGGCCTCGACCACAGCAAGCACTTCCCGCCGTCTCTCGGCGGTAATCACGGGAACATCACGAAGACGATCGATATCCTGTGGCGTTCGTCACATAACCTACACGGGGTCGTACGGGTGGTCCGTGTGTCGTGGTGCCCGACCTCCCCATGCGCCGTCCATCCGCCGCCGAAAGAACCCCCGACGGCCGCGCCCCGACGTCACAAACCGGCTATGACCTGCGTCTGCGGTACCGCGGAGATCGGTCGCCCTGTAGGTTCTTGCGCCATGGAGGAGCTGGACCGACAAATCGTGCAGCTGCTCGTCAAGGACGGGCGGATGAGCTACACCGATCTGGGCAAGGCCACCGGGCTGTCCACGTCGGCCGTGCACCAGCGGGTGCGCCGGCTGGAGCAGCGCGGTGTCATCCGCGGGTATGCCGCGGTCGTCGACCCGGAGGCCGTCGGCCTGCCGATGACCGCCTTCATCTCGGTGAAGCCCTTCGACCCCAGCGCCCCCGACGACATCGCGGACCGGCTGGCGGGCGTCCCCGAGATCGAGGCGTGCCACAGCGTCGCGGGCGACGAGAACTACATCCTCAAGGTGCGCGTGGCCACCCCCCACGAGCTGGAGGAGCTGCTCGCACGGCTGCGGTCGCTCGCGGGGGTCTCGACGCGCACCACGGTCGTCCTCTCCACCCCGTACGAGGCACGGCCGCCCCGGATCTGACACGCGGGGGACCGCGCCCGGACCCGCCGACATGCCCGGCCGCCCACCCGGCCCTGCGTGCCGGACCGCCCGGGCCAGGCGCGAGACTGTCCTCATGAACGAGCGCACCGCCCCGCCGCAGACCGTCCTGCTGCGCCGAGGAGAAGTCCACAGCCCCGCCGACCCCTTCGCGACGGCCATGGTCGTCGAGCACGGACAGATCGCCTGGGTCGGCTCCGAGGGCGCGGCCGACTCCTTCGCGGACGGCGTGGACGAGGTCGTGGACCTGGACGGCGCCCTCGTCACCCCGGCCTTCACCGACGCACATGTACACAGCACCGCGACGGGCCTCGCGCTCACCGGCCTGGACCTGT
Organism: Streptomyces sp. NPDC052040; assembly: GCF_044548405.1. Taxonomy (NCBI): domain Bacteria; kingdom Bacillati; phylum Actinomycetota; class Actinomycetes; order Kitasatosporales; family Streptomycetaceae; genus Streptomyces; species Streptomyces sp. NPDC052040. The sequence continues at coordinate 51,242 of NZ_JBIUBV010000004.1, read as the reverse complement.
CCGGCGCGCCCTCCCTCGCGGCCGCCCTCGCACTGGTCCGCGACTTCGCCGCCGCACACCCCGGGGACCGGGTGCTGCTCGGCCACGGCTGGGACGCCGCCCGCTGGCCCGAGCGGCGGGCACCGCGCCGCGAGGAACTCGACGAGGCCGCGGGCGGCCGCCCCCTCTACCTCAGCCGTATCGACGTCCACTCCGCCGCCGTCACCACCGCACTGCTGGACCTCGCGCCCGGCGTCCGGGACCGGGACGGCTTCACCGAGGGGCAGCCGCTCACCAGGGACGCCCACCACGCCGTGCGCGCGGCGGCGTTCGCGGCCGTGACGCCCGCCCAGCGCACCGGGGCCCAGCGGGCCGCCCTCGCGCACGCGGCCTCCCTCGGCATCGGCACGGTCCACGAGTGCGCGGGCCCGGACATCTCCTCCGAGGAGGACCTCACCGGGCTGCTGCGCCTGGCCGCCGGGGAACCCGGGCCCCGGGTCGTCGGCTACTGGGCCGAGCAGGACGTGGACAAGGCGCGGGAGCTGGGTGCCCTCGGTGCCGCGGGCGATCTGTTCGTCGACGGCTCCCTCGGCTCCCACACGGCGTGCCTGCACGAGCCGTACGCCGACGCGGGCCACACCGGCACCGCCTATCTGGACGCCGCCGCGGTCGCCGCCCATGTGGTCGCCTGCACCGAGAGTGGGCTCCAGGCGGGCTTCCACGCCATCGGTGACGCCGCCGTCACCACCGTGGTCGAGGGAGTGCGCGCCGCCGCCGAGAAGACCGGCCTCGCCGGCGTCCGGGCGGCCCGGCACCGGATCGAGCACGCCGAGATGCTCACCCCCGAGACCGTCGCCGCCTTCGCCGAACTCGGCCTCACCGCCTCGGTGCAGCCCGCCTTCGACGCCCTGTGGGGCGGCCCGGACGGGATGTACGCGGAGCGCCTCGGCGCCGAGCGGGCCGGGACGCTGAACCCCTACGCGGCCCTGCTCCGCACCGGCGTCCCCCTGGCCTTCGGCTCCGACAGCCCCGTCACCCCCCTGGACCCGTGGGGCACGGTGCGGGCGGCGGCCTTCCACCGCACCCCCGGGCACCGGATCTCGGTACGCGCCGCGTTCACGGCCCACACCCGCGGCGGCTGGCGGGCGATCGGCCGCGACGACGCCGGGGTGCTGGTCCCGGGCGCCCCCGCGGACTATGCCGTATGGCGCACCGACGCCCTGATCGTCCAGGCGCCCGACGACCGGGTGGCCCGCTGGTCCACCGACCCGCGTTCGGGCACCCCCGGACTGCCCGATCTGACCCCCGGCACCGACCTGCCCGTCTGCCTGCGCACCGTGGTGGGCGGCCGGACGGTGTTCGTACGGCCGGGCGAGTGATCTGCCGGTGCGGCGGCCCGGCGCCTGCGGCACAGGACCCCGCGGCGCGACCTGCGCATCCTCCCCCCGAACCTGGCCCTGGGGGAAGAAACCGCAGGTCGCGCCACTGTTGACAGCCATGCGCAGGGGGCCGGTAGGTTCGGCGCGTCCACCGTCGGACGTCCGACCGGGGAACCTCCGCGCAGTCGCCGGAGCGCCGCTGGGTCAGGGATGGTGTGCCGCACCGGCGCACCACCACTGGGAGCCAGGCTCAGCGCCCGCGCCACGGCACGGGGACGTTCCGGCCGGTCGGCAGGGTGTGACCCGGGTGGGGCCCGGACGTCCAGTAGACAACGGCTTTCGGTCGACCCGCAGCCAGCGGGTCCCAGGTCGGCCCGAAGGGCGCCGGGCCCCCATCCGCAGCGGCTTTCCGCACGGTGCACAAGTCCCCTGTCTTACCCGACTCTTGTGCAATCGACACCCCCGTACGACCGTGCTGTGACGAAGGTGCAGGAGACGCCCACTATGGTGGTCCCCTGCGTATGGACATGAAGGGGCAGCAGTGAACGACGGTGACGGGACTCTCGCGGCACAAGCCCGTGAGAGGCAGTTCGGTCCGCTCGGCACCGCCTTGGTGATCATTCCGACCTATAACGAGGCGGAGAACATCAAGACGATCGTCGGCCGGGTGAGGTCGGCCGTGCCCGAGGCGCATGTCCTCGTCGCGGACGACAACAGCCCCGACGGGACGGGCAAGCTCGCGGACGAGCTGGCGGCCGGGGACGACCATGTGCATGTCCTGCATCGCACAGGCAAGCAGGGGCTGGGTGCCGCGTATCTCGCCGGCTTCCGCTGGGGCCTGGAGCGCGACTACGGCGTTCTGGTGGAGATGGATGCCGACGGCTCCCACCAGCCGGAGGAGCTGCCGCGGCTGCTGACCGCGCTCAAGGGCGCCGATCTGGTGCTCGGCTCCCGCTGGGTGCCGGGCGGCCGGGTCGTGAACTGGCCCAAGAGCCGTGAGTTCATCTCCCGGGGTGGCAGCCTCTACTCGCGCCTGGCGCTCGACCTGCCGCTGCGCGACATCACCGGCGGCTACCGCGCCTTCCGCAGCGAGACCCTCCAGGGCCTGGGCCTCGAGGAGGTCGCCTCCCAGGGCTACTGCTTCCAGGTCGACCTGGCCCGCCGCGCCGTCAAGGCCGGATACCACGTGGTCGAGGTTCCCATCACGTTCGTCGAGCGGGAGCTCGGCGACTCCAAGATGAGCCGGGACATCCTCGTCGAGGCGCTGTGGCGGGTCACCGCCTGGGGCGTCGGGGACCGGGTGGCCAAGGTCAAGGGCCGCGGCGGCAACGCCTCCTGAGCGACCGGCCCCGGATCCGGGGCCGAGACGGGCCCCGCGTCGACCCGGGAGCCGCTGGGGCCGGTCGCGGGGCCTTGGCCGTCTCCCGGCCGATCGGCCGTTCCTCCAGGTCGGCCCGCTTATCCCGCCCTGAGCCCGCGCCAGGCACACTGGGAGCATGACGACTGGCGCACCGACTTCCCCCTACCAGGCCCGGCCGCGGCGTTCCCGGATGCGCAGGTTTCTGCCGCCCGCTGTCGCCGCCTGGCTGGTGCTGGAGATCTGGCTGCTCACCCTGGTGGGGCGCGCCGCCGGGGGGCTCACGGTGTTCCTGCTGCTGGTCGCCGGAATCGTGCTCGGCTCCGTGGTGATCAAACGGGCCGGACGCCGCGCCTTCCGCAGCCTCGGCGAGGCGTTCGGGGGCCAGTCCTCGGCCTCCGGGGCGACGGACGACGGCACCGGCCGTACGGGCCGCGGCAACGGTCTGACGATGCTCGGCGGCCTGCTGCTGATGGTGCCGGGCCTGCTCTCCGACGCGGCGGGCCTGCTGCTTCTGCTCCCGCCGGTCCAGCGGGCGGTGAGCAGCCGTGCCGAGCGCTCCCTCGACCGCAGGCTCCGCGAGACGTCGTACGGCGGTCTCGGTGACGCCTTCCGGCAGGCTCGCATCCACCGCCCGGACGGAAAGGTCGTCCAGGGTGAGGTCATCAGGGAGGAGCCCGGCGGCGAACCGCACGAGCCCCGGCCGCCGCTGAGCCGCTAGCCCGCCGACCGCCCGGCCCGGGCGGTGGCTGTCGCCCCCTCCGGCCCTGAGCACGAGCCTCCACGGCCATGAGCGCGGACCTCCGCCTCCCTGAGCATGGCCTCCCAGGAGAAACGTCTGGCGCTGCCTCCCGGGAAAAACGGCAGCGGGCGCCCATGTCATACCGACATGGGCGCCCGCTGATCCGCGTGCTGTGCTGCCGCCCCGCTCCCCGGAGGGGCTAGGCGGACTTGCGGCTGTCCCGCGGATGGATCGCGATGTTCATCGCGCCGGAACGAAGGACGGCGAGACGCTCCTCGAGAACCTCTTCGAGTTCCTCGCGGGTGCGTCGCTCCATCAGCATGTCCCAGTGCGTACGCGCAGGCTTACCCTTCTTCTCTTCCGGGCCGTCGCCGTCCACCAGGAGTGACACGGCCCCGCAGACCTTGCACTCCCACTCCGGCGGGATCTCCGCCTCGACCGAGAAGGGCATCTCGAACCGGTGCCCCTTCTCGCATGCGTACTCCACGGCCTGGCGCGGGGCCAGGTCGATGCCGCGGTCCGTCTCGTAGCTGGTCACCACGAGGCGCGTGCCGCGAAGAGCTCGCTCACTCATGAATCGTGCCTCCCGGGCTTGTCGCCCACAGGACAGGTGTCGCTGTCGTCGTCATCCGGTCAACGTCCGGTCGGCGGTAAAGATTCCCGTTCCGTGTCCCGTTCCGGGTCAAGCGTCGCCGTCGTAGCCGCCCCTTGTTGTACCCACCAGCGCCCGGTTTGTCACATCTGCTAGCAGATGTCACCCAGCGTTCGGCTCCTTTGACGCGCAGTAACGGTACGCCTGGCAGGCCAAACGCGTACACTACCGCCCTTTGCCTTCAGGTGCTAAATCTGTTCGGGTACCGGGTTTCCCGCGTCGCGCACCGCCTGCCGCACCGGAACGCGTGCCAGCAGGACGAAGCCCAGGACGAAGAAGACCACCAGCGAGACGATCGCGTCCCGGTAGCTGCCGGTCAGCTGATAGGTGAGGCCGAACAGCAGCGGGCCCAGCCAGCTCATCCCGCGGTCGCTCAGCTCGTACGCCGAGAAGTACTCGGCCTCCTTGCCCGGCGGCACCAGGTGGGAGAACAGTGAGCGGGAGAGCGCCTGGCTGCCGCCGAGCACCAGCCCGATGCAGGCCGCGAGGAGGAAGAAGCCCACCGGTGCGCCCGCGGGCAGGAAGTAGCCGGCGCCGAGCGTCAGCGTCCAGGCGACCAGTGAGCCGAGGATGGTCCGCTGGGCGCCGTGGACACGGGCCAGCCGGCCCATGCCCAGGGCCCCGCCCACCGCCAGCACCTGCACCAGCAGCACCGCGATGATCAGTGTGGACTGGCTCAGCCCCAGCTCCTCGGAGCCGTAGACCGACGCCTGCGAGATCACCGTCTGGATGCCGTCGTTGTAGATCAGGTAGGCCAGCAGAAAGGCGAGGGTCAGCGGCTTGCCGCGCATGTCCCGGACGGTGGCCGCCAGTTGCCGCCAGCCGTGCGGTGCACGGACCGCGGACACCGTGCGGCGGTCCCGCAGCCGCCGCAGCGGTACCAGGGTGAAGGCACCCCACCACAGGCCCGCCGAGGCCAGGCAGATGCGGACCGCGGCGGACTGGGAGAGGCCGAAGGAGTCGTGCGCCGTGAACAGGACCAGGTCCGCGACCAGGACCAGGGAGCCCGCGGCGTAGCCGAAGGCCCAGCCGCGCGAGGAGACCGCGTCCCGCTCCTCGGGCGCGGCGATCTGCGGCAGATAGGAGTTGTAGACGACCATCGAGACGGCCATCGAGGCGTTCGCGACGATCAGCAGCAGCCCGCCGAGCAGATAGCGGTGGCCGTCCAGGAAGAACAGTCCCGCGGTGGCCGCGGCACCCAGATAGGCGCAGAGGGCGAGCAGCGGCTTCTTGCGGCCGGTGCGGTCGGCCGCCGCGCCCGCGAGCGGCATCACCAGGATCGACAGGATCACGGAGGCGGAGACCGTGTACGCGAAGAACGAGCCCGCCCGCACCGGGATGCCCAGCGGATGGACATAACCGTCCGCGTCCGCCGCCGCCTTGGCGACCGCGGTGAGATAGGGGCCGAGGAAGACGGTGAGCACGCTGCTCGAGTAGACCGAGCAGGCCCAGTCGTAGAAGTACCAGCCGTGCTGCTGCCGCCGCCGCTCCGCGGCCTCCTCGCGCTCCGGTGACCCGGGCGGTCTCGGTCCGGGCGGTACCTCGGCCGCCCGTTCGGTGTCGGTGCCCACCCGTGCCTCGCTTCCCCGCCGTACGTGCTCGTGCGCGGGCTTCAGACCCAGGTGCCCCGGTCTTGAAGGACTGTGCGCAGTGTGTCGATGTGATCGGTCATGATGCCATCCACTCCCAGGTCCAGGAGCCGGTTGATGTCACCGGGGTCGTTGATCGTCCACACGTGCACCTGGAGCCCGAGCGCGTGCGCGGTGCGCACGAAGCGCCGGTCGACCACGGGCACGCCCGACTGGGACCGGGGGACCTGGGCGGCCACCGCCGAGCCGCGCACCCGTGCGGGCAGCCCCCAGGAGCGCAGCCGCAGGCCCAGCACCCCGAGGGTGCCGTACGAGGTCGCGAGGCGCGGTCCGGCCAGCCGCTGGGCGCGGGAGACCCGGGACTCGGAGAACGAGCCGACGCAGACCCGGTCCCAGGCGTTGGTGCGCCCGATCAGATCGAGCAGCGGGAGCAGGGCGGGCTCCGCCTTGACGTCCACGTTCCACCGCACCTCAGGGAACTCTTCGAGGAGTTCCTCGAAGAGCGGGACCGGCTCGGTGCCCGCGACCCGGGCCCGGTGCACGGCGCTCCAGGGCAGCTCGGAGATCCGGCCCGCCCCGTCGGTCACCCGGTCCAGGGTCGCGTCGTGGAACGCCACCAGCTTTCCGTCGGTGGTGGCGTGCACATCCGTCTCGATGTACCGGTAGCCCGCCTGGACCGCGCGCCGGAACTGGGCCGCGGTGTTCTCCAGGCCGTCGGCCGCTCCGCCCCGGTGGGCGAAGGCGATCGGGCCGGGATGGTCGAGATAGGGATGGCGCACAGGGGTGGTCACCGACGCAGTATGACCTCCTCCGGTTGACCGGTGGCAACGACGGTGCTGCGTCCCGATGCCCGGGGAACGGCGAACACCCGCAGGAAGAACTGGGCCAGCGGTCCGATGGCCAGCGCGTACAGCACGGTGCCCACCCCCACCGTGCCGCCGAGCACGAAGCCGGTCGCCACCACGGCCGCCTCGACGGCCGTGCGGATCAGCCGGATCGACCGGCCGGTGAGCCGGTGCAGCCCGGTCATCAGACCGTCGCGCGGGCCGGGCCCGAAGTCCGCGGCGATGTACAGGCCGGTCGCCATGCCGTTCAGCACCACTCCCGCGAGGAGCAGGGGCACCCGTACGGCCAGGGAGCGGACCTCCGGCAGCAGGGAGAGGGCGGTGTCCATGGCGAAGCCGATCACCAGCACATTGGAGACGGTGCCGAGGCCGGGGCGCTGGCGCAGCGGGATCCACACCAGCAGCACGGCCGCGCCGACCAGGGTGAGCACCAGGCCCATGCTGAGCCCGGTCAGCTCCGCGAGACCCTGGTGGAGGACGTTCCAGGGCTCCAGACCGAGGCCCGCCCGCACCAGGAGCGCGGAGCTGGCGCCGTAGAGCACCAGACCCCCGTACAGCTGGAGGAGCCGGCGGACGAGGCGGCTCCTCATGGATGTGTCGATGGACGGACCGACGGCCGGACCGGTGGACACGGCATACCCCCCAGTGGTGATGGTGGCCTGACGCATGTCACTCTGTGGCTTGGAAAGAGAAGCCATCCATGGCCAATTCCGGGAAGGTGGACTGGGAAACATGGCGCAGTGGACTTCAGCGGTGGGTGCGGCGCAGCTGGCCCGGCTGCTCACCTCGCAGCAGGACCGCTCCCCGGGCCCCGGCACCCGCCGCCCGCCCGCCTACCGCGCGCTCGCGGACGGCATCCGGCTGCTCGTGCTGGAGGGCCGGGTGCCCGTCGCCGCCCGGCTGCCCGCCGAACGGGAACTGGCGATCGCCCTGACCGTGAGCCGGACCACGGTCGCCGCCGCCTACGAGGCGCTGCGCGGCGAAGGCTTCCTGGAATCCCGGCGCGGGGCGGGCAGCTGGACCGCTGTACCGGCCGGGAACCCGCTCCCGGCCCGCGGACTGGAACCCCTTCCCCCGGAGGCCCTGGGCTCCATGATCGACTTGGGCTGCGCCGCGCTGCCCGCGCCCGAGCCGTGGCTCACCCGCGCCGTCCAGGGCGCCCTGGAGGAGCTGCCGCCCTACGCGCACACGCACGGCGACTACCCGGCGGGGCTGCCCGCGCTGCGCGCCATGATCGCCGAGCGCTACACGGCACGCTCCATCCCCACCATGCCCGAGCAGATCATGGTGACCACGGGCGCCATGGGGGCGATGGACGCGATCTGCCACCTCTTCGCCGGGCGCGGCGAACGCATCGCCGTCGAGTCGCCCTCGTACGCCAACATCCTCCAGCTGATGCGGGAGGCGGGGGCCCGGCTGGTGCCGGTGGCCATGGCCGAGGGGCTCCGCGGCTGGGACGTGGACCGCTGGCGCCAGGTGCTGCGGGAGGCCGCGCCGCGGCTGGCCTATGTCGTGGCGGACTTCCACAATCCGACGGGTGCGCTGGCCGACGAGGACCAGCGCCGCCGCCTGGTGGAGGCGGCCCGGTCCGCGGGGACGGTCCTGGTCGTCGACGAGACCATGAGCGAGCTGTATCTGGAGGACGGCCTCACGATGCCGCGCCCGGTCAGCGGCTTCGACCCGGCGGGCTCCACGGTGATCACCGTGGGTTCGGCGAGCAAGGCGTTCTGGGCGGGCATGCGCATCGGCTGGGTGCGGGCCGCCCCCGATGTGATCCGCAGCCTGGTCGCCGCCCGCGCCTACGCGGACCTGGGCACCCCGGTCCTGGAGCAGCTCGCCGTGAACTGGCTGCTCAGTTCGGGAGGCTGGGAGCAGGCGGTGGGCCTGCGCCGCGCCCAGGCCAGGGAGAACCGGGACGCCCTGGTCGCCGCGGTGCGCCGGGAGCTGCCGTCCTGGGAGTTCACGGTCCCGCGGGGCGGTCTGACGCTGTGGGTGCGCACCGGCGGACTGTCCGGCTCCCGGCTCGCGGAGGCCGGGGAGCGGGTCGGGGTACGGGTGCCCTCCGGGCCGCGCTTCGGTGTGGACGGCGCCTTCGAGGGGTACGTCCGGCTGCCGTTCACGGTCGGCGGCGCGGTGGCGGAGGAGGCGGCGGTGCGGCTGGCGGCCGCCGCGCGTCTGGTGGAGACCGGCGCCTCCGGCCCGGCGGAGTCCCCGCGCACCTTCGTCGCCTGAGCCGCTCAGCCCTCCGCGGCAACTGCCTCCGCGGCCACCGCCTCCACGGCCACCGCCGGTACCGGGCTGCTGTGTTCGGGCAGCAGTCCAAGGACCGCCTGCCGGTGGTTCTCGCTGGTCGCGTCGTCGTAGGGGTCCGGGGTGGCCGGGACCTGGAGGCGGTGGACCGGGCCCGGGCCCAGCCGGGCATAGCCCCGGCCCGGCGGCACCTCCCGGACGGGCGTGGTGTGCGGGGGCACGCCGAGCACCGACTCCAGTTCCTCCGGGGACGCGGGGCCGAGCGCCACCCGGGCGCGGGTGTACTGCCGTACTGCCTCGGACAGCCCGTCCAGGGCCTCGAAGTGCTCGGCGACCACGACCGTCACATTCGCCGCCCGCCCGTGCCGCAGGGGCACCTGGACCAGTGTCTGGGGATCCGGGCGGCCGTCGGCGGCGGCGAGATGGCCGAGCGTGCCGGGCCGGTCCAGCAGGATCCACAGCGGCCGCCTGACGTCGTCCGGCGACGGATGCCCGGCCTGCCGCGCCCGGTTCGCCGCGATCAGCCGACGCTCGGTCTCATGGCTCGCCCACTCCAGGCTCGACACCGCGCCGACCAGGCCCGATTCCACGGACAGCACACCGTCCCGGCCCACCAGGCAGGCGTACTCGCCGGTGTCGCCGCCCTCGACGATCAGGACGTCCCCGTGGCGGAGCGCCTGGAGGGCGATGGAGCGCACCAGGGTGGTCGTGCCGCTGCCGGGCGCACCGGCGATCAGCAGATGGGGTTCGGCGGAGCGGGGGCCGGTGCGCCACACGACCGGTGGTTCGTCGCGCCGCTCGTCGCCCTGGGTGAGCGGCAGGGTGCGCGGGACACCGGTGGGGTCGGTGAAACCGAGGACCGTCTCCCCGGGGGCGGTCACAAACCGCTGGGCCGTGATGTCCGTGGGCAGCGGTGCCAGCACGGTCATCGTCAGCTCGTTGGCCTCCTCGTCCCAGTCGAAGCGGTATTCGCGGCCCCGGCCGGACTTGGCGTGCAGCAGCCGTTCGACACGGGCCCGGGACGCCGCCTCGCCGTCGGTGAAGTAGGCGGGGTAGCGCAGGCGCAGCCGGGAGACGCGGCCGCCGTCGTCGAAGTCGTACGAGGAGAAGGCCCGGGCCCAGTCGCCGCCGTGCGCGTAGAGCGGATCGGGGTCCTGTTCGGTCGAGAGATACGGCACCAGCGCCTCGTACAGGGTCCGCAGCCGCGCGGTCTGCGCCTCGTCGGGCCCGGAGGAGGGCCGGGGCTGCCTGCGGTCGCGGTCGCGGCCCTTCCAGGCCGCGGCCGCCATGAGGGACAGACCGGCGAACAGCGGCCCGTACGGCACCAGGGCCACCACCAGGATCACCGAGGCGGACAGGAAGAGGAGCGGTCCCCGCCGGTCCTTCGGGGTGGCCGTCCATCTGCGCCGTCCGGCCCCGGCCAGCCGGTGCAGGCCGCGGGTGAGGTGGAACAGGGGATGGAGGACGTCGCCCGCGCCGCCGGCCGCCGTCCTGGCCAGCTGCCGGCTGCGGGCGATCTGGGCGCTGCCGTTGCTCAGGATGCGGGGGAGGGGGCGCCGGGCCACGTCGTTCTCCTGGGATGGGGCGGGAGGGTCAGAAATTGATCCCGCCGAGCAGGCTCGCGAGGCTCTGGCCACCGGCCTTGATCCCCGGGGCGATACCGGTGCTGGCGAGATAGAAGCCGAAGAGGGAGCAGACCGTGGCGTGCGTGCCCTTGAGGCCGTCCTTCCGGGAGAAGAGGAAGACGCAGGTGCCGAGCAGCAGCACACCGGAGATGTTGAGGACCATTTGCTTCTCCTGGATCGCGGGGACTGTCACCATGAGTACTTCCAGGCTCACAGGATGTATCCATACGATAAAAGGTGCAAACGGGTGAAAGGGCTGGAATTACCCTCAGGTGGCGGAGCCGTCCCGCGCCCGCGCCTGCGGAAGCCCTGGGCGCGCCCGGACCGGACACTGTCGTGATCTTTGCCTGTCACAGTGCCGGTGGCGCGCACCTGAAGCCAGTACGCTGGCGATTCACCCGTACGGCGGCCCGCTCGCCGCCGTGCGCGCAGATACGGCGGCCCCGCTCGCCGTCGTACGCTCCCGCAGTCCCCAGCAGCAGTGAGAGGCGGCCGCCGATGAGTGAAGCCCCCGACCCCGAGGTCGTGGAGCTCGCGACCAAGATCTTCGATCTGGCGCGCCGAGGCGAGACCGAGGCGCTCGTGGCCTATGTCGACGCGGGCGTTCCGGCCAACCTCACCAACGACCGCGGCGACTCCCTGGTGATGCTCGCGGCCTACCACGGCCACGCCGACGCCGTACGAGCCCTGCTGGCGCGGGGGGCGGCCGCGGACCGGGCCAACGACCGAGGCCAGACCCCGCTCGCCGGGGCGGTCTTCAAGGGCGAGACGGAGGTCATCCGGGCGCTGCTGGACGGCGGCGCCGATCCGGCCGCCGGGACGCCCTCGGCGATCGACACCGCCCGGATGTTCGGCAAGAGCGATCTGCTCGAACTGTTCGGCGCATCCTGATACGCGTGCTCTGACCAGTAAAAGCAACGAAAACGGGGGAGGCGGTACGGGGCCGCCCGAAATAAGGTCGCGGCAGCGCGAGACGCCGGGTCATCATGACGTCGTGATTCACGGACGCGATGGCTGGGCAGGTGTTGCCGCACCGCGTGGACCGTGATGCGGTCCGTACGGGCCACCGACGAGAGGCAGAGGAAGATGGTCTACAGCAAGCAGCAGACGGCGGGCGCTCCGACGTGTTGTCACGCGGCCAGGTAGTGCGTGTTCTCCGGTTGCGTCGACGCTTGATGTGAGGCTGTTTCCCATGTTCGAACCGGTCATAGCGCCCAGCGGAACGCTGCTCGGTCTCCTCCAGAGGGGCCGCGGCGACGGCACGCTGCACGCGCTCACCGCCCCCCGTGCCGAGGCCCTCGCGGCCCTCGACCACTGTGTACTGCGCGATCCCCGCCACGACTGGCAGGTGGAGAACCGCTCCCTGTACTACGCCCGGCTCTATCTCGACCTCCACGGCGAACTGGACGCGATCGAGGCCCATCTCTTCGGCGCCGAGGACGTCCTGGACACCGAGGAGAACCGCACGGGGCTCGCCCTCGCCGTCCTCGGGCACCTCGCCTCGTACGGCAGGCGCGACGCTCTCGCACTGCTGCGCAGGTACGCGGCCTCGGGCACCAACTGGGCCTGGGCCCTGGACGAGCTGGCGCTGCGCGACGACGACGCGGGGCTGCGCGCCCTCGCCGCTCCCGTCCTGGCCCGCTTCCCCGCCGACCCCGAGGGCGAGGCCGAACTCGCCGCCGCCGTCCGCGACGCCTTCGAACCACGGCCCTGGCGGCTGTGGGCCGACGACCCGCGCGCCGCGGTCTCCGCGCGCGTACGGGCCGCCCAGGAGGCGGGCTCCTTCGACCGCTGGCAGCGGCAGCTGCGGCCCCAGGGCCCCCGGCCGGGCTGGAGCGTCCAGGCGGTCTTCGACTGGGCCCAGCAGGGCATCGAACGGGGCGCCGCCCTCCATGTGCCCGCCGCCCGCTGTCTCACCGCCGTCGCGGGTCCCGGCGACCGGCCGGAGATCGTCCGGGCCGCCCGCGCCGGGAGCGACGGCGCCCGCTGCACCGCCCTGCGCTACCTCGCCGCCGGTCACGACCCCGACGTCCTCGACCTGATCGAGGACGCCGTGACCACCGGGTCCGCCCTGGTCGTGGACGCGGCCCTGGACGCCTTCGAACGGATGCGCACCGTGGCCGCGGTGGAACGCGCCCGCGGCTGGGCCCACCGGCCCGACGCCCTCGGTGCCGCGGCCGGGCGGGTGCTCGCCTGCCGCGGCGGCGCCCAGGACCGGGAGGCGGTTCTCGCGGCGCTGCGGGAGGCCGTGCGCGGCGAGGGCCCCGACGCGCCGACCCTGTGGACCCTGGTCGACGGCGCCGGACGGCTCGGCATCGCCTGTGCCGCACCGGTGCTGCGCCACATCTACCGGGAGACCGCCTCGTCCCATCTGCGCGGCCGCACCGCCCGTGCGCTGGCCGCCACCGACCCCTCCTTCCCCGTGGGCTTCGCCGTGGAGTGCCTGTGGGACTGCGAGGAGACCACCCGGGAGATCGCCGCACGGCACGCCGAGACCGGAGACGTCCGCGTCGTCGAGCAGCTGCGCAGGCTCGCCGCCGACCCGGCCGAGGAGGCCGAGGTCCAGACGGCCGTACGCAGCCGGATCGGACCCGACATGCCCACCGTATGACACTTCGGGCGCCCCTTCGGGCGCGCGGGGTGAACAGGCGGTGACCCGGGAGTCAGGGGCGCATGGACAAGGGCTGACCTGCTCGGTTGCGCAGCCCAACGCTCATGGGACGTTCCCCGGGCGGAAAGATCGACGTTGACGCGGCCACGTCCGGCGCGGCGACAACACGAGTATGCGTGTCGTCATCGTGACCGAATCCTTTCCCCCCGATGTGAACGGCGTGGCCCACTGCGCGCTCCAGACCGCCCGGCACCTCGTCGATCGCGGTCACGCTCCCCTTGTCGTCGCTCCCGCCACCTCCCCGAGGTCCTCGGCCTCGCCCGCTCCCACGGGCGCCGCCGACCGGACCGCGGCCGACGCCCTCGCGCCGTGCCCCGTGATCCGGGTCCCCTCGATTCCGCTCCCCGGCTACCCCCAGGTGCGCGTGGCACTCCCCAGCCGACGCGTCGCCGCGGCGATCACCGCCCACCGCGCCGACATCGTGCACCTGGCCAGCCCCTTCATCCTGGGCGTCCGCGGCATGGCCGCCGCCGCCCGGCTCGGCATCCCCGCCGTGGCCATCTACCAGACCGACCTGGCCGGTTACGCCCGTACCTACATGGGCGCCGGGGAGGCCGCGGCCTGGCGGCGCATCCGCTCCGTGCACGCCGCCGCCGACCGCACCCTCGCGCCCTCCAGCGCGGCCCGCGACGACCTGGAGGCCCACGGCGTGCCCCGGGTGCGGCTGTGGCCGCGCGGTGTCGACACCGCCCGTTTCCGGCCGGAGCTGCGCGACGAGACGATCCGGCGGGAACTCGCCCCGAACGGTGAGCTGATCGTCGGCTACGTCGGCCGGCTCGCCCCCGAGAAGCAGGTCGAACTCCTCTCCGGCGTCTGCGGCCTGGACGGCGTCCGCGTCGTGGTGATCGGCGACGGGCCCAGCGAGACCACCCTCCGGGGCGCCCTGCCCGGGGCCGTCTTCCTGGGCCGCCGCACCGGCACCGAACTCGCCCGGATCTTCGCCTCCCTGGACGTGTTCGCGCACACCGGCCCCTTCGAGACCTTCTGCCAGACCGTGCAGGAGGCCATGGCGAGCGGGGTGCCGGTGGTCGCGCCCGCCGCGGGAGGCCCCCTCGACCTGGTGGCCCACGGCCGTACCGGCCTGCTCGTCCCGCCCGGCGACGCGACCGCCGTCCGGGACGCCGTCGCGGCCCTGGCGGCCGACCCGGTGCTGCGGACCCGGTACGGCGCCCAGGGACGGGCCACCGTCGAGGGCCGCACCTGGGCGGCCGTCGGCGACCGGCTCATCGGGCACTACGAGGACGTGCTCGCCGCCCGCACGACGGTGGTGGCGGCATGAGCTTCGCCACCGAACGCTTCGGCGACGGTCTGCGGATCGTCCGGCTCGCCAACTTCGTCGCACCCTCCTCCGGCGGGCTGCGCACCGCCCTGCGCGAACTGGGCAAGGGGTTCAAGGAGTCCGGGCACGAGCCGGTGCTCGTCGTGCCGGGCGAGCGCCACACCGACCGGATGACCGAGCAGGGCCGGGTCATCACCCTGCCGGGCCCGCTGCTGCCCGGCACCGGCGGCTACCGGGTCCTCACCGACAGGCGGCGCCTCGCCGACCTCTTGGAGGACCTGGTCCCCGACCGGCTGGAGGTCTCCGACCGCACGACCCTGCGCTGGACCGGCAAGTGGGCACGGCGCCACCGGATCCCCGCCGTGATGGTCTCCCACGAGACCGCCGACGGCGTCCTGCGCACCTGGGGCCTGTCCGAGAACCTCTCCCGGCGCGCCGCCGACGCCCTCAACACCCGTACCGCGCACACCTATGCGCGGGTGGTGTGCACCACCGAGTTCGCCGAGCGGGAGTTCGTGCGGATCGGCGCCCGCAATGTCGTACGGGCCCCGCTGGGCGTCGACCTGGAACAGCGCCACCCCGGACTGCGCGACCCCGGGCTGCGCGACCGGTACGCGCGCGCGGACGAGACGCTGCTCGTGATGTGCTCCCGCCTCTCGGTGGAGAAGCGGCCCGGTACCGCCCTGGACGCGCTGGAGTCGCTGCTGCGGCGCGGGCGGCGGGCGGTGCTGGTGGTCGCCGGGGACGGACCGCTGCGCGACCGGCTGGAACAGCGGGCCCGGGAGCGGCGGTTGCCGGTGACCTTCCTGGGCCATGTCCGCGACCGCGAGCTGCTCGGGGGACTCCAGGCCTCGGCGGACGTCTGTCTGGCCCCGGGGCCCGCCGAGACCTTCGGTCTGGCCGCCCTGGAGGCGATGGCCTGCGGTACGCCCGTGGTGGCCAGCTCCCTCTCCGCGCTGCCCGAGGTGATCGGCTCCGCCGGGGCCACCGCCGTGAACAGCGGTGACGCGTTCGCGGACGCGGTCGAGCTGCTGATGGAGCGGTCCGCGGGCGAGCGCCGCGGGGCGGCCCGCGCGCGGGCCGAGTGCTTCGGGTGGAAGACCGCGGTGGAGGCCTTCCTCGCGGCACACGACGCGTGGCCGGAGGGCGCACCCGCCGCCGGGGCGCAGCCGCAGCCGCAGCCGCGGGCGGAGGCGGAGGCGTTGGTGTGGGCGGGGCGGACCCCTGGCCCCCAGCCGTCGGCCGTCCTCGCGACGGGGGCGCAGGCGCCCGGGGCCCGACTCCACGGCTCACCGTCTCCTGCTGCCCCTGCTGCCCTCGCGGCCGGGGTGCAGCCGTCCGCCGCTCCCGCCCATGGCCACGGCCCGGAGCCGCGTGTCGCGTCCTCACCGGTCGAGCCCGTACGGGACACCGCTCGGGAGGGCGTGGCATGAGACCCCTGCGGTTCGTGGCACTCGGCGACTCGCTGACGGAGGGCGTGGGCGACCGCGTCGGAGAGCGCTGGCGCGGCTGGGCCTCGCTGCTCGCCGGGGGGCTCGCCCCCGCGGCCACGGCCGCGGAGTTCACCAATCTGGCGGTCAGCGGCGCCCAGACCCGGGACGTCCTGGAACGGCAGACCCCGCAGGCGCTCGATCTGCGCCCGGATGTCGTCTCCGTCGTCATCGGCGTCAACGACACCCTGCGCTACACCTTCGACATCCACGCCGTGGCCACCCGGCTCGACCGGGTCTACGGGGCCTTCCGGGACCGGAACGCCGTGCTGCTCACGGCCTGTCTGCCCGACCCGGGATCGATGCTGGGGCTGCCCGGAGCGCTGGCGCGTCCGCTCGCCCGGCGGCAGCGGGCCGTGAACGCGGTCGTGCACGCGCTGTCCGAGCGGTACGGGGCGGTCCATCTGCACGCCGCGGAAGGAGACTGGATCGCCGACCGCGCGATGTGGAGCGCGGACCGGCTGCACCCGGGGGAGCGCGGGCACCGGCAGCTCGCCCTCCAGTTCCACGGCCTGCTCGCCGGGGCGGGCGTGGCGACCGGCCCCGCACCCTCGCCCGAACCCGAGTTCCCCGCCCCCACCCGATCCGCCAACTTCTGGTGGCTGGCCACCGCGGGAACGGGCTGGGTGGCCCGGCGGTGCACGGACCTGCTGCCCCAACTGCTCACCCTGGCGGCCGCCGAGGTCCGCCACAAGGCCGGGGGGACCAGCGCCCGGCTGGACCTGAGCGCCTCACACGCGGTGGCATCCGCCCTGGCCGCCCTGACGGTGACCGAACAGCAGCCGGACGCGGCCTGATTGGCTCGGGTGCCTGGCGGGGTGTGCTTGACCCGGCTGATCGTCCGGTGGGGTGTGGCCTGACCGCCAGACCGCCTGACCGCCTGACCGCCTGACCGCCAGACCGCCAGACCGCCAGACCGCCAGACCGCCAGGCCGCCTGACCGCCCGGCCGCCCGGCGGGAATGCGGCACGACCGGCCCGGTCGCTGGACGGGCCCGGCCGCCCGACCGGATGCGGTCCGAGCGGGCCGACGCCGCCGACCGGGCTCGCCCGCTACCGGCGGCGTACGACCGCGAACCGCAGGGGGGTGCCCGGGGGCGCCTGTGCCGCCGCGGCGAGGTCGGCGGCGCGCACCACCGCGATCACCGGGTACCCGCCGGTCGTGGGATGGTCCGCCAGGAACACCACGGGCCGTCCGTCGGGCGGGACCTGGACCGCCCCCAGCACCATGCCCTCACTGGGCAGTTCGCCCGGCCGGACGCGCTCCAGGGCGGGCCCCTCCGTGCGCAGCCCGATGCGGTTGCTCGCGGCGGACACCCGGTACGCGGACCGGGCGAGGGCGCGCAGGGCGTCCGGGGCGAACCAGTCGGCGCGCGGCCCCGGCGTCACCCGCAGCACCAGTTCGGCCGGAGGACCCGGCCACGGAACCGTGTCCACGCGCGCGCCCGGGCCACAGGGCGTCCCGAGCGGGAGCACCGCGCCGTCAACGAGCGGCGGCGGCCCGAGCCCGGAGAGCAGATCCGTGGAGCGGCTGCCGAGCACCGGCTCCACCGCCACCCCGCCCGAGATCCCGAGATAGCTGCGTACCCCGGACCGCGCGGGCCCGAGGTCGAGCAGCGCACCGGCCGGGACACGCACCGGCGCCCCCCAGGCCGCCGGGCGGCCGTCCACGGCGACCGCGCAGGGTGCCCCGCCGACCGCCACCGTGGCCGCCGAACGCAGCCGTACGGTACAGCCGTTGAGCGTGGTCTCCAGGACCGCAGCCTCCGGCGGGTTGCCGACCAGCCGGTTCACCAGCGCCGCCGCGGGCGCGTCCAGGGCCCCCGAGCGCGGCACCCCGAGGTGGGCGTGCCCGGGCCGCCCCCGGTCCTGGACGGTGGTCAGCGCCCCGGCCCGCTCGACCGACAGCGCGCGGTCCGTCATCCCGGCCCCGCCGGGACGAAGCGGACGCGGACGCCCGGGGCGAGCAGCGCCGCGGGGACCCGTGTGTGGTCCCAGAGGACCGCGTCGGCCGAGCCGATGAGCTGCCAGCCGCCCGGCGACGAGCGCGGGTAGACGCCCGTGTACGGGCCCGCGAGGGCCACCGAACCCGGAGGGACGGCGGTGCGCGGGGTGGCGCGGCGCGGCACCCGGTAGCGGTCCGGCAGCCCGGTCAGATAACCGAATCCCGGCGCGAACCCGCAGAAGGCGACCTGGAATTCGGCTGCGGAGTGGATCCGTCCCACCTCCTCCTCCGGCACGCCCCACAGGGTCGCGACCTCGCCCAGATCGGGGCCGTCGTACCGCACCGGGATCCTGATCGGTTCCCCGGTGTGCGGGGGGATCCGGGGGACCGGTCGGTCGGCCAGCAGGGCCGCGAGCCGGGAGGGCTCGGGCACTCCGTCCAGGAGCACCGAGCGGGCCGCGGGGACGATCTCCTCCGCGGTCAGCTCCCCGGCTCCCCGGCGGCGCTCCAGCTCGGCGTGCAGCGCCCGGGCCTCCTCCCCGGAGGAGACCTCCACCAGCAGCGCCGCCTCGCCGACGGGCAGCACTCTCATACGAAGGCCCCCACGCGCACGCCGGACGCCTCCAGCGCGGCGCGCACCCGGCGGGCCAGGCCGACCGCCCCCGGGGTGTCGCCGTGCAGGCACAGGGAACGGGCACCTACGGCGATCGCGCGCCCGGAACGGGCGGTGACGGTCCCGGTGCGGGCCAGGTCCACCGACCGCCCGACGACCGAGTCGGGCTCCGTGATCACCGCACCCTCCTCGTCGCGCGGCACCAAGGTGCCCTCGTCGGTGTAGGCACGGTCCGCGAACGCCTCGGTGACGACCGGGAGTCCGGCCTTGCCGGCCACCTCCAGCAGCCGCGAGCCGGGCAGCCCCAGCACGGGCAGTGTCGCGTCGGCCAGCAGCACACCGTCCACCACCGCCCCGGCCTGCCGATGATCGTGGACCACCCGGTTGTAGAGCGCGCCGTGCGGCTTCACATACGCGACCCGGGAGCCCGCCGCACGGGCGAAGACCTCCAACGCGCCGATCTGATACGCCACTTCGGCCGCCAGCTCGGCGGACGGCACCTCCATCGCGCGCCGCCCGAACCCGGCCAGGTCGCGGTAGGAGACCTGGGCGCCGATCCGTACGCCGCGTTCCGCCGCCAGCTCGCACACCCGCCGCATGGTGACCGCGTCCCCGGCGTGGAAGCCGCAGGCGACATTGGCGCTGGTGACGACGGACAGCAGCCGCTCGTCGTCGGTGAGCCGCCAGCGGCCGAAGCCCTCGCCGAGGTCGGCATTCAGGTCGATCATGTTCCCTCCCGGCATGTTCCCTCCCGGTCGCGGGGTTCTCCCACCGTGAAGCGTGATGGCGGCCCGCTGCGCTGCGTGATCGGCGCCCGGGGCGACGACAACCGCCGCCGTTTCACAGCAGCTCCTTGCCGCGCGTCTCGGGCAGCCCCAGCAGCGCCAGTGCCGCGACCCCGTAGCCGACCGCCCCGAAGGCCAGCGCGCCGCCCATGCCCCAGCTGTCGGCGAGAAAGCCCACCAGGGTGGGGAAGACGGCGCCCACGGCGCGCCCGGTGTTGTAGGTGAAGCCCTGGCCGGTGCCCCGGACCGCTGTCGGGTACAGCTCGCTCAGATAGGACCCGAAGCCGCTGAAGATCGCGGACATGCAGAAGCCGAGCGGGAAGCCCAGTACCAGCAGCAGGGTGTCGGCCCCGCTCGGGATGTTCGCGTACACCAGGACGCACAGCGCCGACAGCAGGGCGAAGAGCCAGATGGTGCGCCTGCGGCCCAGCCGGTCGGTGAGGTGGCCGCCGGTCAGGTATCCCAGGAAGGCGCCGGAGATCAGCAACGTCAGATACGAGCCGGTGCCGACCACGGACAGGCCCCGCTCCGACTTCAGATAGGTCGGCACCCAGGTCGCCAGGGTGTAGTAGCCGCCCTGGACGCCGGTGGAGAGCAGACTCGCGAAGACGGTGGTGCGCAGCAGGCCCGGTGCGCCCCGCGTGCCCCGGCGGAAAATCGCCGTGAAGGAGCCCTTCTCCGCGCTGTGTTCACGCCGCTCCCGCGCCTGCGGGGCGTCGTGCACCCGGCGGCGCATCCAGAGCACCAGCAGTGCGGGCAGCGCACCGGTCCAGAACATCACCCGCCAGGCCAGGGCGTCGCCCACCAGGGAGAAGACCACGGTGTAGACGGTGACGGCCAGGGCCCAGCCCACCGCCCAGGCGCTCTGGACCGCGCCGAGCGTACGGCCCCGGTGCCGGTCGCTCGCGTACTCGGCCACCAGGATCGCGCCGACCGCCCACTCGCCGCCGAAGCCCAGGCCCTGGAGGGCCCGGAAGACCAGCAGGGCCTCGTAGCTCGGCGCGAAGCCGCAGGCGACGGTGAAGACGGCGTATGTCACCACGGTGATCACCAGGGCCCGGACCCGGCCGATCCGGTCGGCGACCACGCCCGCGACGGCGCCGCCGACCGCGGAGACCAGCAGGGTGACCGTGGTCAGCAGAGCCGTCCGGCCGCCGTCCAGGCCGAAGTAGGCCGACAGGGCCACCATGCTCAGGGGCAGCGTGAAGTAGTCGTACGAGTCCAGGGCGTAGCCGCCGAAGGCGCCCGCGAAGGCGCGCCGGCCGCGCGGGCCCAGCGCCCGCAGCCAGCCGAAGGGGCCGTCGTCGGTGCCGGGTGCGGCCGTGCCCGGCGGAGTGTCGGAGGGTGGGGCCTTCGGTGGGGGAGACGAGTTCATGGGCACCTCGGGGAGGGGGCGGGGGTGCTGGAAACCGGGTCTGCCGTGCGGAAGCAACGGCGTCGCGCCGGGAAAACGGGCGGCGCCGTGCCCAGCAAGGTAGAGGATCGTTGAACGATCCTTCAATACCTGTGTTGTTTCGTTCTCGTCTCTGCGCTTGAATTCCGGGCATGGCAGAGCAGCTGACGGGACTGGCCGACGACCGCGCCCTCCTCGGGCGCACCAGCACCGCCGAGCGGGTCGCGGACATCCTCCGGAGCCGGATCGCCGAGGGCTACTTCCCGCCCGGCACCCGGCTCTCGGAGGACAGCATCGGCGGCGCCCTCGGTGTCTCCCGCAACACGCTGCGCGAGGCGTTCCGGCTGCTCACCCATGAACGGCTGCTGGTCCACGAGTTGAACCGGGGCGTCTTCGTCCGGGTGCTGGCCGTCGAGGACGTCGAGGACATCTACCGCGTCCGGGCCCTGGTGGAGCGCGCCGTGGTGCGCGGCCTCGGGCAGCCGCCGTACCCCCTGGACGGGCTCGCGAAGGCGGTCGCGGAGGGGCAGCGGGCCGCCCGTGAGGGCGACTGGAAAGGCGTCTCCACGGCGAACATCCACTTCCACGGGGAGCTGGTGGCCCTCTCGGCCAGCGAACGCACGGACGAGCTGATGCGCGGCGTCTTCGCCGAACTGCGGCTGGCTTTCCATGTGGTGGACGACCCGCGGCGGTTGCACGAGCCCTATCTCGCGCGCAACCTGGAAATTCTCGAGGCCCTCCGCGCGGGCGACCGCGAACGGGCCGAGGACCTGCTCGCCGTCTACCTCCACGACTCCCGCGCGGGCCTCGTCGAGATCTACGGCCGCCGGGTGGCGGACGGAGGGCGGGGCGGAGGGTGAGGCTCCGGCGCGCGGCGCGCGCTGCGCGCTGCGCACCGCGGCGGGGTGGGCCGGGGCGGGTGGCGGTCCGGCGCGTCCGGTTCGGCCGGTGCGGCGGCCCGGAGGCGGTCGTCTCCGGGGAGCGGTCCGTGCCGTTTGGGCTGTTGTCAGACCGAGGACCTAATCTGTGCACCGTGACTTCGCCTGCATCGACGGACCGTGTTCCGCCCCAGCTCAGCGCGGGGCCGCGCCCCGCCGTGGGGCCGGCCGCCGACGAAGGGCTGGCGCGGCGCCTGCGCGCGCTCGCCTGCACCGCGCCGCTGCACGACCTGGACGCGCGCAAGGCCAACCTCGCGGGCGAGTTCTCGGTCTACGGCATGGCGGAGGTCGCCCTCGCCGCCATCGACCTGGTCACGCTGAACATGGACTTCGACACCGGCGCCGACCACGACCAGATAGTCGCCCGCCTCGTCCCGCGCATCGCCGCCCAGGCCCCCGCCCGCCCCGCCGCCGAACACGAGCGCGTGGCCCGCTGGGTGCTGGAGAACCTGATCAACGTCGGCAGCGTCGACCGCGGCTTCCGCGCCGTCTACGGCACCTTCGACCCCGACGGCACCTATGTCCGCCGCGACTACGACTTCAAGCTGATCGAAGAGGTGCCCGGGTACGGCGGAAGCGTCTACCTCCGCACCACCGACGAGGCGGTCAACGTCCTCGTCGGCGCCCTCGACACGGACGTGACCAGCGCCCAGATCGCCGCCGAGGTCAAACTCGAGGTGCTGATCAGCCGCGGACGCCTGGCCGACGCCCAGCTCGCCGCCGAGCAGGCGCGCTACCGGACCGTCCAGTACTCGGAGTCGCTGCGCCGCTCCCTGGAGGCCACCCGCCGCAACGTCCGCGCGGTCGACTGGCTGAACGCGGTGCCGGACATGATCGCCGAGGCCCTCGACCACGTGGCCGACCGCTACCGCCACGAGAACGCGATCCTCACCAACATCCGCAAGGCCCGCGACGAGTCCGAGGACCCCGAGCAGAAGCGCCGCGCCGCCGAACTCGTCGACATCGTCAAGGACTGCATCCGCCGCCACACCCAGCTCCAGTCCCGGCTGCTCGAGGCGGGCCCGCTGTTCCGCGCCGAGCAGGACCGGCAGGCCTTCGCCACACCGGCGGCAACCTCCGGCACCGACCTCTACGGGCACCTCCTCGCCCCCGCCCTGCCGCTTCCGCTGGAGCACGCCGTCCGTGTCACGGACGCCTTCTTCGCACACGGCACGGGACTGCGCACCCCCGGCTCCGTACGCGTCGGGGACCTCGTCGAACTGCTGCTGACACCCCCGGTGGAGCGGGAACACCTTGGCGCGGAAATGCCCGAACCGGACCTGGTCGCGACCCCCGACGACAGCCGCTTCAGCGAGGAACAGCTCGCCGTCGCCACCGAGTTGCTCGACCTCCCGGCGGACGCGCCGCGACGGCTGTCCGGGCTGCTGGCCGAGGCGCGCCGCACCGAGGACCCCGATCTGGCGTATCTGGTGGCGCTGCTCGCCGTGCACGCGGCCAGCCCGCCCGTGGGCACGGCCTACCGGCAGGGCGAGGAGAAGCTGCTCTTCGCCGTCGACGACGGAACGGAGCTGGACGACCCCGAGTTCGGCGGTGCGGATCTGATCGTCGGGACGGCTCTGCTGGACGCGGCCGGAATGGCGGCGGACCGGACGGAGGCGGCATGAACGACCACCCGTACCAGCACGACAAGGAGTCCCGACCGTGACCGAGCACGTCGAGTGGAGCGACCCGGAGGCCGCCGCCGCACCGGTGAGCGCCGCCGTCACCCCCGCCGACGCCGCGGACGCGGCGCGGCTCGTCGCCTTCGGGTTGCAGCCCAAGCTCCAGCCCGCACGCGACCAGGAGTACGCCGACCTGCTGCGCCGCTACCGGGAGGACCCGCCGTTCGGGCGCCTCGCCGACGCCGTCGCCACCGGACTCGGCCTGGTCGTCCTGGAGGTGTCCCCGCGCGCGGGCATGGCCGTCACCGCCGCCGAGGACTCCGTCTTTGCCGTCAGGATGGGCGACTACGCGCGTCGTACGTCGGCCGACTCCGGCGACCGCTTTCTGCACGGGCTCGCCCATCTCGCCGTGGCGGCCCTCGCCTTCCCCCGCCCCGAGGACCTCGCGGACGACGGCTACATCGGCCGGGTCACGGTCAACGGTGTCGACGCCTTCGTACGCCAGGCCTGCCGCCGTCTGGAGGAGCGGGCCGAGCAGCAGGGGGAGAACACCGACCCGGCGACGGACGCCCCCTCCCTGGAGGCGGCCTGGCGGATCTGGGCCCGGCGCAGTGCCACCGGGGCCACCAAGGACGCGCGCAGGCTCGCGGGTTCGACCACCGGCATCATCGCCAAGGCCGTCGCCTTCCTCACCGACTCCGGCTTCCTCCAGCGCACCGGTGACGACGGCGGCGGCACCTACCGCACCACGGCCCGGTACCAGCTCCAGGTGCGCGACATGGCGGGCAGTGCGGCCATGGCCGAGCTGCTGGAACTCGGCGTCGTCCCGGTGACGGACGGCACGGCCACCCTGCTGGCCGCCGAGGACACCGACGATCTGGAGCTGGTGTCCGACGCCGGACTGCCGTTCCACTCCTGAGGCCCCGGAACCGGGCGGCCCGGCTGACACACGTCGGACCGGGCCCCGAGACCGCGCGACGGCACGGCTCCACGGCATCCGCCCCGTATCGAACCTCCCCACGTTTCCACGACCACTCAGCACGAGCGACGACGAGAGCCCCCCATGTACGAGCTGTCCCGGGTCCGCCTCTACTCCATCGGGCCGGCCGGTGCGCGCTATGCCGACACCGTGCTGGACCTGAGGGGCGTGGGCGCTCCGGTGCCCGATCCCGCGCCCACCCAGGCGGAGTTCTTCGAGGAGGAGCCCACCGGTCCGCCGCGCCGTCCCGCACCCGCGGGCGTGCTCTTCCTGGAGAACGGCGGCGGCAAGTCCGTCCTGCTGAAGCTGATCTTCTCGGTGATGCTCCCGGGCCACCGCAACACCCTCGGCGGCGCCAGCTCCGGTGTGCTGCGCAAGTTCCTGCTCGCCGACGACTGCGGCCATGTCGCCCTGGAGTGGCAGCACACACTGACCGGCGAGTGCGTCGTGGTGGGCAAGGCGAGCGAGTGGCGCGGCCGCCAGGTCTCCAACGACCCCCGCAAGTTCGCCGAGGCCTGGTACTCCTTCCGCCCGGGCCCCGGACTCAGCCTCGACAACCTGCCGGTCGCCGAGTCCACCGCCGTACGGCAGCCCGCCGAGGGCGCGTCCGGTGCCCAGGGGCGGCGCCGCACCATGAAGGGCTTCCGGGACGCCCTCACGGAGGCGGGCAAGGCGTATCCGCACCTCGAAGTGCACTGGGAGGAGATCCACGACCGCTGGAACGAGCATCTGACCGACCTCGGCCTCGACCCCGAACTCTTCCGCTACCAGCGGGAGATGAACGCCGACGAGGGCGAGGCCGCCGGACTCTTCGCGGTCAAGAAGGACTCCGACTTCACCGATCTGCTGCTGCGCGCCGTCACCGACACCCGGGACACCGACGGACTCGCCGACCTGGTCAGCGGCTTCGGCAACAAGCTGGGGCGACGCTCCGAACTGATCGCCGAACGGGACTTCACCGCCGGATCGGTGGACCTGCTCGGGCGCATCGTCGACGCCTCCGAGGCGCGGTCCCGGGCCCGGGACATCCACGCGGGCGCCGAGCGGCGCACCCGCACCCTCGCCCGCCGGCTGTCCGCCCGCGGGGTACGGGAGCGGGTCCGGGCCGGTGACCTCGCCCAGCGGGTGACCGCCGCGGCTGACGCCGTCACCCACGCCGAGGGCGCCCGGGAGCGCAGCGCCCTGATCGCGGCCGAACTGGCCTACCGGCACGCCTCGCTGGCGCTCGCCGGTGCGGAGAAGGCCGCCGCGGCGCAGAAGCGCGAACTGGCCGACGCCCGCCAGCTGTATGCGGCGTGGCAGGCCGCCGAGGCCGTGCTGCGGCACCGCGCCGCCGCCGACCGCTCCGCCCGCGTGGCCGCCGCGATCCTGGAGGCCGAACGGGACGCGGCCCCGGCGCTCGCCGCCCGCGCCAAGGCCGCCGTCGATCTCGTACGGGCGCTGCACACGGCCGCCGGGAACGCCGAGTCCCTGGCCAACGAGGGGGAGGAGCGTTCCGCCGCGCTCCAGGAAGTCGGCGAGTCCGCCTACCGGGACTCCACCGCCGCGGCCACCGAGGCGCAGCGCGCCCGCAGTGAGGCGGGGCATCTGCGCCAGCGGCTCGACGAGGTGGAGCAGGAGACCGCCCAGGCCGTACGGGCGGGCTGGCTGGACGACAGCGCCCCCGACGCCGACCCGGCGCGGGCCGCGCTGGCCGCCAGCGACGCGGAGAAGGAGGCCGTCGCGGCCTGGGACACCGCCCGCGACGCCTCCCGCAGCGCCACCGAACACGCACGCGAGGCGGCCTCCGCCGAGTCCAGGGCCGAGCTGACCGCGGCCCGTTCGGCGGACGCGGCCACCGCCGCCGAGCGGGCCCACCGGGCCGAACACCGGACCGCCGAGGCGCTCGCCGCGGAGGACCGCCTCGCGGAACTGCTCGGCCTGGCGGCCGCCGACCCGGCCGCACGGAACCGGGTCCCCGGCCCCCGGCGCGGCACCGACACCGACACGGACACCGACCCGGCAGGCACCGCGGCCGCGGGCGAGGGCTCCCTCACCCCCGAGGAACTGGACGGCTACGCCGACGAACTGCGCGCCCTGCTCGACGACTCGGTCACCGCCGCCGAACGCCACCTGTTCGAGCTGCGCACCGCGGCGGCCGACGACGCCCGCATCCTCGGCGCGCTCGGCGACGGCGGACTGCTGCCCCCGGGCCCCGATGTGCTCGCCACCGTCGAGTACCTCGGCGAGCACGGCATTCCCGCCCTGCCCGGCTGGCGCTACCTCGCCCAGGCCGTCGACCCCGCCGACCACGCGCGGGTGCTGGCCGCACGCCCCGAACTCGTCGACGGCGTGATCATCACCGACCCCGAGTCGCACGCCCGGGCCCGCCAGGCACTGGGCGAGGCCGCGCTGCTGCCACGGTCCGCCGTCGCCGTCGGCACCGCCGCCGCGCTGCTCGCCCCGACCCCGGCCCTCGGAGAGGGCGACGGCGGGACCGACGGCGTGTTCCTGGTGCCGCCGAACCCCGCCATGCACGACGAGCACGCCGCCGACGAGGAACGGCAGGCCCTGCGCGCCCGGGCCACCGCCCGCGACGAGGAGATCCGGCTGCTCGCCGCCCGGCTCGGCAAGGACCGGGAACTGGCAGCCCGGCTGGCCTCCTGGCGCACCGGATGCCCGGCCGGACGGCTCACCGAACTCGCCACGGCCGCCCGGGACGCCCGCACCTTCGCCGAGGAGGCGGAGGCCGAGCTGACCGAGGCGCGCACCGTCCGCGCCGAGGCCGACGAAGCCGCGGCCGAGGCCGCCCTGATGCGGGACGAGCGGCAGGAGGCCGCCCAGAAGGCCCGCCGTGCCGCGGACGCCCTGGCAGGGCTCGCCTTCCGGCTGCGCGAGCGCGCGGGCTGGCAGGTCAGGCTGCGGGAACTCGCCGACGAGGCAGTCGAGTCGGAGGCCCGCGCCCAGTCCTGTCTGGAGCGTGCCCGCGCCGCCGACGAGGACCGCCGCGCCGCACAGCGCGCCGCCGACGACGCCCGCCGCACGGCGCGTGCGCTGCGCGCCGAGCGCGCGGAGATCGCGGGCGCCCCCGACGACGTACCCGAGGACGACGCGACCGGGCCCCGGGCCTCCCTGCCCGCCCTGCGCGAGGCCTACCGGGCCGCCTCCCAGGTGTACGAGAAGGTGGGCGTCGGCGCCGACCTGCGGGCCGAGCAGGCGCGGGCCGAGAGCGACGAGTCCGCCGCGCTCGCCGAACTCAACCGGCTCAGCAACAAGGTGCGCACCCGGGCCGAGCAGCTCCTCCAGTCCACGGACGGCTCCGACGGGCCCTCCCGGCAGGCCGCCGCGGCACGCGCCGAGGAACTGGTGCAGCTGCTGGAGACCCGGGCCTCCACGGCCAGCGAGCAACTGGGGCGGCTGCGCGGCGAGGCCGAGCGGCACGCACCGGAGAACGGCGAGGCCCACACCGGGCTGCCCGAGGAGCTGGAGCCCCGGGACGCCGAGCACGCGGCGACCCTGCTGCGCACCGCGACGGCCGAACTGGCCTCCCGCGTCGAGGCGCTCGACGCGGCCCGCGCGGCCCACGCCGAACTCCTGGACGCCCACCGGGCCGCCGAGGACGCGGCGAGCGGCTTCGACGAGATCGCGGCCATGCTCCGCGACCTGCTGCGCGAGCACGCCTCCGAGGAGGAGCAGGAGCAGTCGGAGGCCTATCCGGGCACCCCCGAGGAAGCCCGGCGTGCCGCCGCGGAGACCCGCAGGTCGCTGCGCGGCTGCGCCGCCGACCTGTCCGCCGCCGAGGCCGCCGTGCGCGAGGCCTGCGACGTACTGGTCCGGCATGCCAACTCCACCCGCTACGAGCAGGTCCGCACCCCCGCCCGGCAGCAGATCCGGGAACTGCCCGCCTCCGCGCTGCCGGAGCACGCCCAGCGCTGGGCCGACGCGTTCGCCCCCCGGCTGCGCGTCCTCACCGACGAACTGGCCCAGCTGGAACGCAACCGGGACTCCATCGTGGACCGGCTGCGGGGCCTGGTGGAGTCCGCGCTCGCCACCCTGCGGTCCGCCCAGCGGCTGTCCCGGCTCCCCGAGGGGCTCGGCGAGTGGTCCGGACAGGAGTTCCTGCGGATCCGCTTCGAGGAACCGGACCAGGCCACCCTGGTGGAGCGCCTCGGTGAGGTCATCGACGACGCCACCCGGGCGGCCGTCAAGAAGAACTCCGACCTGCGGCGCGACGGAATGTCACTGCTACTGAGGGGAGTCGGCGCCGCACTCCAGCCCAAGGGCGTCGCGGTCGAGATCCTCAAGCCGGACGCCGTGCTGCGCGCCGAGCGGGTCCCGGTCGGTCAGATGGGAGACGTCTTCTCGGGCGGCCAGCTGCTCACCGCCGCCATCGCCCTGTACTGCACGATGGCCGCGCTGCGCTCCAACGACCGCGGCCGCGACCGGCACCGCCACGCGGGCACCCTGTTCCTGGACAACCCCATCGGCCGCGCCAACGCCACCTATCTGCTGGAACTCCAGCGGGCCGTCTCGGATGCGCTGGGCGTCCAACTCCTCTACACCACAGGACTGTTCGACACCACCGCGCTCGCTGAATTCCCGCTGGTCATCCGGTTGCGCAACGACGCCGACCTGCGGGCCGGACTGAAGTACATCCGGGTGGAGGAGCATCTGAGGCCGGGGCTGCCCCAGCAGCCCCAGGCCGGTGAGGCGGTGCACAGCGAGATCACCGCGACCCGGATGTTCAAACGCCCCGCCTGACCCCCGCGCACCCCTCCGGACCCCGCTCTCCCCGCAGTCGCCTACCCCGCGGCCCCGGGCCGAGCGGAGCCCGGGGCGGTCCCGAGGCACGCCAAGTGGCGCCTGCCGACTTGCCGTTCACCAAAGCAACGGGTGCACCGTCGTGCCCCGGCTATGGATGGGACAGCCGCCCGGTGCCGGCGCCGCCCTGCCCGGATATCCGGCGCCGGGCGCGCTCCGCAGACCGGGCGTGCCGCCGCTCCCTGCGCACCTCGCGTCGCGCGGCGCGGGCCGTGCTGCTGGGAGCCGAGATCACCCCGTGCCGCTGGTACCAGACCTGGCGTGTCACCCAGACGTCCAGCACGCCCCAGGTCGCCGCCACGGTCCCGGCAACGCTCGCCAGGACCATCGGGAACGCCAGCCACGAGCCGGCCATCGTGCACAGGAAGGCGACGACGGCCTGAATGAGGGTCACCGCGACGATGAGGACCGCCCGCACCGCCGCCTTACGCACCGGATCCGGAAGCCGCCGCCTGCGCGCGGGCTCCTCCACCCACAACGGCCGGTGGTACGGCGCCTCGTACCGCCCCGCGTGGGTCCCGGCGCCCCGTTCGACCGCGCGGGGATCTCTTGCGTCCGTCGTGCCCATCAACCCGTCACTCCCCACCGCCCGCAGCCCCCTGGCCCCGGCGCCGTCCGGCCCCGGCTTCTCAGTGGCTGCCCGGCTTGCGCTGTGTTACGCCGCCTGAGCGCGGCCTGCGGCGCCTCGGGTCCCATTCGCCCCCGATTCCCCATGGACAAGGACGATCCACACGCTCCGAAGATTCCCGGCGAACGAAAAATTCCGGCCAACCGCCCCGGACGTCCGGCCGCGCGCTCTCCGCCCCGGACGCCTGTTGCGGGCCGCGAATTCCCGTAATGGCGGGACAACTCCCGATGTCCTGTTCGCTGTCCATGACAAGGTGTGCCCGGTCGGCCCTTCGAGATACCAGTGTGTCGGTAGTAGGCTCACGCCGTTTGTTGACGCACACGTGTGCCCCCGGCCGCAGGGGGTCGAGCTGGGGGAGGCCATGCGCTTTCGCGGGAAGTCCATCCGCCGGAAGATCGTGGCGCTCCTTCTCGTGCCGCTCCTGTCGCTGACCGCCATCTGGGCCTTCGCGACCGTGCTCACCGGCCGTGCCGCCCAGTCCGTGTTCCACGCCTCCCACATCGTCGAGAAGGTCGGCTACCCGACCGAGGACACGGTCCGTCTCCTCCAGGCGGAACGCCGCCAGACCCTCGTCTATCTCGCGGACCCGCGCGCCTCCGACTCCCTCGCCGCACTGCGCCGCAGCCGCTCCGCCACCGACCGGGTGGTGGCGACGCTCCGCCGCAACAGCAGGGACGGCGACCTGCACGACGACATGGGGCCCGGCACCACCGAGCGGCTCACCGCCATCCTGGACGCCCTGGACGGCATACCCTCGCTGCGCCGCAGCGTGGAGGACGGCACCGTCGGACGCAGCCAGGCCCTGGACCTCTACAACCGCCTGATCGACCCCTGTTTCACCCTGCTGACCAACCTCCAGGTCCTCGACAACGTCACCATCGAGAAGCAGGGCCGCGCGCTCGCCGGTGTCTTCCGCGCCCGCGAACTGCTCTCCCGGGAGGACGCCCTCCTCGGCTCCGCGCTCGTCGACGGACGGATCACCCGCGATGACATCCGCGAAGTCTCCGGCCTCGTCGCACAGCGCACCGTGCTGTACGACATCAGCCTGCCCCTGCTGCCGGGCCCGGAGAGCGACCGCTTCAGGCACTACTGGAGCAACCCCGACACCGCGCCCCTGCGCATGGCCGAGCAGGCCGTCACCGACGCCGCCCCCGGCACCCCGCACGGCGTGACCGCGCAGAGCTGGGACCAGGCCGCGGGGCCGGTCCTGCACCGGCTCGACGCCATGAGCAACCGGGCCGGCGACCGCTACCAGGACCGCGTCCGACCCCTGGCCGTCGACGTCATCGTCAAAGCGGCCGTCGCGGGCGTCCTCGGCCTCGCCGCCCTGCTGGTCTCCCTCGTCATGTCCGTACGCATCGGCCGCGGTCTCCATCGCGACCTGCGGCGGCTTCGCCTGGACGCCCATGAGGCGTCAGGAGTACGGCTGCCCGGCGTGATGCGCCGTCTCTCGGCGGGCGAACAGGTCGACGTCGAGACCGAGGTACCACGCCTGGAATACGACCAGAACGAGATCGGCGAGGTCGGCCAAGCCCTCAACACCCTCCAGCGCGCCGCCGTCGAGGCCGCCGTCAAACAGGCCGAACTGCGCGCCGGTGTCGCCGAGGTCTTCGTCAACCTCGCCCGCCGCAGCCAGGTCCTGCTGCACAAGCAGCTCACCCTCCTCGACACCATGGAGCGCAGGACCGAGGACACCGAGGAACTCGCCGACCTCTTCCGGCTCGACCACCTCACCACCCGCATGCGCCGCCACGCCGAGGGGCTGGTGATCCTCTCCGGCGCCGCCCCCTCCCGGCAGTGGCGCAAACCGGTCCAGCTGATGGACGTGGTGCGCGCCGCCGTGGCCGAGGTCGAGGACTACGAGCGGATCGAGGTACGACGGCTGCCCCGGGTCGCGGTCACCGGCCCCGCGGTCGCCGACGTCACCCACCTGGTCGCCGAACTCCTGGAGAACGCCACGGTGTTCTCGCCGCCGCACACCGCCGTGCAGGTCATCGGTGAACGCGTCGCCAACGGCTTCACCCTGGAGATCCACGACCGCGGCCTCGGCATGTCCGCCGAAGCGCTCCTGGACGCCAACCTCCGGCTCGCCGAAACACCCGAGTTCCAGCTGTCCGACACCGACCGGCTCGGCCTGTTCGTGGTCAGCAGACTCGCCCGCCGCCAGAACGTCCGCGTCTCCCTCCAGCCCTCCCCCTACGGCGGGACCACGGCCGTCGTCCTCATCCCCGATGTGCTGCTGACCGACGACGCACCGGACACCAACGGCGTCGGCTTCCGTCTGGACCGCCCCCTGTCCGGCAGGACGGAGACGGGAGCCGGGGACCGCACACCCGGTCTCGCCCCCCTGCCCGCCAAGCTCCCCGGCATCGCGGCCTCGGTCCTGGACGGTCCGGTGGAACTCGAAGCCCCCGTCGACCTGGACACCGTCGACGACTTCCCCGGCGCCCTCGGCGACGAGGACAGCGAACGCGGCGGACTCTTCCGCCCCCGGCGCTCGCTCGCCGACGCCCCGGCAACACCGCACCCGTCCGCACGCGACTCCCGCGGTGAACCCTCCGGACCCGCCGACAGCGACCACCCGGACGCCCCGGTACCGCTGCCGCGCCGCCGCACCCCCAAGCTCGTCAGCTCCCACGGCCGCCCGGTGACCGGCCCGCGGCGCGGACGGCCCGACGCGGAAGCCGAGCCGCCCGAACGGCGGGTCACGGATCTCCAGCAGGCCAGAAGGCCCCCGGGCCGCCCGGCGGAACCCACCGGAGTCACCCCGCGTCTCCACGGCGACCGCGCCACGGCCCCCGCCCTGCCGCAGCGGCGCCGTCCCCTGCCCCCGGCAGGCCCCGAGGCCAGCGCCCCGCAGCGCCCCCCGGAGGACGGGCCGGCGGAATCCGCTGCGGGAGCACTGCCCCGCCGGGTCCGCCAGGCCAGCCTGGCACCGCAGTTGAAGGAAGACCCCCATCGGCGCACCGAAGGCGACCGGTCCCGCACCGCGGACCGGCCGACTCCGGGCGAACGCGACGCCGACGAGGTCCGCAGCCGCTTCGCCTCCCTCCAACGGGGATGGCAGCGCGGCCGCGAGGAGGACGCCACGGGCGACGAGGCCCCGAACGGCTCAGCACCACGAACAACAAAGGGAGACGGTCGATGACCGCACCGAAGGCCGCAGGGCCCACCGCGACGAACACGGCGTCCGGGGAGCTGAACTGGCTCCTCGACGACCTGGTCGAGCGCGTCGCCAGCATCCGCAAGGCGCTCGTGCTCTCCGGCGACGGCCTGCCGACAGGCGTCTCCAAGGACCTGAGCCGGGAGGACGGCGAGCATCTCGCCGCCGTGGCCTCCGGCTTCCACAGCCTCGCCAAGGGGGTCGGCCGCCACTTCGACGCCGGGGGCGTCCGGCAGACCATCGTCGAGCTCGAAGAGGCGTTCCTCTTCGTCACGGCCGCCGGAGACGGCAGCTGCCTCGCCGTACTGTCCGACGCGGAATCCGACGTGGGACAGGTGGCCTACGAGATGACCCTCCTGGTGAAGCGCGTCGGCGCACATCTCGCCGCCGCTCCGCGCACCGATCTGCCTTCGGGCGGGTAGTGAGACGGTATGAGCGGAGACGGGCGGGGAAGAAGCCACTGGTTCGACGACGAGGCCGGGCCGGTGGTCCGTCCGTACGCCATGACGCGCGGCCGCACCAGCCACGGCGCCCAGCACCGGCTCGACCTCATCGCGGTGGTCGTCACCGAGTCGCGCGCGGAGGCCCCGGAGGCGGACCCGTCGCTCTCTCCGGAACATGTGGACATCGTCCGGCTCTGCCGTGACACCCCCCAGTCCGTCGCCGAACTCGCCGCCGAACTCGATCTGCCCGTCGGTGTCGTCCGCGTACTCGTTGGCGACCTGGTGGACGGGCACCTCGTCCACGTGTCGCGTCCCGTGCCCCCCGCGGAGCTGGTGGACGAGAGCATCCTGCGGGATGTGATCAGCGGCCTGCGCGCCCTCTGACGCCGGGGGGCCCGCGCCCATACGGCCCGCGCGCGAACCCCCGGGGACGAGGAGCGGCGGCCGGGCGCGGCCGGGCCCGGGAGCACCGGCGGCCGCCGACACGGCCTCCCGCGCGGGGACCGGGACCGGCAGCCACCGCCCGCTAGGATCTGACCGATCGTCGACCCCCAGCCGCACCCGGCCGGTCATCCGTCCGCGGACACGGTTCCGAACAGCGCGATCGGAGAGACGGACGTGACCACGGGCTGGCAGTTCTGGGTCGACCGCGGCGGCACCTTCACCGACATCGTCGCGCGCAGCCCGGACGGCCGCCTGCTCACCCACAAACTGCTCTCCGACAACCCCCGCCACTACGCCGACGCCGCCGTGGCGGGAGTACGCGCACTCCTCGGCGGCGACGAGCCCATCGACACCGTCCGGATGGGCACCACCGTCGCCACCAACGCCCTCCTCGAACGCAAGGGCGAACGCACTCTCCTCGTCATCACCCGCGGCTTCCGTGACGCCCTGCGCATCGCCTACCAGAACCGTCCGCACATCTTCGCCCGGGCGATCGAGCTCCCGGAGCTGCTGTACGAACGGGTCGTCGAGGTCGACGAACGCATCGCCGCCGACGGCACCGTCCTGCGCGCCCCCGACCTGGACACCCTTGCCGGAGCGCTCCAGGACGCCTACGACGACGGGATCCGCGCCGTTGCCGTCGTCTGTATGCACAGCCATCTGCACACCGCCCACGAACGGGCCGTCGGCGAGCTGGCCGCCCGGACCGGCTTTCCGCAGATCTCGCTCTCCAGCGAGGTCAGCCCCCTGATGAAGCTGGTCCCGCGCGGCGACACGGCCGTCGTCGACGCCTACCTCTCGCCCGTCCTGCGCCGCTATGTCCGGCACATCGCCGAGGAACTCGAAGGCGTACGGCTGATGTTCATGCAGTCCAACGGGGGACTCGCCGAGGCCCGGCAGTTCCGCGGCAAGGACGCCGTCCTCTCCGGGCCGGCCGGCGGCATCGTCGGCATGGCCCGGATGTCGCAGCTGGCCGGTTTCGACCGCGTCATCGGCTTCGACATGGGCGGCACCTCCACCGATGTCTCCCACTACACCGGTGAGTACGAGCGCGTCTTCACCACCCGGATCGGCGGCGTCCGGCTGCGTGCACCGATGCTCGACATCCACTCGGTCGCGGCGGGCGGCGGCTCGGTCCTCCACTTCGACGGCTCCCGCTACCGCGTAGGGCCGGACTCGGCGGGCGCGAACCCGGGGCCCGCCTGCTACCGGGGCGGCGGCCCGCTCACCGTCACCGACGCCAACGTCATGCTCGGCCGTATCCAGTCCACCCACTTCCCCGCCGTGTTCGGCCCCGGAGGCGACCAGCCGCTGGACGACGCCGTGGTCCGCGACCGGTTCACCGCCCTCGCCGAGCGGATCCGCGAACGCACCGGGGACGAACGCACCCCCGAGCAGGTCGCCGAGGGCTACCTGGAGATCGCGGTCGCCAACATCGCCAACGCCGTCAAGCGGATCTCGGTCCGGAAAGGCCACGACGTCACCCGCTACGCGCTCACCACCTTCGGCGGGGCGGGCGGTCAGCACGCCTGCCGGGCCGCGGACTCGCTGGGCATCCGCACCGTCCTCGTACCGCCCATGGCCGGGGTCCTCTCCGCGCTCGGCATCGGGCTCGCCGACACCACGGCCATGCGCGAACAGTCCGTCGAAGCGCCCCTTGAACCCGCCTCGATGCCCCGCGTCCACGAGACCGCCGACGCACTGGAGGCCGCGGCCCGCGGCGAGCTCCTCGCCGAGGGCGTCCCGGAGAGCCGTATCCGCGTCGTCCGCCGGGCCCAACTGCGCTACGACGGCACGGACACCACCCTCACCACCGAGGTGACCGAGCCCGACGAGATGCTGCGTGTCTTCGAAGAACGTCATCGCGCCCTGTACTCCTTCGCCCTCGACCGCCCGGTCGTCGTAGAAGCCCTCTCCGTGGAAGCCACCGGCATCACTCAACCCCCCGATCTGTCGTCCCTCGCCCCGTACGAAGGCCGCTCCGCCGCACCCGAGACCGTCCGCCTCCACACCGGCGGCGCCTGGCGCGACGTACCCCTCCACCGCCGGGAGCATCTGCCTCCCGGCGACACCGTCACCGGACCCGCGATCATCACGGAGCCCAGCGCCACGACCGTCGTGGACGACGGCTGGCGGGCCGCGGCGACCGACGACGGGCATCTGGTCATGGAACGGCCCGTGATTACAGAGAGTTCCCGACCCGACACAGAAATCGATCCCGTCCGGCTGGAGCTGTTCAACAACCTGTTCATGTCCATCGCCGAACAGATGGGCGCCCGGCTGGAGTCCACGGCCCAGTCCGTCAACATCAAGGAACGCCTCGACTTCTCCTGCGCCCTCTTCGACCCTGAGGGAAACCTGGTGGCCAACGCCCACCACATCCCCGTCCACCTCGGCTCCATGGGCACCAGCGTCAAAGAGGTCATCCACCGGCGCGGGGACGCGATGCGGCCCGGCGACACCTACGCCGTCAACGACCCGTACCACGGCGGCACCCATCTGCCTGATGTCACCGTTGTCACCCCGGTCTTCGACACACAGGGTGAGCGGATCCTCTTCCATGTCGCCTCCCGCGGCCACCACGCGGAGATCGGCGGCATCGCCCCCGGCTCCATGCCCGCCCGCAGCCGCACCATCGAGGAGGAGGGCGTCCTCTTCGACAACTGGCTGCTCGCCGAGCGGGGCCGCTTCCGCGAGGAGGAGACACTCCGGCTCCTGACCGGGGCACCCCACCCGTCACGCAATCCGACGACCAATCTCGCCGACCTGCGCGCCCAGATCGCCGCCAACCGCAAAGGCGCCGACGAGGTCGGCCGCATGATCGAGGACTTCGGCCTCGACGTGGTCCAGGCCTATATGAAGCACGTCCAGGACAACGCCGAGGAATCCGTCCGCCGCGTCATCGACGCCCTGGACGACGGCGAGTGCGCCTATGAGGCGGACTCCGGCGCGGTCATCCGCGTCCGGGTGCGGGTCCACCGCGACAGCCGCTCCGCCACCGTCGACTTCACCGGTACCTCCCCGCAGCTGACCACCAACTTCAACGCACCCTCCGCCGTCGTCAACGCCGCTGTCCTGTATGTCTTCCGCACCCTCGTCACCGACGACATCCCGCTCAATGACGGCTGCCTGCGCCCCCTCCACATCGTCGTCCCGCCCGGCTCGATGCTCGCGCCCGAGCCCCCGGCCGCCGTCGTCGCCGGCAATGTCGAGACCTCCCAGTCCCTCGTCGGCGCCCTCTACGCCGCACTGGGAGTACAGGCCGAGGGCTCCGGCACCATGAACAACGTCACCTTCGGCAACGACCGGTACCAGTACTACGAGACGGTGGCCTCCGGCTCGGGCGCGGGCGACGGCTTTCCCGGCACATCCGTCGTACAGACCCATATGACCAACTCGCGCCTGACCGACCCCGAGGTCCTGGAATGGCGACTGCCCGTCCTGCTCGACGAGTTCGCGGTACGGTACGGCAGTGGCGGCACCGGCCGCTGGCACGGCGGGGACGGAGCGGTCCGCCGGATCCGATTCCGGGAGCCCATGACCGTTTCCACACTGTCCCAGCACCGCAGGGTCCCGCCCTACGGCATGGCGGGCGGCAGCCCGGGCGCGCTCGGCGCCAACCGGGTGGAGCGCGCGGACGGAAGCGTGCTGCACCTTCGGGGCAGCGACTCGGCGGACGTCGGCCCGGGCGACGTACTGGTCGTCGAAACCCCCGGTGGCGGAGGCTATGGACCCCCGCCGACCGACCCCCAGCAAGCAGGAGAAGAGAACGATGATCGTCGGGCGCAGTGAGCGCGGCAGGCCGCCGGTGGAGCCCGTCACGCTCAAGATCCTCGTGGCCGGCGGATTCGGCGTGGGCAAGACGACTCTCGTCGGCGCGGTCAGCGAGATCAGGCCGCTGCGCACCGAGGAGACCCTCACCGAGGCCGGGCGCCCCGTCGACGACACCAGCGGTGTGGAGGGCAAGCACACCACCACCGTGGCGATGGACTTCGGCCGGATCACCCTCCGCGAGGACCTGGCCCTGTATCTCTTCGGCACACCGGGCCAGGACCGCTTCTGGTTCCTGTGGGACGAGTTGGCCACCGGCGCCCTGGGCGCGGTCGTCCTGGCCGACACCCGCCGTCTGGAGGACTGCTTCGCCGCCGTGGACTACTTCGAGCGCCGCTCCATCCCCTTCGTCGTGGGCGTCAACTGCTTCGAGGGCGCGGCCGCCTACCCGGCCGACGACGTACGGCGCGCCCTCGACCTCGACGGCGGCGTACCCGTGATCCTCTGCGACGCGCGCGACCGGGAGTCGGTGAAGGACGTCCTCGTCGGGCTCGTCCGGCACACCATGGAGTCCACGGCCGACCACCGCGCGAGCGTCACCACCTGACCTCCCGCAGGGCCGCCCGTGCCACGTACTCGATCAGACGGGGGAGCGCCGGTGCGCACGAGGTGCTCCCGTCTGCGAACGGGCGTGTCAGCCCCAGGCCGGTTCGCCCGCCTGAGCCTGGGCCTGGGGCTGGTCCGCCGCCGTGCCACGGCGTACCTCGTGCCCCGGGAGACCGGGCCGCCCCAGCACCCAACTGGCCCCGCTCAGCGCCTTGGCGGCCCGCTTCAGCGGGGCGAGACAGGCGGCGGCCTCCCGGTGGTCGGTCACACTGCCGGGCGGGCAGACCACCGTGGCCAGCGAGAGGGTGACCGCCCGCCCTCCGGCCGACCACGACGCGTCCAGCACCGAGGCGGCCAGCGGATCGAGCCCCTCCGGATCGGCGAGCACCAGGAAGTCGTCCCCGCCGATGTGCCCCACCCGGGTGCTCCCCGACTCCGCGCCCTGGAGCGCCCGGCCCACCGCGCGGATCAGATCGTCCCCGGCGGCGAACCCCGCCCCGTCGTTCACCTGCTTGAAGTGGTCCACATCGAGCCAGCTCAGCGCGAACATCCGCCCTTCCGCGATCCACCGGTCCACCTCCCCGGTGATCGCGTCCGAACCGGGCAGCCGCGTCAGCGGGTTGAGCCCGGCCGCCTCCTCCACCCGTGTCTCGGCCAGCGCCCGTACCAGGTCCGCGAGCCGGACCACACCCACACACCGCCCATCGTGGTCGACCACCGCGACATCGTCCGAGGTCCGGTCCCGTTCGCCGTCCGCCACCACATCGAGCACCTCCCACGCCGTGGCGCCGACCCCGACCGTCCGCGGCGGGTCGCCGAGCTTCGCCGCGGGCCGGTCGGCGTACAGCGCATGCCCGTACGGTCCCGACATCGACAGCAGAAAACGCGAGCGGTGCACCGAACGGACCGGTACCCCGTCCGGATCCACCAGCAGCACACCGGACACCTCGGGGGAGCCGGTGAGCAGCGCCCGCACCTGCCCGGCCGAGGCCGTCGCGGGCAGCAGCGCGGCGGGCCGCAGGAACTGGCGCACCGACGGCCCGGTGCGCGGTGCGGGCGGCACCGCGGCGGTCCGGCCCGGAAGGTATACGTCCGCGGTGGGCAGCCGGGACGGAGGCGCGAAAAGGTCGCCCTGCGCCCACTGCGCTCCCGCCGCCGTCACCGCCGCGCACTGCCGCTCCGTCTCCACCCCCTCCACCGACAACAGGGCGCCCAACTCCTCGCACAGCGTGCGCATCCCCCGCACCGCAGCCGGACGCGCCACCAGCGACACGTCGAGCTTCATCAGGTCCGGTGCCAGATCCGACAGCAGCCGCAACGGCAGGTCACCGTCCCCGATCCCGTCCGCGCAGATCCGGAAGCCCTCCCCGCGCAGCACCGCGACGGCCTCCAGCAGGGCCCGGTGCGGCACATGGGTGTACGGCGGCCCGACGTCGACCGTCACCTCCCAGGGCAGCCGCCCCGCCTCGCGCACCGCGTCCACCAGCGCGGCGAGCCCCCCGAGATCGGCGAGGGTTCCGGCGAACACATTGACGTGCAGCGGAAGCAGCGCGTCCATCCGCGCCGCGGCCCCGACGGCCGACGCGGCCAGTCTCCCGTCGAGTTCGGGGTCGCGGCGGGCCTCGGCCAGGATGTCGCCGGTCTCCGGGCGTGCGAGGATCTCCAGCGCGGTGACCCCTCCCGTCGTCAGATTGACCACCGGCTGGAACGCGAAGCGGAGAGTATCCATCCAGGAGGGCACGGGAGCATGATGACGCCACCGCCGCGCCCCGAGGCCCAGTTCATGACCTGTTCACACAGCATTCCCAGGTCGTCACGGAGCGTGTGATCGATGGTGAACGGCCCGCGGAGGCACGCGAACCGGCCGCCCTCACCACCCGCCGACCCGACCGTGCACTGAACTCTCCGGCCCTACCGGTCGGGGTGCGCTCCGGCGCGGGAGCAACGGCCGATCGTCACCGCAGGACGACCACCGCCGAACCATG
Organism: Streptomyces sp. NPDC052040; assembly: GCF_044548405.1. Classification (NCBI taxonomy): domain Bacteria; kingdom Bacillati; phylum Actinomycetota; class Actinomycetes; order Kitasatosporales; family Streptomycetaceae; genus Streptomyces; species Streptomyces sp. NPDC052040. The sequence continues at coordinate 11,270 of NZ_JBIUBV010000004.1, read as the reverse complement.
CCCGAACAGACCCTGGTTGGCCGTGATCCCCACCCGGGCCCCCGCCACCTGCCGCTCTCCCGCACGGCCCTGCAACTGCCGCGTCAGCTCGCACACCTGGGCAATCGCCTGCGCCGGGACCGCCTCCCCGAAGGACGCCAGTCCACCACTGACATTGACGGGTATACGCCCGCCGAGCGCCGTGGAGCCCTCGCGCAGCAGCTTCGCCCCCTCGCCCTCCGCGCAGAGCCCCAGATCCTCGTACCACTGCAACTCCAGGGCCGTGGAGAGGTCGTAGACCTCGGCGAGGGAGAGGTCCTCGGGCCCGACACCCGCCTCCTCGTAGGCGCTCCGCGTGATCGAGGCGCGGAAGGTCTCCTCCGGCGGATCCACCGCCACCGCCGAGTCCGTCGCGATGTCCGGCAGATCCAGCACCGTGTTGGGAAACCGTGGTGTCACCGTCGACACCGCTCTGATGCGCACCGGCTCCGCCGCCCCGTGCCGCCGTGCGAACTCCATGCTCGACAGGACGAGTGCCGCCCCGCCGTCCGAGGTCGCGCAGATGTCGAGCAGCCGCAGCGGATCGGCGACGACGGGGGAGGAGGTGACCTCGTCCGCGGTCACCGGTCTGCGGTACCGGGCGTGCGGATTGAGCGCCCCCATCGCCGCGTTCTTCACCTTGACCCGCGCGAAGTCCTCCACCGTGTCTCCGTGGACCGCCATCCGCCGACGGGCGTACAGCCCGAAGTACGCCGGATTGGTCGCCCCGAGCACCCGGAACCGCAGCCAGTCGGGATCGTCCGGCCGCTCCCCGCCCGCCGGACGCAGAAAGCCCTTGGGTGTCGAGTCCGCCCCCACCACCAGGACCACGTCCACCAGCCCCGCGAGTATCTGCGCCCGCGCCGCCAGGACCGCCTGAGCCCCCGATGCGCAGGCCGCGTACACCGTCGTGGCTCTCGCCCCCTGCCACCCCAGGGCTCTGGCGAAGGTCGCCCCCGCCACATGGCCCGGATAGCCGCCCCGCACCGTGGCCGCTCCCACGATCGAGCCGACCTTCCGCCAGTCGACGCCCGCGTCGTCAAGTGCCGCACGCGCCGCCGCCGTTCCGTACGCGACAAAGCTGCGCCCCCACTTGCCCCACGGGTGCATTCCCGCACCGAGCACCGCCACATCGTCCGTCATACCGCCACCCCCGTCGGCCGCCAGTGCCAGGTCGTCCAGACCGCTTCCGCGTCCTCGTACAGCACGCCGGGGACGATCCGCATCTCCATGCCCACCGCCAGATCGGCGGCGGTCACCCCCGGAACGGCCTGCCCGAGCACCACGATCCGCTCTGCTTCCAGTTCCACCGCGACCAACGCGTAGGGCTCCCACGGAAGTTCCAGGTTCGTCACAAAGGGTGACGGGGGCGGGTAGTGGGCGTCCGTGTACGACCATATTCGCCCCGTTGTGGACAGTGACGCTTCGGTGAGATCCACTCCGCCGCAACCGGGGTTCCGGCAGAAGGTGTCCTCGCGCGGGAAGTGCACCGAGCCGCACGCGGAGCAGCGCGTGCCGAGGAGATGGAAGCCGTCCCCCTCCCCGGCGAACCATCCGGCCACCACGGGGATGAACTCACGCGCCACGGCACCTCCCGGTCAGACATCCGACGACAAGCGGCCGCCGAGCCGGATGGCCCGACGAGCCGAGTGACCCCGACGGCCGGAGTCGCCCGGCGGTCCGAGTTGCCCAACGAGCCGAATGGCCTGCCGAGCCGAATGGCCTGCCGAGCCGAATGGCCCGGCGGGCCGGAGAACCCTTCCCCGACCTGACGGAACGTCAGAAGTGTGTCACGGGCATCGGGAATCCGGCAGCCGTCGGGACAGACCGCAAAGGGAAGACGCCCTCCGCGCGATCGGATACAGTCCGCCCGTGTCCGAATCCCCGTTCCCCTCCAGGGACTCCGTGCCGGGCTCCCACTGCTCGGGGTGCGGAGCGCCCTATGGAGCAGACCTCACCGGCTGGCCCCGAGCCTGTGCCGTCTGCGGCACCGTCGTCTACCGCAATCCGCTGCCGGTCGCGGTGGCGCTCCAGCCCGTGCACGACGCCGAAGGCGCCGCCCTGGTCGTCATCACCCGGACCATTCCGCCCGCACTGGGCGGCATCGCCCTGCCCGGGGGCTTCATCGACCACCGCGAGGACTGGCGGCACGCCGTCGTCCGCGAGCTCGGGGAGGAGACCGGCATCGACGCGGCGGCCCGCGACGTCCGGCTGATCGACGCGATGAGCTCGCCCGACGGCCATCTGCTGCTCTTCGGACTCCTGCCCGAGCGCCCTGCCGCCGATCTGCCGCCGTCCGCCGCCACCGACGAGACGGAGGGCTGGCACCTGCTGCGCCGACCGGCCGAACTCGCCTTTCCGCTGCACACCCGCGCGGTACAGGGATGGTTCGACGGCCAGTACGGGTAAGGCACGGCCGGGACCACATCGGCGCCCAGCCCGCGCCCCGCCCGCACGCACCCTGCCCCGCGCCCCGGCCCGCACAGCCCACCGCGCGCGAGGCCCGCACCCCCGCGCGAACCGCCCCCCCGCGATCGCCCCCGGGCCCGCCCCGCCCCTCAGCACCAGCCCCTCAAACCCAGCCCCTCAACCCCCGTCCTCAACCCCCCGCACCCGCACCGGACACCCCGGCTCCCCCCGGCTCCCGTCCCCCTCCCGCCTCACCACAAGCCGACGGCCCTTCCACCGCACGGTGTAGCTCTCGATCTCCGGCTCTCCCCAGCCGTCGCCCGCGTCCCGCACCACCAGGCCGCCCCCGGCGCGCCCCCGCACCGGCGCCCAGACCTCCAGCTCCAGACCGCCGTCCGCACCCCGCACCGGCAGCACGGCGCCCGCCCGCGCGAACACCGGTATCCGCGCCCTGGACACCTCGACCACCACCTGCCCGGGCCCCTGGTACACCTCCTCGGTCTCCGTGTCGTACCACCGCCCCCGCGGCAGCGAGACCGTCCGCCGCCCGGCGCCGGGATCCAGCACCGGCGCCACCAGCAGACCGTCGCCGAGCAGAAAGGCGTCCTCGCAGTCCCGCAGCCCCCGGTCCTCGGGAGAGCCCCACCACAGCGGCCGTACATAGGGCGCCCCCGTACGGCGCGCCAGATGCGCCAGCGTCACGAAGTACGGCAGCAGACGGCGCCGCTCGTCGAGCGCCGCACGCGCATGGCCGAGGACCTCGTCACCGAACTCCCAGGGCTCCCGGCGTCCGGCCCGCAGGCTCGCATGCGTACGGAAGAGCGGCAGATACGAGGCGAGCTGGAACCAGCGCAGATACAGCTCGGGCGACGGACTGCCGTCGAAGCCCCCCACATCCGGCCCGGAGTACGGCACTCCGCACAGTCCGAGGCCCAGCACCAGGGACAGCGAAGCGCGCAGCCCGGGCCAGCCCGTGGCCACATCACCGGACCAGGTCCCCCCGTAACGCTGCATCCCCGCCCATCCCGAGCGGGAGAACAGGAACGGCCGCTTCCCGGGAGCCAGCCTCCGCAGCCCCTCGTACCCGGCCCGGGCCATGCACAGCGCATACACGTTGTGCGCCTCCCGGTGGTCGCCCCCGCGGCCCTCCAGCGCATGCCGGGCCGAGCGGGGCAGTGTGTTCTCCCCGAAGGCCGTGAAGGACACCGGCTCGTTCATGTCGAACCACAGACCCTCGAAACCCTGCGCGAGACGCTCCTGAAGCAGCCCGCCCCACCACTGCCGCACCCGAGGGTCCGTGAAGTCCGGATACACCGACTCCCCGGGCCACACCAGCCCCTCCACCGGTCGGCCCGAGGCGTCGCGAACGAACGCGTCCTCGGCGCTCCCGGCGTCGAACACGGCATCGCCCGGCTCGGCCTTGACCGCCGGGTCCACGATCGAGACCAGCCGGATGCCGTCCCGGCCCAGCTCCGCGGCGAGCGAGGGCAGATCCGGGAAGCGCTCCCCGTCGACCGTGAACACCCGGTGGCCGTCGTAGTGATCGATGTCCAGATGGACGGCATCGAGCGGAAGGCCATGCTCCCGATAGCCCGCGACGACCCGCCGCACCTCCCGCGCGCTGCCGAACCCCCACCGCGCATGATGGTGCCCCAGAGCCCACGCGGGCGGCACCGCCGCGGCCCCGGTCAGCGACGCCCAGACGCGCAGCACCCGCGCCGGAGTGCCCACCACCACCCAGCAGCGCAGCGGCCCGCCCTCCATCCGCACCTCGCAGCTGCCCGGCCGGTCGTGCCCGGAGCCCGCACCCTCCTCACCCTCGCGCAGGATCACCGTGCCGTCCCACGACGAGTCGAGGAACACCAGATGAGTGGCCGCGTCGGCGACCACCATCTGCACCGGCATCGTGATGTACAGCGGATCGTCCCCGGGCCCGAAGGGGCGGCCCGGATCCGTGTTCCACAGCCGGTAGGCCCCGTCCCGCAGACGAGGGCCCGCCGCCCGTCCGCCCAGCCCGAAGAACCGGGCGTCCGACGCCACTTCGGACCGCTGCGTCCAGCGGCCCCCGCCCCCGTCCACGGGCTCCCACCAGCGCGGCGGCAGCTCCCGCCGCAGGGTCACGCCACCCGGTGTGCGCACCTCGATCGCACCGTGCCGCGACACCGCGACCGTGACGCGCTCCGCCACCACCCGCCAGCCGCCGTCCTTGTCCGGCTCCAGCACGGCCCGCGGATCCGGCGCGGGACACCGGCCCGCCAGCGCGTACGACGGCTCCGGCTCCGCCCCGTCCCAGCCCCAGAACACCGCCCCGTTCACCGCCACCCTGATCCGCAGCTCGGTCCGCGCGAACCGCACGATCCCGCCCCCCGGACCGGGCTGGGCACCCTGCACGGGACCGGGCACCCGCGCCCGCTCCGCACCCCGCCGCGGCAACCCGGCGGCGTCGGCACGCCTCCTGCGCCACGCGGCCCGCACGGTGCGCAGACCCTGCACCGCACCCCCCGAACCGACCGCCTTCACCGAACGCACCAGGTCACGACCGTTCATGCTCCTCACCCTGTCATCGACATCCCCGCCCCAAGGCGCCGTTCAACTACCGTTCACCCGAGCCCGGGGAACAGGTTCACGACGCCGGCCAAGCGGGGCGCACCCTGGTGCAGAAGTCGATCACATGGCATCGTCCCTGTCAGCCGCGTACCGCGCACACCCCAGCACGTGCGCGACTCACGCACACCACGCGTCCAGTCCGGGAGCCGACCCATGACCTCAGCGAAGCCACTGCCGCTCTGGCAGCCCGACGCCGACCGCATCGCCCGGGCGCAGATCACCAGGTTCCAGGCCTGGGCGGCGGAGCACCACCAGGCCCCTGCCGAGGGCGGCTACGCGGCCCTGCACCGCTGGTCGGTGGACCAGCTCGACACCTTCTGGGAAGCCGTCACCGAGTGGTTCGACGTACGCTTCTCGACCCCCTGGACGCGGGTGCTCGGCAGCCGGTCCATGCCGGGCGCCGCATGGTTCCCCGGCGCCACCCTCAATTACGCGGAACACGCCCTCCGCGCCGCGGCCGACCGCGCCGACGAACCGGCCATCCTGGCGGTCGACGAATCCCAGGAACCCCGCCCGGTCACCTGGGCCGACCTGCGCCGCCAGGTCGCCTCGCTCGCCCATGAACTGCGCGCCCTCGGCGTACGCCCGGGCGACCGCGTCAGCGGCTACCTCCCCAACATCCCCGAGGCCGTCGTCGCCCTCCTCGCCACCGCCGCCGTCGGCGGGGTGTGGACCTCCTGCGCCCCCGACTTCGGCGCGCGCAGTGTGCTGGACCGCTTCCAGCAGGTCGAACCCGTCGTCCTGTTCACGGTCGACGGCTACCGCTACGGCGGCAAGCAGCACGACCGCCGCGAGACCGTCGCCGAGCTGCGCCGCGAACTGCCCACCCTGCGCGCCGTCGTCCACATCCCGCTGCTCGGCACCGAAGCCCCCGAAAACGCCCTGAACTGGGCAGACCTGACCTCCGGCGACATCGAGCCCGTCTTCGAACAGGTCCCGTTCGACCACCCCCTGTGGGTGCTGTACTCCTCCGGCACCACCGGCCTGCCCAAGGCCATCGTCCAGTCCCAGGGCGGCATCCTGGTGGAGCACCTCAAGCAGCTGGGCCTGCACTGCGACCTCGGCCCCGGGGACCGCTTCTTCTGGTACACCTCCACCGGCTGGATGATGTGGAACTTCCTCGTCTCCGGCCTCCTGACGGGCACCACGATCGTCCTCTACGACGGCAGCCCCGGACACCCCGACACCGGCGCCCAGTGGCGCGTGGCCGAGCGCACCGGAGCCACCCTCTTCGGAACCTCCGCTGCCTACGTCATGGCCTGCCGCAAGGCCGGAGTGCGTCCGGCACACGACTACGACCTCAGCCGGGTGCAGTGCGTCGCCACCACCGGATCCCCGCTGCCGCCGGACGGTTTCGCCTGGCTGCACGACGAGGTCGGCGACGACCTCTGGATCGCCTCCGTCAGCGGCGGCACCGATGTGTGCTCCTGCTTCGCCGGAGCCGTCCCGACCCTCCCGGTGTACATCGGCGAACTCCAGGCCCCCTGCCTCGGCACCGACCTCCAGGCCTGGGACCCCAGCGGCCGCCCCGTCGTCGACGAGGTCGGCGAACTGGTCGTCACCAACCCCATGCCCTCCATGCCGATCCACTTCTGGAACGACCCCGACGGCAGCCGCTACCACGACAGTTACTTCGACATGTACCCCGGGGTGTGGCGCCACGGCGACTGGATCACCCTCACCTCCCGCGGCTCCGTGATCATCCACGGCCGCTCGGACTCCACCCTGAACCGCCAGGGCGTACGCATGGGCTCCGCCGACATCTACGAGGCCGTCGAACGCCTCCCGGAGATCAAGGAGTCCCTGGTCGTCGGCATCGAACAGGCCGACGGCGGCTACTGGATGCCCCTCTTCGTGCATCTCGCCCCCGGAGCGGTCCTGGACGAGGCGCTCCTGAAGCGGATCAAGCAGACCATCCGCGAACAACTCTCCCCGCGCCACGTCCCCGACGAGGTCATCGAGGTCCCGGGCATCCCCCACACCCTCACGGGCAAGCGGATCGAGGTCCCCGTCAAACGCCTGATGCAGGGCACCCCCCTGGAGAAGGCCGTCAACCCGGGCTCCATCGACAACCTCGAACTGCTCCACTTCTACGAGGACCTGGCCCGCAAACGCGCCTGACCCCTCCGGCCGCCCCCCGCCCCCAGCCCGCCGGTCACCGCGACCGGCGGGCATTGTCAGCGCCCCTGATTACTGTGTGTGATGACCGATCGACTGCATGCAGGGGGAGCCATGACACACACCGAGCACCGGACCATGCGGCGCATGCTGCGCCGCGAGATCGCCGGCACCGTCGGCCTGCTGACCGACCAGGACGACTTCACCGCGATGCGGCGCTATCGCAGCTTCGCCTTCGACGACCACACGACCTACCTCGAACAGATGGAGGCCCTGCTGAGGACCCTCACCGCCGAGGGCACCCACACCACCGTCACCCTCTTCGACCCCCAGGAGTACGCCGCGTTCTGCGCCGACCGCGGCCTGGAACCCGACGCCCCGTCCAGCCGTACCCGCTTCACGGCCGAACTGGCCGCCACCGGGCCGGTCATCCCCTACGAGGGCCAGCCCCTGGAGGAGCTGCTCCCGGACCTCGTCGACGAAGCCGTCCGCCGGATCACCTGGCAGTACGCGACCACCGTGCTGTCCGGCCTCGGCGCCTGCGCCTCCTGCGGCGAGGACATCGGACACGCCGCCTGCGCCCGGGCCTCCCATCTCCTCACCCGCGTCCTCGACACCGCGGGCCCCGGCCACCGCCATCTCGTGTGCAGCGTCTCGGTGCCCCCCGAAACCCTGGTCGCGGTACTCCACGCGGACGAGGAACCCGACGGCACACACCGCATCGACGAGGCGGAAGCCCTGGAATTCACCACCGTCCTCGCCCTGGGCATCGCCACCCGTGCGGCCGGCGGACTCGTGATGCGCACCACCGCGCCCGACAGCACGGACCGGGTGTACGGCTGGCGCCTGCGCGGTGAGCGACTGGAGCCTCTCACCGCCGGAGAGGTCTTCGACGCCTACTGCACCGATGTCGAGACCGGCGACCTCGTCTCCCCGGAATCCGGCGTCGACTACAGCACCCCACCCGACCTCGACGACGAACCCATGCGGGACCACCCCCACTGACCGGGGCGTGCCCTAAGCGGCACGCGAAGGGGCGCCCCACCTATCGGTGGCGCGCCCCTGAGCAGAAAAAATCCGACGCCACGGCGCCGTTCCGGCTACTCGCCGGACAGCACCGCCTGAGCCGCCTTGCGCGCATCGTCCGCGGTGTCCGCCGCACGCGCGGCCGACGCGGCACGCTCGCACTGCGCCAGCGTGTACTTCGCCAGCGTCGCCCGCACATACGGAAGCGACGCCGCCCCCATGGAGAGAGAGGTGACACCCAGGCCGGTCAGCACACACGCCAGCAGCGGGTCCGAGGCGGCCTCGCCGCACACACCGCAGCTCTTGCCCTCGGCCTTGGCGGCCTCCGCGGACAGCGCCACCAGGTCGAGCAGCGCGGGCTGCCACGGGTCCTGGAGACGCGACACCGCACCCACCTGGCGGTCCGCGGCGAAGGTGTACTGCGCGAGGTCGTTCGTCCCGAGCGACAGGAACTCGACCTCCTGGAGGATCGACCGTGCCCGCAGCGCGGCTGACGGGATCTCCACCATCGCGCCGAACTTCGCCCGCAGCCCCGCCTCACGGCAGGCGTCCGAGAACGCCTTGGCGTCGGTGCGGTCGGCGACCATCGGCGCCATGACTTCGAGATAGACCGGCAGCCCCTCGGCGGCCTTGGCCAGCGCGGTCAGCTGCGTGCGCAGCACCTCCGGGTGGTCCAGCAGCGTCCGCAGGCCCCGCACACCCAGCGCGGGGTTCGGCTCGTCGGCCGGGGTCAGGAACTCCAGCGGCTTGTCCGCACCCGCGTCGAGCACCCGTACGACCACACGGCCCTCGGGAAAGGCCTCCAGCACCTGCCGGTACGCCTCGACCTGCTTCTCCTCGGAAGGAGCCTGCTTGCTGTCGTCCAGGAAGAGGAACTCTGTGCGGAACAGACCGACACCCTCGGCACCGGCCGCGACAGCGGCCGGCACATCCGCGGGACCGCCGACATTCGCCAGCAGCGGCACCTTGTGCCCGTCGGCCGTGGCCCCCGGCCCACTCGACGCCGCGAGCGCTGCCCTGCGCTCCGCCGCGTCCGCCTCGAGCCGAGCCTTCCGGTCCTCGGTCGGGTTCACGAAGATCTCACCGGTGGAGCCGTCCACGGCGATCATCGTGCCCTCGGCCAGCTCAGCCGCACCCGGGAGCGCCACCACGGCGGGGACACCCAGTGCGCGGGCCAGGATCGCGCTGTGGCTGGTCGGCCCGCCCTCCTCGGTGACAAAGCCCAGCACCAGAGCCGGGTCCAGCAGAGCCGTGTCGGCGGGGGCGAGGTCACGTGCCACTAGGACATAGGGCTCGTCGCTGTCCGGGACACCGGGCATGGGGACGCCGAGAAGACGGGCGACGATGCGGTTCCGCACGTCGTCCAGGTCGGCCACGCGTCCGGCGAGATACTCCCCGGCACCGGCCAGCAGCTCCCGATAGGCGGCGAAGGCGTCGTACACGGCGCGCTCCGCTGTACTGCCGACGGCTATTCGGCGGTCCACATCCGCGCTCAGCTCCGGGTCCTGGGCCATCAGGGCCTGGGCCTCCAGCACGGCCTGCGCCTCACCGCCCGCGAGATGGCCCCGAGCGGTCAGATCGGCCGCCACGGCCTCGACGGCCTGGTGCGCACGGTTCTGCTCGCGCTCGGCCTCCTCCGCCGGGATCTGCTTCGCCGGCGGTTCCAGCACCGCCGTGCCCATGTGCCGGACCTCGCCGATCGCCACACCGTGACTCACACCGACGCCTCGCAGCGTTGTCTCCATCTCACCCGTCTCCGAATCGTGCGGCGAGCCCCGCCACCGCGATGGTTGTCTGTTCTGCCGCATGCGCTACGGCAGCGGCGTCACTGCCAGGCGAAGAGCTGGTCGCCCGACTTCACATCGCCGTCCTCGCGGAGACCGGAGAGGGCATCGGCCGTGGCCTCGAGAGCCACGACGGGGCACACGGCCGACTTACCGGCCTGCTCCACGGCAGCCGGGTTCCAGCGCACGATGCCCTGACCGCGCGTGACGGTGTCGCCCTTGTTGACGAGCAGCTCGAAGCCCTCGCCGTTGAGCTGCACGGTGTCGATGCCCAGGTGGGTCAGGACGCCATGGCCCTCTCCATCCACTACGACAAAAGCGTGAGGGTGAAGCGAGACGATGACCCCTTCTACAGGGGAGACGGCCTCCACGGGCTCGCGCACGGGGTCGATCGCCATACCGGGCCCGACCATCGCTCCGGAGAAGACGGGGTCGGGCACTGCGGCCAGTGCGATCGCACGTCCTGCAAGAGGGGACGTCACGGTGGTCATGGGAAGCCTCCCGGGGGGTGGAGATTCAAATGGGCCGTCACTGCCTGTCCCGGACGGCGCACTGAGCAGCAGCGTATGTCATATGAAGTGACGGTTCCGCATGAGACATATGGGTTGACAGGCCCAGGAGTACGGCCCAGGCGATTTGCGCCCCACCATGGCTGCGTGTACAGTCGTACTCCTGCCTTGGGGCGAGCGATGCTGACCAAGCGTCCTGTGCCCGGCAGCACCCAACTTGTCAGATCCTATCTCGGGATCACTTCTGCATGTCTGCAGACAGTGGTCAGAGAGACGGAAAAACACTGATAGAGTTTGGAAAGCCGGAAAGGGAAACGCGGAAGCGGGAACCTGGAAAGCACCGAGGAAATCGGATCGAGAAAAGGTCTGATAGAGTCGGAAACACCGAAGGGAAGCGCCCGGAGGAAAGCCTGAGAGAGTCTCTCGGGTGAGTACAAAGGAAGCGTCCGTTCCTTGAGAACTCAACAGCGTGCCAAAAGTCAACGCCAGATATGTTGATACCCCGTCCATCAGGCTACTGATGGTCGAGGTTCCTTTGAAAAAACACAGCGAGGACGCTGTGTGCGAGGGGATTATTCCTCCTCTCGCACCGCTCTCGTGGTGTTGCACCGGATAACCGGTAAACATTCACGGAGAGTTTGATCCTGGCTCAGGACGAACGCTGGCGGCGTGCTTAACACATGCAAGTCGAACGATGAAGCCCTTCGGGGTGGATTAGTGGCGAACGGGTGAGTAACACGTGGGCAATCTGCCCTGCACTCTGGGACAAGCCCTGGAAACGGGGTCTAATACCGGATAA